>SVKT01000065.1 GCA_015068335.1 Oscillospiraceae bacterium | reverse complement strand
GGTCAGGGTGAAGATGCGGCTGCCGGGATATTTCTGATTCAGGAATTCCCGCTGCACGGCGAACAGTTCCTCCGTATCCTCCTCGGTGCGGCCGAACGCCGCGATGCCGGCAAGGCGGAGTACCTCCTCCGGTGCGTGCCAAGCTTGCAGGGTGAGGAACATATCCGTCCCCATCAGCAGCCAAAACTCATCCTCGGGAAATTGCGCCTTCAACGCAGCCAGCGTATCGGACGTATAACTTTTTCCCTTACGGAGAAGTTCTATGTCAAGTACTTCCACTTTATCGCCAATATCCAATTGTTCTCCCGCCAGGCGGGTCATTTCCAGCCGCTGGTTCGCCGTGGGCGACCCGGGCGGCATCGTTTTGTGGGGCGGCAGACCCGCCGGGATCAGAAACAGTCGATCCAGTTTCAGCAGGTCGAACACCGCTCTGGCCGCCGTGATATGTCCCAGATGCGGCGGATTGAATGTCCCCCCGTAAATGCCGATTCTCATTGAAGCACTTCCTCTTTCGGAATCACGGTTTTCTTCGATTTCTCCTGCCGTCAGTTTCCGCGTTTCTTCGTACTTTTGACAAGTTGAATGCGCTTTTCCTTCGGCTTGGAGTGAGTCTCGCGATACAGCACAAACTTGGTGCCGATGACCTGCACCACCTCGCTGCGGGTGGCCTTTGCCAGTTCTTCCGCAGCCAGACGTGCATCATATTCGATATTATTGTCCAAAACCCGACCCTTAATGAGTTCGCGCGCCTCCAAGGCGTCATCCGCCTGCTTGATGAGGTTCTCGCCGATGCCGTCCTTGCCTACCTGCAAAATGGTATCGATGCTGTTGGCAAGGCCGCGGAGTTGGGCTCTCTGTTTGCTGGTTAATTCCATATGCTTCTCCTGTTGTCGTTATATCGTATTAGACGATTACTGTTTCAAAAAAGTTTCCAGTTTTTGCACAAACTCCCGCAGAGCGCGTCCTCTGTGGGAAACGGCTTCCTTCTCCTCTGCCGTCAACTGACCGAAGGTCTTTCGGTACTCCGGCAGGAAAAACACGGGGTCGTAGCCGAAGCCGCCCTCGCCCATAGGTGCGAAGGCGATGGTACCGTCGCAGCGGCCCTGGGCGGTCAGCGTCTTTCCGTCGGGAAACACGCAGGCGATGGCGCAGGCAAAGTGGGCCGCGCGGGTGGTCTGGCCGCGCATACTGTTCAGCAGCAGCAAGTAGCGGCCCTTATCGTCCAGCCCCTCTCCGCCGTATCGGGCGGAATACACACCGGGACCGCCGTTGAGCGCATCCACGCAGAGGCCGGAGTCATCCGCAATGGCAGGCAGACCTGTCGCCTCGCAGATCGCTTTTGCTTTCAGCATCGCATTTTCGGCAAAGGTGGTGCCGGTCTCCTCCACCTCGATGTGGATGCCCAGGTCCTTCGGGCTGACCACTTCCACATTCAGGCCGCTCAAAATGGCGGCCATCTCCGTCAGTTTCTTTGGGTTGTTGGTGGCAAGGACAAATTTCATCAGAACGCCCCTCCCAGCACTTCCTTCTGGATGGCCAGCAGTTCCCGATTGCCCTTTGCGCACAGGCGCACCAGTTCCTGCTGCTCCTCCAAGGTAAAGGCACGGCCCTCGCCGGTGCCCTGCAATTCGATGATCTCGCCGGCTTCGTTCATAATGCAGTTCAGATCCACCTGCGCGCGGCTGTCCTCGCTGTATTGCAGATCCAGCAGCGCCGCATCGTCCACGATACCGGCGGAAATGCCGGTGACGTAATGGCGGATGGGACTCTCGGCAAGATAGCCCTCCTCCACCAGTTTGCGACAGGCCAGCGCCAGCGCGATGAAGCCGCCGGTCACAGAGGCGGTACGGGTGCCGCCGTCGCCCTGGATCACGTCGCAGTCCACGGTGATGGTATGCTCGCCCAGTTTGCTCATATCCACGGCGGCACGCAGAGAGCGGCCGATCAGGCGCTGGATCTCGGCGCTGCGGGGAGAAAGTTTCAGTTTGGAAACGTCCCGCTTGCTGCGCTCCCGGTTGGCCCGGGGCAGCATCGAGTATTCGGCGGTGACCCAGCCCTCTCCCTCGGGGACGTGGGGCGGCGTGCGGTTTTCAATGCTGGCGCAGCACAGCACCATCGTGTCGCCGCACTGAATGAGGCAACTGCCCTCCGCAAATTTCACAAAGTCTGTGGTGATCTTGATAGGGCGCAGTTCGTTGAACGCCCGTCCGTCCTGTCTGGTCATCATAGTTGTTCTCCTTACGATTCGCCTTATAAGGCGCTCTGGATCGCCTGCACGGCGCGGTCATAGTCGTCCTTTCGGACATAGATCCTGTAATCGTGGGCAGCATCGGCATTCTGGAAGACGTTCCCTCTCCCCCGTCCGCCGATCCGTCCCAGCGGGGTCGCCGGTTTTGCGTGATAGGGAATGCCGGCGGCATCCAGCGCCGCCTGCACCGCATACAGGCGCTGTGCAGAAAAAACGATCATCAGTTCTTTCCGGTTGAACACGGTGAGCATAGGCTTCTCCTTTCACAGATAACGCAAATACCTAAAACGAACCTTAAATGATGGCTTCCACATAGGCTCTGGCGTCAAAGGGTTTCAGGTCATCGATACCCTCGCCCACGCCGGCAAACTTCACGGGCACGCCCAGTTCCCGGGCAATGGCCACCACGATGCCGCCCTTGGCCGTGCCGTCCAGTTTGGTCAGCACGATGCCGGTGAGGCCGGCAGTTTCCTTGAAGGTGCGGGCCTGGATCAGGCCGTTCTGACCCGTGGTGGCGTCCAGCACCAGGAGGGTCTCCCGGGCGTAGCCGGGGCACTCCCGGTCGATGATCTTGCTGAGTTTTGCCAGTTCCGCCATCAGATTGGCCTTGTTGTGCAGGCGGCCGGCAGTATCGCAAAGGACAGTATCCACACCACGGGCCTTGGCGGCCTGCAAAGCGTCGAACAGCACAGCGCCGGGATCGGCGCCCTCTTTCTGGCGAACGATCTCACAGCCCGCCCGCTGGGACCAGATCTCCAACTGATCCGCCGCTGCGGCGCGGAAGGTATCGGCAGCGCAGAACAAAACCCGCTTGCCCTGGGTCTTCATCGCGTGGCCGATCTTGCCGATGGAGGTGGTCTTGCCCACGCCGTTCACGCCGATGAACAGCACCACAGAAGGCGTGGTGGAGGTATCCAGCGCAGTGTCGCCCACCTCGATCATCTCCACGAGAATATCCCGGAGGGCGGCCTTGACCGCCTCCTGATCCCGCAGTTTCTCCTTGCGGACGCGGGTACGCAGTTTCTCCACGGCATCCAGCGCCGTTTCCATCCCCAGATCCGCCAGGATCAGGGTCTCCTCCAACTCCTCGAAGAAGGCCTCGTCCGCCTCGGTGAAGCCGGAAAAGAGGTTGGTGGTTATTTTTTTCAGTTTATCAAAAAAGCCCATATGCTTCGTCCTTTTTATGATTTTGCAGTCGTCTTAATCGATTTTCAGTTCCTTTGCCATATCGTTGAGGTTGATGGTCAGGATCTTGGAAACGCCCTGCTCCTGCATCGTGACGCCGTAGAGAACGTCGGCCTCCTCCATCGTGCCGCGGCGGTGGGTGATGACGATGAACTGCGTTCTGCCCGCCAGTGTCCGCATATAGCGGGCGGTACGGGTGACGTTGGCATCGTCCAGTGCAGCCTCGATCTCGTCCATCACGCAGAAAGGCGTGGGATGAACTTTCAGGATGGCAAAGTACAGCGCGATGGCTACGAAGGCCTTCTCGCCGCCGGAGAGCAGCGAGATGGTTTTCAGGCTCTTACCGGGGGGCTGGGCCTTGATCTCGATGCCGCAGTCCAGGATGTTGTTTTCATCCTCCAATTCCAGCGTGGCGGCGCCGCCGCCGAACAGTTCCACAAAAGTGGTCTGGAAACTCTCTTTCAGCAGTTTGAACTGCTCGGCGAAGATCCGGGTCATCTCCGTGGTGATCTCCTCGATGATACCGGACAGATCCTCCTTGGCCTTTTCCACGTCGTTGCGCTGCTCAGAGAGGTAGGTGTAGCGGCTGTTCACGCGGTCAAACTCCTCGATGGCGCCCAGATTGATGGTGCCGAGCGCCGCGATGTCGCGTTTGAGTTCGCCGATACGGCGGCTGGCCTTGGGAACGCTTTCCAGTTCGATTCGCTGCATCTGGGCGTCGCTGTGACTCAATGCATACTGATCCCACAGGCGGTCCAGGATCTGCTTCTCCTCCATAGCGGAGGTGACCATCTTCTGTTCCAGACGGCTGACGGCGCGTTCCAGGTTCAGCAGGGTATCGTTCATCTCCTGGCCGGCGCGGTTCTTGGCGGTGCGCTCGGCTTCCAGAGCGATCTTCTCCTCGTTCAGGGCGGTCAGGCGGTCGCGGAAGGACCGGGCCTGCACCGCCAGGGCGGCAAGGCTCTCTCTGCGCTGTGCGATCTCTGCGCCCGCAGCCTCGATGCTGCGGCGATAGCCTTCCAGGACTTCCTCCTTCTGAGCCCGGTCGCCGGTCAGTTCGGCAGCCAGTTGCCGCAGATCTGCGGCGCGGCGGACGGCGCCTTCCCGCTCTGTCGTGCAGGCGGCAAGGGCGGTCTTTCTGGTGGTGATCTCCTCGGCCAGCACGCCGGATTTTTCCAGCAGTTCGCTCTGGCCGGACAGGGCGGCTTCCGCTCTGGCGCGGAAATCGGCTGCGGCGGCCTCCTGTTCCTCGATGCACTTGCGTGCGTCGGCGGCACGGAGGGCATTGTCCTCCAACCGGCCGGAGAGGCTGGTCAGTTCGCCTTCCAGATTTTCCAGATTCTCCCGAATGGCGGCCAGCAGAATGTCAAAGTGATTTTTAATGCCTTCCAGCCGCAGGACCTCGTCCTCGGCGGTGCGGCGCTGGCTCTCAGCCGTTTCCAGTTCATACCGGGCGGCAGCCAGTTCGCGGGCCGCTGCCTCCTCCGCTGCTTTGGCGGCTTCCAGTTTTTCGTGCATAGCGGCGGCGCGGCCATTCAGTTTTTCCAGTTCCGCGGCGCGGCTCAGCACGCCGGCACTGCGGTTGACGGAACCACCGGTCATAGAACCGCCGCGGTTGATGACCTGTCCGTCCAGCGTGACGATGCGGAAGGCGTTCTGGTACTTTCTGGCCATAGCAATGCCGCAGTCCATATCCTCCACGATGACCGTGCGGCCCAGCAGATAGTCGAAAATGTTCTGATACTGTCCGGCAAACTTCACCAGACGGGAGGCAATGCCCACGAATCCGAACTCGTTTTCCACGCCATTCTGCCGCAGTTCGTCACCGCGGATGGCAGTAAGAGGCAGGAAGGTGGCTCGGCCGCCGTCCCGCTGTTTCAGGAAGTTGATGGCGCTCTTGGCGTCCTCCTCCCTGTCCACGACAACGTTCTGCAATCCGGCGCCCAGCGCGATCTCGATGGCGAGAGAATACTTGGAATCCGTTTTCATCAGGTTTGCCACAGGGCCGTGGATGCCGCGCAGGCTTCCCTTTGCCTGCATCACGATCTTGACCGCCTTGTTGAACCCTTCGTATTCCTTTTCCATATCGGTGAGCAGTCGGATCCGGTTATCCAGCGCACCCACGTCCATCGTCAGACGGACGCGCTCCTCCGATGCGGCGGCGGTCTTCTTCTGCCGCTCGTCCATCCGCAGGGAGTGACCGGCAATGATATTGCCAACGGCCGTTGCCTCGTCCTGCGCGTCTTCCAGCGCGCGGCGATTGCGGCGGGCTTCCTTTTCGGACGTTTCCAACTGCGCTTCGGCAGCGGCTTTCTCCGCCTTTACGGCCTCCCTGCGCGCCTCGATCTGTCCGTTCTCCGCAGCGATGGACGCCGCAGCGGTTCTGGCGTCTGCCGCCGCCGCCACGGCGATGGCCTCCTGCGCCCGCAGGCTCTCCGCCTGGGTCTGGGCGCCGCCGGCCTGCTCCGCTGCCGCACGGGCCTCTGCCAGGAGGGCTTCCAGTTCGCAATTCAGTTCGGCAAGGCGGCTGTCGATGCCTGCGATCTGTGCCTCCTGCTCTGCGGCCTGGGCTTCCAGACCGCCGGCGCGGCTGTCCGTTTCCGCAAGTTCCGCGCCGGCGCGGTCGATGTTTTCCTGGTTGTGGGAAATGCCGGTTTCCAGCACGGCGATGGCAGACTCCTGCTCCGCCGTCCGGGCATCCAGTTCGGCGACCTGGGAGCGGATTTGCTCGGCTTCGATATCCTTCTCCCGCATCCGCTCGCCGTATCGCTCGCCCTCGGTGTACAGCGCGTCCAGCGCCGCCCGGGCTTCGTCACGCTGGGCCTCGGCGGCGTGAAAATCCAGTTCCAGTTTGCGGACGTTGGTTTTCAGGTTATCCAGATTTTCCAGCCAGACGGAGATTTCCAGCAGACGCAGTTCGTCACGCAGGATCAGAAATTTCTTCGCGGTTTCCGCCTGATTCCGCAGAGGCTCGACCTGCAATTCCAGTTCGGAGATCTTGTCGTTGATGCGCACCAGATTTTCCTCGGTGCGTTCCAGTTTCCGCTCGGCTTCCTCTTTGCGGTGACGGAGCTTGGAGATGCCGGCGGCCTCCTCAAAAATCTCGCGGCGCTCGCCGCTCTTGGTGGAGAGGATCTCGTCAATCTTGCCCTGGCCGATGATGGAGTAACCCTCGCGGCCCATACCGGTATCCATAAACAGTTCCGTCACGTCACGCAGACGGACGCTCTGGCGGTTGATGTAGTATTCGCTCTCCCCGCTGCGGTTATAGCGGCGGGTGACGGAAACCTCACTCTCCTCCATAGAGGGGAAGATATGCTCCGTGTTGTCGATGACCAGGGTGACCTGGGCAAAGTGGACTTGATTGCGCTTTTCCGTACCGCCGAAGATCACGTCTTCCATCTTGGCACCGCGCAGGCCCTTGGCGCTCTGCTCGCCCATAACCCAGCGGATGGCGTCGGAAATATTGGACTTGCCGGACCCGTTGGGGCCGACGATGGCGGTAATATCCTCGCCAAAGTTCAGAACGGTCTTTTCGGGGAAGGATTTAAAACCCTGAATCTCCAATGCTTTTAAGTACACAATTCCACCTCTGTAAGTTCTTCCCACGCACCAATGCGCAGAATGATACATTTTAACTAGTATACTATATCAAATCAGCCATCCATTTTCAACCGAAAATTATCCTTTCTCCGTCAAAAAAACAGAGGAACATCTGCACACGCAGATGCTCCTCCGGCCATCAGTTATATACACTTTTGGACTGGATCAACTGCACGTCATACCCATTACAGCGCAGTGCATCCAAAATCATTTCCTTATGCTCGTGGCCAAAGGCCTCCAGCGTCACCTGCAACTCCACCTTGCTCTGGCGGTTGATACTGACGAACTGGTTATGATCCAACTTGATGATGTTGCCCTTTTCCTCTGCCACGATCTGGGCCACCCGCACCAGTTCACCGGGCCGGTCGGGCAGCATAACGGAAAAAGTGAACACCCGGCCGCGGTTAATGAGGCCATACTGCACAAGGCTTGCCATCGTGATGACGTCCATATTGCCGCCGGAGAGGATAGACACCACATTTTTGTCGCGGCAGTCCAGATGTTTCAGCGCCGCAACGGTCAAAAGGCCAGCGTTTTCCACCATCATCTTGTGGTTTTCCATAATATCCAGAAACGCCTCTACCAGTTCATCATCCTCAATGGTCAGGATCTCATCCACATTCTGCTGAATGTACGGAAACACCTTGTCGCCCGGTGTACGCACCGCCACACCGTCGGCGATCGTTACCGCAGCAGGCAGCGAAACCACGTGGCCTGCCTCCACAGAGGCTTTCATAGATGCCGCGCCAGTGGGCTCTACTCCGATGACGCGCACATTGGGATTGAGCAGTTTGGCCAGTGTGGCGACGCCCGCCGCAAGACCGCCGCCGCCAATAGGTACCAGGATCACATCCACATCCGGCAGGGACTGGAAAATCTCATAGGCAATGGTCCCCTGTCCGCAGGCAATGTCCAGATCATTGAAGGGCGGGATATACGTCATTCCCCGTTCCTGTGCCAACTGCTGGGCATATTCCGCCGCATCATCAAAAACGCTGCCGTGCAGAATGACTTCTGCGCCGAACTTCTTTGTCCGGTCGACTTTCATCAACGGCGTCGTGGTAGGCATAACCACCGCGGCCTTGATCCCCGCCGCTTTTGCGGCATATGCAACACCCTGCGCGTGGTTGCCTGCGGAGGCGGTGATAAGGCCGCGATCCTTCTCCTCCTGTGTGAGCCGGGACGCTTTGAAGTAGGCACCGCGGATCTTATATGCACCGGTCACCTGCAAATTCTCCGGCTTCAAATATACCTGATTCCCGCAGCGGTCCGAAAGGTACTGGCTGTACACCAACTCCGTCCCTGCGATCACACCCCGCAGCACACTGCGGGCTTCCTTGAACCGATCAAGTACCAGCATAACATTCACTCCTCATTGCGGATTCCCAACGAATGGTCAAGATCGTTCCATCATAGCAAAATACACAAATTTGTCAATCTGTTTTTGTCATTTTAATCATTCTGGAACTGCTGAAAAATCCCCCCTCGACTTCCTCCGCCCGATGTGCTATACTTTCAAAAGAACAACGGTTCAAAAAGGAGCAGGAATATGCGGGAAAAGCAGTTTCGCCTGGTGGTGGCCTTTCATACCACAGCCTGCGCTATGGCAACTGAGCGCCTGTGCAAAAAGCACGGTCTGGAAGGGCGGCTGATCTCCGTCCCCCGGCAGATCACTTCGGACTGCGGCATCGCCTGGTCGGCCCCGCCGGAAGTCCGCGGCACGCTGGAAGCACAACTCGCCGCCACAGGCATTGAAACCGCAGGATTTTACGAACTTTTTCTGTAAGCCTTTTTTCTTTACCACCCGCTGTTCTTTCAAAAAAACATCGACAGGAGCGTGTGTATGAAAGGAAATCGTTTGTTGAAAGACTATGGTCTGCCGCTGGCAGCCGGTGTCATCGTCGGCGTTGCCGCCCTGGTCCTCAC
>SVKT01000064.1 GCA_015068335.1 Oscillospiraceae bacterium | reverse complement strand
TGACCGCCGTTTCCAGACTGCCGCCGTAAGAAGAAAGTTGCCTGGCGTTGATGGTCAGCAGCCCTCTGGGCTTCATCGGGTGGCGGGAGGTGGGCAGCGCGTCCGCCATAATGACGGGAAACGCCTCCAACGCGGCGTACAGTTCCTCTGCCGAGAGGAGCAAACGGGCATACTCGCCTGCCAGAATGCCGCCTTCCAGCAGCACTTCGGTATCCTGCTTGTGGGCGATCACCGTGGCCTTGACCCGCTCATCCACGCGGCCGCTCTCACTCAAAAACACCACCGCGTCCGGCGGCAGGTAATCCACGCCCGTGGTGATCTCCGGATACACGGCGGCAAGATAGCGATCCATACCGTCCACAGACCCGCCGCTGCGCAGCCGCTCGCCGTCCTCCCGCAGGCGGGCAGCCGCCGCTTCCGTCTTTTGCCGGCGTTCCAGCCGTTCCGCCAGCGCCAGCAGTCTTTCGCCAAGACCGGCAAGCCCGCCCTCGGCGCACCGGGGCAGCACCTCTGCCGCCGGCAGTACCGTGACCGCGTCCACATTGGCCGTCCGCCGCTGGGTGGCCGGGTCGAAGATGCCCATCGAGTCGATCTCGTCGTCAAAAAATTCGCAGCGCACCGGCTGCTCCATCATTGGGGAAAACACATCCAGAATGCCGCCGCGGAGGGCAAACTGTCCCACGCCCTCCACCTGCTCGCAGCGGGTGTAGCCGGCGGAGAGCAGCGTTTCCGTCAGGCGCTTCAAATCCGTCTGCTGCCCCACCGCCAGAGTGAAGGACAGCGACCGCAGCAATTCCGGCGGCAGCGTCCGGGCCATCAGGGCGTCGGCGGTGGCCACCACCGTCCGCGCCGTCCCCTGTGCAAGGGCATACAGAGCCGCCAGACGGCTCCGCTCCCAGTCCCGGGAGCCCACCGCGCCGGGGCGGAACTTCCACTCCCGGGAGAGCAGCAGCACCGGCGCCTCGCCGGTCAGCACCCCCAGATCTCCCGCCAGCGCCCGGGCTTCCCGCTCGTCGCCGCAGATGAACACGGCGCTTCGCCCCGCAGCCTCCGCCACCGCCGCGCCCACACAGGCGCGCTGCACCGGTTGCAGGCCGGAGACCGCCGCAGGACAGCCGCCTTCCTCTGCCCGGCGGACCAGTTCCGCTACTTCCGGCAGGCTATGCAGTTTTTGCAGGAACTGTTTCATAGAACGCCTTTCTCTGTAAAAATTTGGAAATCGCGGGCGCACTGCCCCGCGTTTTTATATGTATGCAGGGGGCAGGGAAAACTCCCCACCCCGCAGCAGATCCTTTTTCAGTTGAAGCGGTTCATCGCCGCCTGGCAGCCTTTTTCGATGATGCACTCCGCCGCCTCGATGGCCTTTTCAAAGGATTCCAGAAGCAGTTTGCGGTCTGCCTGAGAGGGGGTGGAGAGCACGAAGTCCGCCATATCCTTATCCGCACCCTCCGGCGCGCCCACGCCGATCTTGACGCGGGGGAACTCCTGGGTGCCCAGATGGGCGATGATGTTCTTGATGCCGTTGTGGCCGCCGGCGCTGCCGGTGGGCCGCACCCGCAGTTTGCCCACGGGCAGGGACACGTCGTCGTAGATCACCAGCACGCGGTCGGCGGGGATCTTGTAGAACTGCGCCGCTTCCCGCACCGCTTCGCCGGAGAGGTTCATATAGGTCTGGGGCTTCATCACAAGGCACTTGCAGCCGGCAAAGTTCAGGATGTTGTACGCCGCTTTGAACTTCACCTTGTTCAGTTTCACGCCGGCTTTGTCCGCCAGCAGTTCCACGGTGAGAAAGCCCATATTGTGGCGGCTGTTCTCGTATTTCGCGCCCGGATTTCCAAGACCGACGATCAGCCAGTCCACGGCAGAGGATCGGTTACCAAACAGCATAGGGGATTCTCCTTACAAAACAAGGCACAAGGGCGGGGAAGTTTCCTCCCCCGCCGCTTTGCGTATTCAAAAACTTGGTTCGGCCCGCAGGGAAGCGGCCGGCGCTCCGTTCCGCGCGATCAGCGGAACAGTTTGGAGATGGAGACCTCCTGATAGATGCGCTCGATGGCCTCGCAGAACATCGGCGCCACCGTCAGATACTTGATGCGGTCGCTGAGGGCGGGGTCGATGGCGGGGATGGTATCCAGCAGCGCCAGTTCCTGAATGGCGCTGGAATTGATGCGCTCGATGGCGGGGCCGGAGAGCACGCCGTGGGATGCGCAGGCATACACGTGGTTGGCGCCGCCCACTTCCACCAGAGCCTTGGCAGCGTTGCACAGGGAGCCGGCGGTATCCACCATATCGTCAAAGAGGATGCAGTCCTTGCCCTGTACGTCGCCGATGACGTTCATAACCTCGCACTGGTTGGCCTTCTGACGGCGCTTGTCCACGATGGCCAACTGCATATGCAGTTTCTGGGCAAAGGCGCGGGCGCGGGCCACGGAGCCCACGTCGGGAGAGACGACCACCATATCCTCGCACTTTTCGCCGAACTTCTTGGCGTAATAGTCCACGAAGATGGGGTTGCCGAACATATTGTCCACGGGGATGTCGAAGAAGCCCTGGATCTGGGGTGCGTGGAGATCCATCGTCAGCACGCGGTCAGCACCGGCGGCGGTGATCATATTGGCCACCAGTTTGGCGGAGATGGGATCGCGGGCCTTGGCCTTGCGGTCCTGACGGGCATAGCCGAAATAGGGGATGACGGCGGTGATGCGGCCGGCGGAAGCGCGGCGCAGGGCGTCGATCATAATGAGCAGTTCCATCAGGTTGTCGTTGACGGGCTTGCAGGTGGACTGCACCACAAACACGTCGCTGCCGCGGACGGTCTCGTACAGGGAGACGGAAACTTCGCCGTCGGCAAAGGATTTCACTTCGGACTCGCCCAGTTTGGTTCCCATAATCTTGCAGATGTCCGCTGCCAGTTTGGGATTGGCGTTGCCGCAAAATACCTTAATGTCTTTTCCGTGAGCAATCATTTCTACATCCTCTTTCTATGTTCTGTGAATTTAGAATTATGAAACTCGATAGAATCCCAACAGCGGGGGTCAATTTTCCCGGGCGGGAGGCGTCACGCCCATCTTTTGAAGCGCGGTCTCCAACTCGGCTATGGTCTCCGGACCGTAGACGGGAAGCCAGCCGGGCAGCAGTTCGGCGCCTTGCACGGCGTTGGTCATCTTCACTTTCCACGCCTCCTGCAACTCGTAGCCCGGCGCGGCATAGGCAAAGCCCAGTCCGGCACCCGCCAGCGGGATGGCAGAGCGGTTGAGCACCGTCACGGGGTCGGGGGTGTTCAAAAACGCCGTCAGATCACTTTGGCGGTTGGACACCACAACATCCGCGGCCGCCGGAAAGCAGCGCCGGATGTCCGCCTCGAAGCAGGGCTCGCACACAACGAAAAACCGCTGCACACCATCGGCCAGCAACTGACTGCTCATCCAGGACAGAATCGGGCAGGAAAGTACGGCTTCCAGCATCAGCGGTATGGAGGGCGCGGATGCGTCCGGCATCGCCTCGGCAAAGATCACGGCAGATTCGGTAGGGATCATAGCGCAGCCCTCCTTTCAAGCATTTGGACATTTGTAAAGTCATTATATCAAACTTTTCCCGGAAATCCAGTATCTCAACGGAAATTGTTCAAAAAATTCCCCCAAATCTTTCCGCCTTTTTTCTGCTTTTTTGACAGAGCCAACAGTTTTCCGGAAAAGTCCCTCTCCCGGACGGCACGCCGCGGCGCGGAGCCCTCGGTCCAATGCCTGCTGACCACCGTTCCTTTGCGCTGTATTCTTCAATAAAAAGTGCGCTTCATTCACATAATATGGTTGAATTTGCGCAGATAATGCCTTACAATAGTTTTCGTTCGTCAAAAAAAGGGGAGGATGTACCTATGCTGAACATCGTACTGGTAGAACCCGAGATCCCCCAGAATTGCGGGAACATTGCCCGCACCTGCGCCGCCACCGGCAGCCGCCTGCATCTGGTGCGTCCGCTGGGCTTTGACATTTCCGAAAAAGCCGTGAAGCGGGCCGGACTGGACTACTGGCCCCTGGTGGAGGTCTGCGACTACGAAAACCTGGAAGAACTGTTCCGCCTCCATCCCGAGGCCGCCGAACAGGCGTGGCTCACCACCACCAAGGCGCCCCGTTCCTATCAGGAGGCGCAGTTCACGCCGGACTGCTGGCTGTTTTTCGGCAAGGAGACCGCCGGGCTCCCTATGGATTTCCGGGAGCGCTTCCGCGACCGCTGCATCCGGCTGCCTATGGTGTCGGAGGCGCGGAGCCTGAATCTGAGCAACACCGTTGCCGTCTGCGTCTACGAAGCGCTGCGCCAGACCGGATTTCCCGGTCTGACCGACACCGGCGAGATGGCGGAGACCCTTTGAAACCACCGGCACACCGTGCCGTAAACCAAAACCGAATTTGGAGGATTTCTTATGAATTACAACAAGAAAACCGTACGCGATCTGGATGTGGCGGGCAAGAAGGTCCTGCTGCGCTGCGACTTCAACGTTCCTATGGCCAAGGACGGCAGCGGCGTCATCACCGATGACAAGCGCATTGTGGCCGCGCTGCCCACCATCCGCTACCTGCTGGAACAGGGCGCGGCCGTCATCGCCTGCTCTCATATGGGCAAGCCCCAGCCCAGTTTTGACAAGTGGGTGCAGAAGCAGACCGAAAAGGGCAAGGATCCCGCCACCCTCACCGAAGCGAAGTGGCAGAAGTCCCTGGCCGAACTCTCCCTGAAACCCGTGGCCGCACGCCTCGCCGAACTGCTGGAACTGCCCGTGATGATGGCCGCCGACGTGGTGGGCGAGGACGCCCGCGCCAAAGCCGCCGCGCTGCAACCCGGTCAGATCCTGCTGCTGGAAAACACCCGCTTTGAAAAGGGGGAGACCAAGAACGACCCCGCCTTCGCCAAAGCAATGGCCGATATGGCTGACGTCTATGTGTCCGACGCTTTCGGCGCCGTGCACCGTGCTCACGCTTCCACTGCCGGCGTGGCGGACTACCTGCCCGCCGTTTCCGGCTTCCTGATCCAGAAGGAACTGGACTTCATCGGCGGCGCACTGGCCAATCCCAAGCGGCCTCTGGTGGCCATTCTGGGCGGCAGCAAGGTCAGTTCCAAGATCGGCGTCATCAACAACCTGTTGGAGATCGCCGACACCATCATCATCGGCGGCGGTATGGCCTACACCTTCTCCGCCGCACAGGGCGGCAAGGTGGGCGACTCCCTGCTGGAAGCCGACTGGATGGACTATTCCAACGAAATGGTGGCCAAGGCCGCGGCAAAGGGCGTGAAACTGCTGCTGCCCGTGGATACCGTCATCGCCGACCGCTTTGCTCCCGACGCCGCCCATCAGGTGGTCAAGGCCGGCCAGATCCCCGAAGGCTGGCAGGGTCTGGACATCGGCCCCGAGACCGTGAACCTGTACTGCGACGCCGTGAAGGACGCCGGCACCGTGATCTGGAACGGCCCTATGGGCGTGTTTGAGTTTGCCGCCTTCGCCAAGGGCACCGAAGCCGTGGCCGAGGCGCTCTCCAAAACCTCCGCCACCACCATCATCGGCGGCGGCGACAGCGCGGCTGCCGTGCAGCAGTTGGGCTATGCCGACAAGATGACCCACATCTCCACCGGTGGCGGCGCTTCCCTGGAATTTATGGAAGGCAAGGAACTCCCCGGTGTGGCTTGCCTGCTGGACGCCTGATCGAAAATCCCCCCCTCACCCGGCAAGGCTCTTGCCGGGTGAAGCGGCCTTTCTGCGCCGCTCTCCCCCGGTAAACGATTGCCTTTCTCCGGCGTCCTCTCCCCGCGCATCGCGGGCAATTCTGCCGTTTTGTTCGCTTTTCTTCCGAAAACGCGCATTTTTTCTTGACATTTTATTGTTTTTTTGCTATAACTCAATAAGTTTTGTTTTTAAGCCCTGCTTGAATTCGATAGAAGATACAGATCGACACACATAAAGGAGATATGAAACTATGAATCGCAGATACCGTAAGACCGTGATTGCCGGCAACTGGAAAATGAATATGACCGCCACCGAGACCAAGAAGTTTGCCGAGGAAATGAAGAAGATTATGCCCCGCGCCAAGTGGTGCGAGACCGTGATCTGCGTCCCCGCCTGCAACATCTCTACCGCCGCCAAGGCCTTCAAGGACCTGCGGATCTCCGTGGGCGCCGAGAACGTCTACTTCGAGGAGAAGGGCGCCTACACCGGCGAAGTTTCCGCCGATATGCTGAAAGACCTGGGCGTGAAGTACGTCATCGTGGGCCACAGCGAGCGCCGCGAGTACTTCTGCGAGAGCGACGAGACCGTCAACAAGAAGGTCCACGCCGTTCTGAACGCCGGTATGAACCCCATCATCTGCGTGGGCGAGAGCCTGGCCCAGCGCGAGACCGGCATCACCGACGAGTGGATCGCCTTGCAGGTCAAGAGCGCTCTGAGCGGCGTCAGCGCCGACAAGATGCGCCGCTGCATCATCGCCTATGAGCCCATCTGGGCCATCGGCACCGGCAAGACCGCCACTGCCGAGCAGGCCGGCGAGGTCTGCGCCAACATCCGCGCCACCATCCGCGCCCTGTACGGCGCCCGCGTGGCCCGCTCCGTCACCATCCAGTACGGCGGCTCTATGAATCCCAAGAACGCAGCCGAACTGCTCTCCCAGCCCGACATCGACGGCGGCCTCATTGGCGGCGCGTCCCTGAAACCCGAGCAGTTCCTGGACATCATCAACGCTGCCAACCAGGAATAAGAGAACGATTCGTGAGGGGGACTATTTCCCCCTCACTTCATCCAACAGGATCGATCCCGTCGGATCTCCGGTGAAGTAAGGAACAGTTTTTATGAACAAAACACCAACCACTCTCGTCATTATGGACGGTTTCGGCCTCGCCTCCGGCACCGCTGGAAACGCCGTCCACGCCGCCCGGACGCCCCGTCTGGACGAGTTCTTCCAGAACTTTGCCCATACAACGCTGTCCGCCTCCGGTCTGGACGTAGGCCTGCCCGAGGGACAGATGGGCAACAGCGAAGTGGGACACACCAACATCGGCGCCGGCCGCGTGGTGTTTCAGGACCTGCCCCGCATCTCCAAGTCCATCCGCGACGGTGATTTCTTCCAGAACCCCGCCTATCTGCACGCGATGGACCGCTGCCTGGAAAAGGGTACCAATCTGCACCTGATGGGTCTGCTGTCCGACGGCGGCGTGCACTCCCACTTGGAGCACCTGTTCGCCCTGCTGCGTCTGGCAAAGGAAAAGGGGCTGGAATCCGTCTATATCCACGCCTTTCTGGACGGCCGCGACGTCTCCCCCACCTCCGGTGCCGACTTTGTGGCCCAGACGGTGGAACAGTGCCGTGAGATCGGCGTGGGCAAGATCGCGACCGTGATGGGCCGCTACTACGCGATGGACCGCGACAAGCGCTGGGAGCGCGTGGAGCGGGCCTACGACGCGATGGTCTACGGCGACGGTATCCATTACAATCCTCTTCCCGTGGCTGCGGTGAAGGATTCCTATGCCGCCGGCATCACCGACGAATTTGTGGAGCCCGTGGTCTGCGACCAGGAGGGCACCATCTCTGACAATGACAGCGTGATCTTCTTCAACTTCCGTCCCGACCGCGCCCGCGAGATCACCCGGACGCTGGTGGATCCCGACTTCGACGGTTTTACCCGCCAGTATTTCCCCGTGACCTTCGTGTGCAACACGGAATACGACGCCACGATGCCCAATGTGGAGGTGGCCTATCCCCGCACCTCCGTACAGAACGGTCTGGGCGAGTATCTCAGCCAGGTGGGGATGACCCAGTTGCGCATCGCCGAAACGGAGAAGTACGCCCACGTCACCTTCTTCTTCAATGGCGGCAGCGAGACCGTTTTCCCCGGCGAGGATCGCTGCCTGATCGCCTCCCCCAAGGTGGCGACCTATGACCTGCAACCGGAGATGAGCGCCGTGGAGGTCTGCGACAAGTGCGTAGAACGCATCGAGTCCGGCGCCTACGACGTCATCATCCTCAACTTCGCCAACTGCGATATGGTGGGCCATACCGGCGTGTACGACGCCGCCGTGAAGGCCGTGGAAACCGTGGATGAGTGCGTAGGCCGCGTGGTGGACGCCACGTTGAAAATGGGCGGCATCGCTATGGTCACCGCCGATCACGGCAACGCCGAGCAGATGACCGAGGCGGACGGCAGTCCTATGACCGCCCACACCACCAATCTGGTGCCCTTCATCCTCTGCGGCGCCGGCACGGAACTGCGCGCCGACGGCCGCCTGGCCGACATCGCGCCCACAATGCTGGACGTGATGGGTCTGGCCGTGCCCGAAGAAATGGACGGCAAAACCCTCATTATTTGTTGACAAAACAAGGAAAGAGCCCGCCGAAGCGGGCTCTTTTTTTATGCCTGCCGGTCTTTTTTGCCGGCAGCGGTATAGATTCAGGAAAATCCGTCCATACTGTCCTCACACTCGATATTGAGGGAGGAATCTGTATGGCAAACAAACGATGGGATGCGGTGCGCGGCAGCATCGGCTTTTACGCCACGATGACGTTCTGTCTGCTGGCAATCGCCGTCAGCGGCTACTTTCTGCTCTCGGACAGAGAGCCCAGCCCGCCCCAGGATTTTTATGAGGATGTGCCCGGCACGGAGATCGTTATGCCGGAGGTGTCGCCCACCGGCACGACGGAAGTTCCTCCGGTGGAAGTAGATCTCCCCACGGCAGAACTTCTGCCGGAACCGGAGCCCATCCCGGAACCCAAACCCGTAAGCGCCCCTACAAGCATTCCCGACACTGCCCCCGTGGTGGCGGAACCCCCCAGACTGGTGGTCTCCCCCCTGAAAGGCGAGGTGCTGGCGGCCTTTTCCGTGGACGACCTGATTTACAGTGAAACGATGGAGGACTGGCGCACCCACGACGGCGTGGACATCGCCGCCGCCATCGGCACCACGGTGATGGCCGCCTCTGCCGGCACCGTGGCCGCGGTGTTCAACGACTCTATGATGGGCACCACGGTGGTGCTGGAACACAGCGGA
>SVKT01000063.1 GCA_015068335.1 Oscillospiraceae bacterium | reverse complement strand
CGAGGCGCTGACGCTGGGGCAGGAGTGACAGATCTTCATAGAAGCCCGGCCCGTCGTTGGACCAGACACGCTCGATGCGCCGCTGCACCATCACAGGACAATGCACCGCCGCATAGATCGCCAGATTGCCGCCCTTGGAGTGTCCGCCCAGCCGAAGCCGCCGTCTGGGAAACTGTCGCGCCACGGCGCGCACGTAGTCCACCGCCTGCCGCTGGGACGGGATCTCCGGCAGAAACGCCATATGGAAGTCCTCCTTCCAGCCGGCCAGCGTGTCGTCTGTGCCGCGGAACGACAAATACAGCGCCCCATCTCCCGTTTCAATGGTCAGCGCCGCGAATTGCTCCGCCCGAACCGTGTCCAATCTATCTGTAAAGCAACTCAACTTTACATCTTTGAAGCGGGGCGATATGGCCATTTTCCGCAGCATCTCCGGAATTTCCGCCGGGATAAGAAGGCCCATATCAATTTTTGCCCCTGCCGGGTGCAGAGAGAAGAAGGCCTCCGCAGCCTGCCGCAGCGTTACAGGGCTTCCTTCGCCAGGGCCAGGGACGATCCCTCGGAAATCCACGAAGGAGAGTTCTGCCAGGATCAAATTATCCACTTCATTGAAAGGCGCCTGCTGCAAGGTCAGATCCCCGCGCCACGCCAGATAATCCAGAAGATTGGCCATCGTCTCCCCCTTTCTTTCCGTTTCTATGCAGTATTATATGCCAGTTTTTCCCCGCCCGCAAGTGGTCTATTCGCTGCCGCGGTCTCATACGATGGAACATCACGACCGCGAGGTGGACAACAATGACAACTGTAAAACGCAACGAAGTATTGCTGGAAGGAACGGCCCAGGCCGCGCCGGACTGGTCACACCGCAATCACGATATGGATTTTTATCGCGTGCTGCTCCGCATTCCCCGCCTGTCTGGCACGCCGGATCTGCTGCCCGTTCTGCTGCCGGAGAGCCTGCTTCCCGACGTCAGGCAGGAAGACCCCCTCCGTATCCGGGGGCAACTGCGCTCTTTCAACAACCGCAGCGGCGTTGGAAACAAACTGGTGCTGACCGTATATGCCCGGGAGATCCTGCCCGTTCTGGACGAACCCTGCAACCAGATCACCCTGTCCGGCACCCTCTGCAAACCGCCTGTTTTCCGCCGCACACCGCTGGGCAGGAGCATCTGCGACCTGATGCTGGCCGTTCCCCGCCACTACGGGAGAACCGACTATCTGCCTGTGATCGCCTGGGGACAGTTGGCGGTGCAAGCCGGGGCGCTGCAAGTGGGCGATCCCATTTCGCTGGAAGGGCGCATTCAAAGCCGCACCTATCACAAGCAGACGGAAACCAGTATGGAGACCCGCACCGCCTACGAGGTATCTGTGATGCATCTTCTGGAACCGGAGTGGGTGGATTGACCGCAAAAAAACAGGCCGTGAAAGGGTTCCTTTCACGGCCTGACGTTTAATTGTTGGGGAATCCAAAGGTGCGGTGCATATCAAACAGGAAGCGCAGAAAACTTTCCGGATAGCCCACAAACTGTCCGGCAGCCTCCAAAGCCAGCACCTCGTCCAAACCCGCCCAGCGCACCTCACTGACCTCGGAGGCTTGCAGACGCAAGGAACTTTCCTTTACATCTCTGACCACAAGGAAGAAGTCATCAAACCCACCGTCAAAGTTCACGGTAAAGGAGGGCCGCACGCCGGTCAGGTCCAGCGCGTACCCCAGTTCCTCCAAGCACTCCCGCTCTGCGGCCTGGCGCGGGGTTTCCCCGGCATCCACACCGCCGGCTGCGGACAAGTCCCACCGATTCGGCCAGAAGAACTTCTGCGGCGACCGGCGCTGGATCAGCAGGCGGCCCGCCGCATCGAAGATGGCCACGTGAACAACGGCGCGGCATTCTCCCGCACCGATGTCTGCGCTGCGTTCCACCGTCCGCCCCAGAGGGATTCGGTTTTCATCATACAGATCCATCAGTTCCATACTCACTGCCTCCGTGCCGTCCGGTAATCGTCGCCCCGCCGGTAAAAGGGGCAGGCATTGTTGGCGCTGCGCAAAAAGCGCTCCATCTCGTCCTCATCCAGATCCATCGTGCAGAAGTAGGCATCCACCTCGTCATCGTAATCGTAATGGACGCATTCCTCGCAATTCGTCGCCATAGCATTCACCTCACTGCTCGTATTCTGCGGCGCTGCCGCAGCCGCTTTTACCGCGCTTCCTCCGCCAGGATGCGGACGGCCTCCGCCGCCGCATCGGTCTCCGCTTCGGTGTTGAAGCAGGACCAGGAGAAGCGCACCGCGCCCTGCTCCGTGGTGCCCAGCGCCCGATGCAGGCGGGGCGCACAGTGAGCGCCGGGTCGGGTGGCGATGCCGAAGCGCTCCGCCAGTTCGTCGGACACCGCGCCGGAGTCCAGTTCGCCGATGTTCAGCGCCACGATGGCGGCGCGCCGGGTCGCTTCGTGGTCGCCGTAGACCGTCACGTTGGGGATCGCCCGCACCGCCTCGTAAAAGCGGCGCGCCAGCGCCGTTTCGTGGGCGCGGATGGCATCCATCCCCCGCTGCTCGATATAATCCAGCGCCGCCCCCAGACCTGCAATGCCGTGGCTGTTCAGGGTGCCGGCTTCCAGACGGGTGGGGTATTCCCGGGGCTGATGCTCCAATGCGCTCTGCACACCGCTTCCCCCCACGGCAAAGGGGCGGATCTCCACCCCCTCGCCGATGCACAGTCCGCCGGTGCCCTGCGGCCCCAGCAGCCCCTTATGCCCGGTGAAGCACACCACGTCGATGTGCTGCTCTCTCATACGGATGGGAAACACGCCCGCCGTCTGGGACGCATCCAGAAGAAACAGCAGCCCATTCCGGCGGCAAAAATCGCCCACCCGCGAAACGTCCACCAGATCGCCGGTCAGGTTGGAAGCGTGGGTGCAGACCACCGCCCGGGTATTGGGCCGGAGCAGACGTTCAAAGGCCGTGTAGTCCAGACGTCCCGCCCGGTCAGCCGGAACGAAATCCACCGCCCCGCCTTGCTCCCGCAGGCGGTAGAGCGGACGCAGAACCGAATTGTGTTCCAGATCCGTGGAGATCACGTGATCTCCCGCGTCCAGAAGGCCGGAAACCGCAATATTCAGCGCGATGGTGGAGTTGGGGGTAAAAACCACCCGCTCCGCACCCGGCGCGTCAAACCATTCTGCCAGCGTCCGCCGGACGCCAAACACCGTTCTGGCAGCGGAGAGCGCATCATCGTGGACGCCCCGTCCGCAGTTTCCATAGGATGTCAGCGCCGCAGTCACCGCCTCCGCCACGCAGGGCGGCTTCATCCGGCTGGTGGCTGCGTTGTCCAGATAGATCATCCGCACTCCCCCCTTCTCATTTTCTGTTTTCATTGTACCGCCCGCCGCCGCGGAACACAAGGGGATATTTCCGCCCCGTCCGCTTCGTCTTTTCTCCCCAAATTTCTTGACAGAATGGGGCAACACCTCTTAAAATAGTACACAGCGTTTCATTCTGCAAGGATGCGAGGTCAAACCTATGAAAACACCGTTTGTTACCGGAAAAGAACTGGAAGCGATCATCTCCCGCTATCCCACCCCCTTCCATATCTATGATGAAAAAGGCATCCGGGAAAATGCCCGGGCGCTGAGAGCCGCCTTTGCCTGGAACCCCGGCTACCGGGAATATTTCGCGGTAAAGGCCACCCCCACTCCCGCCATTTTGAAGATCCTCCACGAGGAGGGCTGCGGCTGCGACTGCTCTTCCGAGGCGGAACTGCGGATGTCCGAGCGCTGCGGCATCGTGGGTGAAGACATTATGTTCTCCTCCAACGAGACCCCGGCAGAGGAGTTTCAACTGGCGGATCAACTGGGCGCCATCATCAATCTGGACGACCTGACCCACGTGGACTATCTGGAAAAGGCCATCGGGAAGATCCCCGAAAAGGTCTGCTGCCGCTACAATCCCGGCGGCGTGTTCACCCTGGGCGAGACCCGGGAAGGCTTCCAGGTGATGGACAACCCCGGCGACGCCAAGTACGGTATGACCCGCGCGCAGATGGCTGAGGCCTTCACCCGCCTCGCCGCCAAGGGCGCAAAGGAGTTCGGCATCCATAGTTTCCTGGCCTCCAACACCCTGTCCAACGACTATTATCCCTCCCTGGCCCGCATCCTGTTCCAGTTGGCTGCGGAGTTGAAGGCGGAGACCGGCGTGCACATCACCTTCATCAATCTCTCCGGCGGTGTGGGCATTCCCTACCGCCCCGACCAGAAGGGCAACGACATCGCCGTCATCGGCGAGGGCGTGCGCCGTGCCTATGAAGAGATCCTCGTCCCCGCCGGTATGGGGGATGTGGCCATCTATACCGAACTGGGCCGCTTTATGCTGGCCCCCTATGGTCATCTCATCACTCGCGCCATCCACGAAAAGCACACCTACAAGGAATACATCGGCGTGGACGCCTGCGCCTGCAACCTGATGCGTCCCGCTATGTACGGTTCCTATCACCACATCACCGTGGTGGGCAAGGAAACCGCCCCCTGCGACTGCAAGTACGATGTGGTGGGTTCTCTGTGCGAAAACAACGACAAGTTTGCCATCGACCGGATGCTGCCCAAGATCGATACGGGCGACCTGCTGGTCATCCACGATACCGGCGCCCACGGCCACGCCATGGGCTATAACTACAACGGCAAACTCCGCTCTGCCGAACTGATGCTGAAAGAGGACCGCTCCGTGGAGATGATCCGCCGCGCCGAAACCCTGGACGACTATTTCGCAACGCTGGTCTGGTAAGACCCTTTGACCGCCGCGGCTCTGCCGCGGCGGTTTTTTCCTGCCGGAAACGAAATCTTCTCAATTTCCCAACGGAATCCTTTGCATTTTTCAAAGCGTATGCTATACTGCTGTCATAACAGCAAAGGAGGGTCCTCTATGCAGGCAGCGCAGCGTCGCCAGTCGATTCTGGCGTGTTTACAATCCGCCTCCCTTCCCATCAGCGCCGGTGCGCTGGCCACCCGTTTTTCCGTCAGCCGTCAGGTGATCGTGGGCGACATCGCCCTGCTGCGCGCCGCCGGCGAGGAAATTTTCGCCACCCCCCGGGGGTACGTGATCCAGCGCTCCCCCGCAGGTCTGATCCGGCAGGTAGCCTGCCGGCACGGCGGCGCCGATATGGAACCTGAACTGAACAGTTTCGTGGATAACGGCTGCACGGTGCTGGACGTCATCGTGGAACACCCCGTTTACGGCCAACTCACAGGCCCCCTGCAACTTTCCAGCCGCTACGATGTGCAGCAGTTCCTCGCCCGCTGCACCGCGCCTTTGTCCCGCCTGACCGAGGGCATCCACCTCCACACCCTCTCCTGCCCCGACGAAGCCGCATACCGGCGGGCGCTGGAAGCGCTGGACGCTATGGGCTTTTTGCTGAAAGACGAGGAAAATCATTGACAAGCGCCTATGCCGCGTGTATAGTATGGTCGACAGGTGTCAAGACACCTGTCGACCATACTATTTTTCTGTAAAGCAGGTGCTGATCGTGGAAAAAGTAAAAGCATTTATGAAGCGCAAAAACATCGTCATCTCCGCCAAGCGCTACGGCATTGACGCGCTGGGCGCGATGGCGCAGGGTCTGTTCTGCTCGCTGCTCATTGGTACGATCCTCAACACCATCGGCAGCCAGTTCGGCATCGGATTCCTGACCGCGCCCATCATCGAGATCAACAAGGTCCCCTACACCATCGGCGGTATGTGCTCCTTTATGAGCGGCCCCGCTATGGCCATTGCCATCGGCTACGCGCTGCAAGCGCCTCCGCTGGTGCTGTTCTCCCTGGCCACCGTGGGCTATTCCTGCAACGCGTTGGGTGGTGCAGGCGGCCCGCTGGCCGTGCTGTTTGTGGCCATCATTGCCGCCGAGTGCGGCAAGGTCGTCAGCAAGGAGACCAAGGTCGACATTCTGGTGACGCCCATCGTCACCACCCTGGTGGGCATTGGCTCGGCGTGGGTCATCGCGCCGCCCATCGGCTCCGCCGCCAGTGCTTTCGGTCAACTGATTATGCGGGCTACGGAGTTGCAGCCCTTCCTGATGGGCATTCTGGTGTCCGTTCTGGTGGGCGTGGCGCTGACGCTGCCCATCTCCTCCGCCGCCATCTGCTCTGTGCTGGGCCTCACGGGCCTTGCCGGCGGCGCTGCCGTGGCAGGCTGCTGCGCCCAGATGATCGGCTTTGCCGTGATGAGTTTCAAGGAAAACCGCTGGGGCGGACTGGTGTCCCAGGGTCTGGGAACCTCTATGCTGCAAATGCCCAACATTGTGAAGAACCCCCGCATCTGGATCGCCCCCACCCTCGCCTCCGCCATCACCGGCCCCATCGCCACCTGCGTGTTCAAACTGGAAATGAACGGCGCCCCCATCAACTCCGGTATGGGCACCTGCGGCCTGTGTGGTCAGTTGGGCGTGTGGACGGGCTGGGTCGCCCCCAGTGAGAAGGCCATCGCCAACGGCGCTGCCGCCATCACCCCCACCGGCTTTGACTGGCTGGGTCTGATCCTGATCTCCTTCGTCCTTCCCGCCATCCTCGCCCCCGCCATCAATGCGGTGTGCCGCAAACTGGGCTGGGTCAAGGACGGAGACCTGACCCTCTCCTGATCCCTCATACATACGAAAAGGACACGCCATCGGCGTGTCCTTTTTTATTCAGATCAAATCTCCCTCGCTATGATCGCGCAGAGCAAGTTCCGCGAAGATCTGGGCTTCGATGGTCTCATACTCTCCGGGGTTTTTGAAGCGGCGCAGTTTCTTGTTCAGTTTTTCCGCATCCGCAAACAGATGGATCAGGTAGAACCAGACCTCCCGCATCCGCTGGGCGGCGGTACCCACCTGACCATAAAAGGCCTGATAGGACTGGTACAGATCCTGGGTAAAGGCCTGCAACTCCGCACGGGTGGCGGCCTGTCCGCCCCGGAGTTTGCGCAGCAGCGCAGGGTCGGCCACCGCGCCGCGGCCGATCATAACGGCATCCACGGCGGGAAACCGGGCCACAAAGGCCTGCACCTCCTCCACCGTCCGCAGGTCGCCGTTGTAGCAAACCGGATTTTTGCTCCCGGCCAGCGCCGCGGCAAAGGCGTCCAGATGCACGGCGCCCCGGTACTTCTCCTTCTGCACCCGGGCGTGGATGGTCAGGCAGGCAATGGGATAGCGATTATAGATTTCCAGGATCCGGGAAAATTCCTCCGGGTCGGCAATGCCCAACCGGGTCTTGACGGAAACCGGAATGGTGACGGCGGAAAACACCTCGTTAAAGAAGCGATCCAGTTCGTCCGGCTTTGCCAGAAAACCGGAGCCCTTTCCCTTTGCGGTGACCGTGCCGGAAGGGCAGCCCAGGTTCAGGTTGACCTCCCCGTACCCCATCTCCCGCAATTGCTCCGCGCCCCAGAGGAAGTCCGGCGCCTTGCAGGTCATAATCTGCGGCACAGAGGGCAGGCCGCGGTTGGCGGAGGGATCGATCTCCCGGAAGTCGCGGGGCGTGATGGTATGGTGATCCGTGGGCGAGAAGAACGGGATGAAGTAGCGGTCCGCCCCGCCAAAATGGCGGTGCCAGACCTGCCGGAACACCAGTTTTGTGATGCCGTCCAGCGGCGCAAGATCGTATCGCGTGATCATTTCAGCAGCGCTTCCCACTCCGCCTGACGGAAGCCCGTCAGCACGGCGTCACCGCAGACGAGCAGCGGACGCTTCACCAGCATACCGTCGGTGGCCAGCAGGCGCAACTGCTCCTCCTCGCCCATCGCGGGCAGTTTGTCTTTCAGTTCCAGCGCTTTGTACTGCAAGCCGCTGGTGTTGAAAAACTTCTTCAAGGGCAGGCCGCTTTGCTTCCACCAGCGGAACAGTTCCTCGTAAGAGGGGTTGTCCTGCTTGATGTCCCGCAGGTCATAGGAAATGCCGTTTTCGTCCAGCCACGCCTTTGCCTTCTGGCAAGTGGTGCATTTTGGATAGCAAATGAATAACATATTGACTCCTTTCGCCAATATATTGGCTTTTAGGGATGACTGCCGGACTTTTCCGGCAGTTTTTTTTGCGCTTAATAGGCGCTGATTTCCAGCGACTCGTCGTCCTGCCCTTTTTCAATGGCACGGATCTCCACAAAATACTTCATCGTGGGGCTGACCTCTACCTCCACCCGGTCGCCCACGGCGTGTCCCATCAGCGCCTTTCCCACGGGGGATTCTTTGCTGATGAGCCCTTTCAGGGCGTCCTGCCGCAGAGTGGTCACGATGCGGATGGTCATCTCCTGCTTCACCATCTCATTGTAGATGGTGACCCGGTCGAACAGGTTTATGGTGTCTCCGCCGTCGTCTACCCGGATGACCTTGGCCGTGCGGATCATCCGTTCCAGGTAGCGGATACGGCTGTCGTTGCGGTTTTTGGCCTGCTTGGCACACTTGTACTCAAAGTTTTCGCTGAGGTCGCCGAAGGCGCGGGCGGTCTGCACTTCCTCGATGAGTTGGGGACGCAGGACGCGCACACGATGGTCGATCTCCTGGCGCATTTTTTTGATGTCGACTTCCGTCAGTTCGTCGTACATCGCGCACCGCCTCCTTTTTTGGTATAGCAAAACCCCAAATGCGATGCATTTGGGGTTTGGTGACCCGGCGGGGATTCGAACCCCGGACCCACTGCTTAAAAGGCAGTTGCTCTGCCGGCTGAGCTACCGGATCGGATCTATTATATAAACGCGCGGGGCGAAAAAGGCTGGCTGGGACGGCTGGATTCGAACCAGCGGATGAGGGAGTCAAAGTCCCTTGCCTTACCACTTGGCGACGCCCCAATGTGGAAAGAGTCAAAGGGGACCGGGGTAACCCCGATCCCCTTTGTATCTGGGGTGGGTGATGGGACTCGAACCCACAACGCCCGGAACCACAATCCGGTGCTCTGCCAATTGAACTACACCCACCAAGTCCAATACCTGAAAGCCGACAATTAGGGGAAAATGGTACGCCAGAAGGGACTCGAACCCCTGGCCTACTGCTTAGAAGGCAGTTGCTCTATCCAGCTGAGCTACTGGCGCAAATTTATGGAGCAG
>SVKT01000062.1 GCA_015068335.1 Oscillospiraceae bacterium | reverse complement strand
CGGCTCGCTGTATACCGGCTATACCGACGATGTCCTCCGCCGGCTGGCGGTGCACCAAAGCGGAAAGGGAGGGCGGTATACCCGCAGCCATCTGCCGCTGGAACTGGTATATCAGGAGGAACTGCCGGATAAAAGCGCCGCCCTGCGCCGGGAGGCTGCCATCAAAGGCCTTTCGCGGCAGGAGAAACTGGCTCTGATCGCAGAAAAGGAATAAAAAGAACGCCCGTGGCCTGACCACGGGCGCTTTTTATTGGCTTTGCAGGTGGATGGTGCAGTCCTGCACGTTGTAAAACGGCTCTGTGGCGGTGGAGATCAGTCCCTCCACCACGTTGGTCTGCAACAGCACGGAGGAGGACTTGAAGCAGATGGGCAGGATGGGAGAGAAGGTTTTCAGGTGGGCGCACAACTCTGTGATGGCGGCGTCCCGCTGCGGAGAGGCTGCGCACGCTGCCAGCAGAGAATCCGTCTGGGCAGAGCCCCAGCCGCCGAAGTTCAGCGCGCCGCCTTTGGCCAGCAGGGGGGAGAGATCCCAGTCCGCGGAGAGGCGTACTTCGCCGTAATAGAGGTCGAAGTCGCCCTGCGCCAGTGCGGCGGTGTACGCCTCCCAGGGCAGCGCCCGCACCTCCACGGCCACGCCGGCGGCGGAAAAACTCTCCGCCAGATAGGCTGCTATGGCGGTTTTGAAGTTGTTTTCCTCGTTGACCAGCAGGGTCAGCGGCTTGGTGGGCAGCGCTTCGCATTCTGCCAGGGCTGCGGAAAAGGCGTCCATAGAAAAGGGCTGTTCCAGTTCGGAGGGGTACAGCGCAGAAACGGGGGACAGCGGCAGTTGCGCTGCCCGGCCGTGTCCGGAGAGGAAGGCGCTGACGATGTGCGCGCGGTTGATGCCGCAGTTCAGTGCGCGGCGGAAGGCGGCGGTGTTCAGATACTCCCGGGAGAGGTTGCAGCCCAGATATTGCAGGATGGTGGTGTCCGTGTCCTGATAGGTGAGGCTGCCGCTGAGGCTGACGGAAGCCGAGCCGGTCAGATCCGCTGCGGCCAGTTGGATGTCGTGGGAGGAGAGACGGTAGAGCATCGTGCTTTGGTCGGCGGCCTCCACCAGGGTGATCCGCTCCGTGGGCTGTCCGGTTCCCTGCCGCCAGAGCCGGTTGGCCACCAGACAGGGGACGGCGTCTTGGGCGGAGAAGAAGTAGGGGCCTGTCCCCGTGGGGGCGTGGGCGGTTTCCGTTCCGGCTTTTACAATGGGAATATCCAGCAGCGCGGGGAGCGCGTTGTTGGGAGAGGAGAGGAGCACCGTTACGGTGTTTTCCCCGGCGGATACGGAGAGGATGTCCGCGAGCCGCGCGCGGTAGCGGTTGGAGGTTCTGGCGCGGTCAAGGGTGCTTTTCACGTCGGCAGCGGTGAGGGGCGAGCCGTCTGAAAACAGGACGCCGCTGCGGAGGGTGAAGGTGTAGGAGAGAAAATCCTCGTCACAGACGAAACTCTCGCACAGGGCAGGCTCGGGCTGGAACTTGCCGTCCAGCCGGAACAGCCCCTCGTAAAGCAGGGAGGCCACCGTCTGCTGCATCCCGTCGGGGCAGGTGATGGGGTCCAGGGTCTGATCCGGCATATAGGCCAGAGAGAACTGGGTGGGGAGCAGCAGGGAGGTGGGCGTGTTTTCCGTTTCCGGTTCGGTGATCAGGTCGGTGACTTCGTTGAACTCGGGCTCCGGATGTCCGCAGCCGGCCAGCAGGAGGGCGGAGAGGGCCACGCAGAGGGCGGAGCAGATCAGTTTCTTCATCGGTCGCCTCCTTTCTCGGCAGGGGACAGGGCGATCATAGCGATTTGCGCGCCCCGGGCGTCGCCGGTTTTCCGGTGAGACCAGAACAGGTCGGGGCGGCAGGCGGTGCAGAGACCGCACAGGTCGATGTTTGCGCTGTCCAGCCCGGCGCGGAGCAGCCATTGGCGGTTCAGACCCGCCAGATCCACGTGCCATTTTGCGCCGCGGCGCTCCATCAGCGGCGCGGCAGCGGCGCCCAGCGCGGCGGTCATAGCGGAAGGCACATCATCGTCCGTTTCAAAGCAGCATTGCCCGATGCAGGGGCCGATGGCGGCCAGCAGATCCTCCGGGCGGGAGGAGAATGCGCACTCCATTTCCCGCACGGTTTTCTCCACGATGCCGGCAGCGCAGCCCCGCCAGCCGGCGTGGACGGCGCCGATGGCGCGCTGCACCGGGTCATACAGCAATAGGATGCCGCAGTCTGCGGAAAAGACTACCAGCGGCAGGTTGGGTTCGTTGGTGATGAGGGCGTCGGCGGTGTAGTCCCGGGGGGCGAACAGCCCTTTGCCGGCGTCGGCGGCGGTGCAGAGGCGGACGGTGGTCTCGTGTACCTGCCGGGACAGCACCGCACGCTGCCATTCCCCGCCGCAGACGGCGAAGAAGCGGCGGTAGTTTTCCGCAAGCGCCTCTTGCCCGTCGCCCTGACCGGGGCGCAGGTTCAAACTGTCCCACGGGGCGGGAGAAACGCCGCCCCTGCGGGTGGAAAAGCCGTGGCAAAGCCCGCCCTTCTCCAACAGAGAGGAGGACAGCCAAAACAGTTCGTTTTGTTTGCGCAGATCAAAGAACATAGAAAACCTCCGCAGTGGTTGGGGGAAAAAGGCCCTCCGCCCTCATAGAGGGGAGAGGGCCTTTTCATTTTCAATCATTTTTGCCGCGAGGGAAGGGGAAAATCAGGGATGGTACTCCTTGCACTCGCACTTCTTCCATTTCTGACCGCTGCCGCAGGGACAGGGATCGTTGCGGCCGATCTTGACGGTCTTGGCAGGCTGCTTCTTCAACTTGGTACCGTCGCCGCCCACGTTTTCCACCATTCCCTTGGCCACGCGCTCGCGCTTGACCTCCTCGTCCTTCTTCAAGCGGACGGAGTACAACCGGCGGACGGTCTCGTCCTGAATGGCGGAGATCATCTCGTCAAACATATTCAGGGATTCCCGCTTGTAGACGTCCACGGGGTTGTTGTTGCCCCAGGACTGCAACCGGACGCCCTGTTTCAGATCGTCCATAGCGCTGATGTGGTCCATCCAGTATTCGTCCACCACCCGGAGCATAATCACCCGTTCCAGTTCGCGCATAATGACGGGGGTGATCTCCTCCTCCTTGGCGGTGTAGGTGGCCTCGGCGGCGGCGATGAAGCGGTCGGTAAAGTCCTCGGCAGACAGTTTGGGGGCTTCCTCGACGGAAATGGACACATCGCCCCGGGCGAAGTAGATGCCTTCCAGACCTTTGAGCATTTCGCGGTAGGCGGCGTTTTCCAGATGGCTGTTTTCGCTGAACGCCAGCGCCACGTGGTTGCCGATGGAGGTGTGCATCATATTCAGCACGGTGTCCTTGATGTCCAGACCGTCCAGAACCTGACGGCGCTGGCTGTAAATGATCTCGCGCTGCTTGTTCATCACGTCGTCGTATTCCAGCACGGACTTACGGGACTGGAAGTTGCGGGACTCCACGGTGGTCTGGGCGTTTTCGATGGACTTGGTGAGGATCTTGTTCTCGATGGGGGTCTCCTCATCCAGATCGAACTTTTCCATCAGATTGGTGATGCGCTCGCCGCCGAACAGACGCATCAGATCGTCTTCCAGAGAGAGGTAGAAGCGGGTCTCGCCGGGGTCGCCCTGACGGCCGGCACGGCCGCGAAGTTGGTTGTCGATACGGCGGGACTCGTGGCGCTCGGTGCCGATGATGAACAGACCGCCGGCTTCGCGCACCTTTTCCGCCTCGACGGAGATGATGGCCTTGTGGTGTGCCAGCCGCTCGGCAAAGAGGTTGCGGGCGTCCAGAATTTCCTGGTTGTCGGTGTCGGCGTAGCCGGTGGCGTCCACGATGACCTCGTCGGAGTAGCCGGCGCGGACCAGATCGGCCTTGGCCAGATATTCGGCGTTGCCGCCCAGCATAATGTCGGTACCACGGCCGGCCATATTGGTGGCCACGGTGACGGCGCCCAGTTTACCGGCCTGGGCCACGATCTCGGCTTCCTTCTCGTGGTTCTTGGCGTTGAGCAGGTTGTGGCGGATGCCCTCGCGGGCCAGCAGTTTGCTGAGCAGTTCGTTCTTCTCGATGGACACGGTGCCCACCAGAACGGGCTGACCCTTGGCGTGGCACTCCTTGATCTGCGCAATAACGGCGCGGAACTTGCCCATCTCCGTCTTGTAGACCACGTCGTGGTGGTCGTCGCGCTGGTTGGGACGGTTGGTGGGGATCTCCACGATGTCCAGATTGTAGATGGTGCCGAACTCCTCCTCCTCGGTCATCGCCGTACCGGTCATACCGGAGAGTTTGTCGTAGAGGCGGAAGTAGTTCTGGAAGGTGATGGTGGCCAGCGTCTTGTTCTCGCTGCGCACGTTCACGTGCTCCTTGGCCTCGATGGCCTGATGCAGGCCGTTGGAGTAGCGGCGGCCGAACATCAGACGGCCGGTGAACTCGTCCACGATGACCACTTCGCCGTCTTTGAGAACGTAGTCGATGTCACGCTTCATCGTGCCGTGGGCTTTCAGAGCCTGGTTGATGTGGTGGTTCAGCGTGGCGTTGCTGGGGTCGGACAGGTTTTCCACGTGGAAGTAGGCCTCGGCCTTCTCAATGCCGCGGGCGGTGAGGGTGGCGGTCTTTGCCTTCTCATCCACCACATAGTCGGCGTCGAGGGTAGCGTCTTCCTCCGCCTTGTCGTCCACCTGCACCATCACTTTCTTTTTCAGGCGGCAGACGAACATCTCGGTCATATCATACATCTGGGTGGACTTTTCGCCCTGACCGGAGATGATAAGGGGGGTACGGGCTTCGTCGATGAGGATGGAGTCCACCTCGTCCACGATGGCGAAGTTGTGGCCGCGCTGCACCAACTCGTTGGAGTAGATGCACATATTGTCACGCAGATAGTCGAAGCCCATCTCGTTGTTGGTGCCGTAGGTCACGTCGGCGGCGTAGGCGGCCTGCCGCTGGGCGGGGGTGAGGCCGTGGATGATGAGGCCGACTTTCAACCCGAGGAAGCGGTGGACCTTGCCCATCCACTCGGAGTCACGCTTGGCCAGATAGTCGTTGACGGTGACCACGTGGACGCCGCGGCCGGTCAATGCGTTGAGGTAGGCGGGCAGAGTGGCCACCAGCGTCTTGCCTTCACCGGTCTTCATTTCGGCGATGCGGCCCTGATGCAGGATGATGCCGCCGATCAGTTGCACGCGGTAGGGGCGCATACCCAGCACGCGGTCCGCCGCCTCGCGGGCGGTGGCAAAGGCTTCGGGCAGAATATCATCCAGCGTTTCGCCGTTTGCAAGGCGCTCTTTGAATTCCGCCGTTTTGGCTTGAAGTTGTGCGTCGGTCAGGGCCTTGTATTCGTCGGCCATAGCCTCGATTTTGTCCACGATGGGGGTGATGGCTTTCAACTCCCGGGAACTGTGATCGCCGAAGAGAGATTTGAGCAGACCCATAATATTTGAAACATCCTTTCCGATCCTGCATTTCCGAAGAAAGGCAGGATATAAGTATCCACAATAAATCTACATTAGCATAACACAAACACCGGGGAAATGCAAAGGGAAAACGGCTGTTTTACGGAATGTTCATAAAGAAAAGCCGCCGGAAGGCGGCTTTTGGATGTTTCAGTGTGGGGTTGATGCCAGGATTTCCATATGGAGCAGGACTTCTTCGGTCAGTTTGGGGATGGTAGCAAGATCCCACACCTTTTTCGGTTCGTAGACGGCAGCGACATACAGGCCGGCGGAAGTTTCCTCCCCGCGGGGCGAGGAATGAACACGTATGGCGTCTCCGGTTTCAAATTCGTCAAACATAGCATCGTCATCCCGGGGAATCAGAAGAACATACATACCTTCGCCGGTATCGGTGTTGCGATAGATCATATGCTGTCCGTCTGCGGTTTCCACATACCTGCCTGTGATGGGATAGTGCCCCTCCGCCGCCCCACCGTCTGGAAACAGGAGCAGGACCAAAACAACAGGGATGAGGATTAGGCAGGGCAGCAAAAAGAGGAGAAACTGTTTCTTGTTCATAGCCATTCTCCTTTCTGTCGAGTCGGTTCATATTCGTGGGGATGAGAGCGCTTTTACAACAATAAGATAACACGCGCGGATGCGAAAGAAAACAACAAAGCGGTTACAATCTGCGGTTGAATGAAAATGCTCGATTGTTCTTTCTGCCGGGGTGTGGTATAATAACACTGGAAAAGTAGCAGAAACGGTTCTGCTGAAAATGTGAACAGGGAGGTACGGAGTATGAAGTTGAGTTTTTACGGCGCGGACCAGTGCGTCACCGGCAGTTGCCACTGTCTGGAAGTGAACGGAAAGCGCATCCTGATCGACTGCGGCTTGCAGCAGGGGCGGGACGAAGTGGACAATCAGGCGCTGCCCTTTGCGCCGGGCACCATCGACTGTGTGCTCATCACCCACGCCCATATCGACCATTCCGGCCGTGTGCCTATGCTGATCCGGCAGGGCTTTGCCGGGCGCATCGTCACCACCCGGCTGACGGCAGACCTGCTGGACATTATGCTGGCGGACTCCGCCCACATTCAGGAGTCCGACGCGGAGTGGAAAAACCGCAAGGCGGCGCGCTCCGGCGCGCCGAAGGTGGAACCCCTGTACACGCTGGCGGATGCGATGCGGGTGCGGGAGTTCCTGACCACCTGCGAGTACGGCCAGAAAATCGAACTGTTTGAAGGCGTGACGGCGGAGTTCACCGACGCCGGTCATCTGCTGGGCAGCGCCATCATCACCGTGGACGCCACGGAGAACGGCGTGACCAAGCGGCTGGTGTTCTCCGGCGATCTGGGCAACGTGGACCAGCCCATCATCCGGGATCCCAGCCCTGTGGCCGGGGCGGATTATGTGGTGATGGAGTCCACCTACGGCGACCGCAACCACACCGAGGTGTGGAGTTATACCGACGAACTGGCGGAGATCATCGACAAGACCATCGGCCGGGGCGGCAACGTCATCATTCCCTCCTTCGCCGTGGGGCGCACCCAGGAACTGCTGTATTTCATCCGGGAGATCAAGGACGCGGGGCTGGTGAAAAGCAACCCGGATTTCCCCGTGTATATCGACTCGCCGCTGGCCAAGAAGGCCACCACCATTTTCGTGGGCGACCTGCGGGGCTATCTGGACGAGGAAGCCGTGGAACTGGTGCGGGACGGCACCCATATGTTCAACTTTACCAATCTGCGGATGACGGAGACCAGCGAGGAGTCCAAGGCGCTGAATCTGGACACCGCGCCCAAGGTCATCATCTCCGCCTCCGGTATGTGCGACGCGGGCCGCATCCGCCACCACCTCAAACACAACCTCTGGCGCCCGGAGAGCAGCATCGTGTTCGTGGGCTTCCAGGGCGAGGGCACCCTGGGCCGCACCCTGCTGGAAGGGGCAAAGAGCGTGAAACTTTTCGGCGAGCAGATCGCTGTCCGGGCGGAGATCGTGAATTTCCGGGGTCTTTCCTCCCACGCCGACCGGGATCACCTGCTCTCGTGGATCGAGGGCTTCAAGGCGCCCAAGCCCCAGCACGTGTTCGTGGTCCACGGCGACCGGGAAGTGGCGCCCTTCTTCGCAAAGAGCATTGAGCAGATGGGCTTTGCCGCCCACGCGCCCCAGTATACGGAGGTCTACGACCTGATCGCTGATACGGTGCTGGAACCGGGCTATCTGCCGGAGCGCAAGGGCAAGACCTTCACCGGAGGACGCGTCAGTTCCGCTTACGAACGGCTGGTGGCTGTCGGCGAGATGCTGATGGAGTCCATCCGGCGCTCCAAAGGGCGGGATAACAAGTCCCTTGCCCGGTTCGCCGACCAGTTGCGCGCCCTGCTGGAAAAGTGGGAAGCAAACAAGTGACGGGGCGGCGCGCTGCCCGATTCTGAAAACAGAGGATACCATATGGAAAAATTGCGAGAAGGAAAGATCTATGCCGGCACGGTGGAGGGCTATTCCAGCGAGGGGCTGGGCATCGTGCGTCTGGACGGCGCGGTGGTGTTCGTGCCGCAGGCCATCCGGGGCGAAGAGATCGAAGTGAAAATTACGAAAGTGATGAAGACCGCGGCGGCGGGTGAGATCGTGAAGATCAGAAAGCCCTCCCCGGAGCGGGTGAAGCCGGAGTGTCCCTATTACGGCCGCTGCGGCGGCTGCGACTTCCAGCATATGAGTTACACCGAGGAACTGTGGGCCAAGCGCCAGCGGGTGCAGGACGCCCTGATGCGGCTTGGCGGTACGGAGGTGCAGGTGGAGGAGATTTTGAGCGCCAAAAATCCTCTCGGCTACCGCAACAAGAGCCAGTACCCCGTAGGCACTGACGGCACCATCGGTTTTTTCCGGGCCCGCAGCCACGAGGTGGTCTCCATCGACCGTTGCCTGATCCAGTCGGAGATCTCCGACAAGACGGCGCAGGCGGTGCGCACGTGGATGAAGCGCTACAAAATTTCCGCCTACGATGAGCGCAGCGGCAAGGGTCTGGTGCGCCACGTCTATGTGCGGGTGAACAAGAAGGGCGAGAGCCTGTGCTGCGTGGTGGTCAACGGCGCCGGAGTGCCCCGTGAGCCGGAACTGGCTGCCTACGTACAGGCGGCGGCGCCGAAAACCGTGGGCGTGCTGGTGAATACCAATACCCGCAAGGGCAATGTGGTGCTGGGCGATAAGTACCGCACCGTCTGGGGACAGGACTACCTGATGGACTCCCTCTGCGGTCTGACCTTCAAACTGTCTGTGCCGTCGTTCTATCAGGTGAACCGGGAGCAGGCAGAGGTGCTTTACGGCAAGGCGCTGGAATACGCCGCCCTGACCGGAGAGGAAACGGTGCTGGACCTTTACTGCGGCACCGGCACCATCACGCTGTGTCTTGCCAAGCAGGCAAAGCGCGCCATCGGCGCGGAGATCGTGGCGCCCGCCATCCGGGACGCCAACGAAAACGCGGAGCGCAACGGCGTGAAGAATGTGGAGTTCTTCTGCGGCGACGCGGCGGACATCGCGGCCAAACTGGAAAAGGAAGGCCTTCGCCCCGACGTCATCACCGTGGATCCGCCCCGGAAAGGTCTGGCCCCG
>SVKT01000061.1 GCA_015068335.1 Oscillospiraceae bacterium | reverse complement strand
TTTCCCCGAAAAGGCGCGCAACTTCAACTTGACACCGCCTGAAACACCCGCTTACTTTCGCAGCGGCGTCTCGCTGCCACGCCTGCTGTTTTCAGTATAGCATATCCACCTTTGAATTACCATTGCATTTCGGTTACAAAATCAAAAGAAGCCCCCTCCTCCCTGCGTTGCACATTCCGGAAAAATCTGCTATACTGCTTTTGTTATTTCTATTTTCAAAGGAGGTACGGGATATGACACTGACCGTCCCCTGCCTGTTCGGACTGGAATCCATTGTGGCAGACGAAATGAAGCGCCTGCAACTGAACAACGTCCGCGCGGAAAACGGCCGCGTCCACTGCGACGGCACGATGGCCGACATCGCCCGATTGAACATCAACCTGCGCTGCGGCGCCCGTGTGCTGATGGAACTGGGCAGTTTCCCCGCCAAAGACTTTGAGTCCCTGTTTCAGGGGGTGCTGGCCCTGCCGTTAGAGGACTATATCCCCAAAGACGGCGAGTTCCCCGTCAAGGGCTATTCCATCAATTCCACCCTCCATTCCGTGCCGGCCTGTCAGGCCATCGTGAAGAAAGCCGCCGCCAGGCGGCTGGGCAACGTGTACGGCTGCGAGACCCTCCCCGAGACCGGCACCCGCTACCAGTTGCAGTTCGCCATCATCAAGGACGTCGCCTCCGTCTATCTGGACACCTCCGGCGAAGGCCTTTACAAGCGAGGCTACCGTGCCCAGAATATGGGCGCCCCTCTGCGGGAAACGATGGCCGCCGCTATGGTGACTCTCGCCCGCTACCGGGGCCGGGATCCCTTCTGCGATCCCTTCTGCGGCAGCGGCACCATCCCCATCGAGGCCGCTCTCATCGCCAAAAACCGCGCCCCCGGCTTAGACCGCAGTTTCTCCGCCCAAAAGTGGAAGAATATGGATTCCAAACTGTGGCTGGACGCCGCCGACGAGGCGATGGACAAGGAGTTCCACGGCAACTACGACATCTGGGGCGGCGACCTGGACCCCGCCGCCGTGGAACTGGCAAAGCACAACGCAAAACTGGCCGGCGTGGACGACTGCATCCGCTTTGAAGTGGCGGACGCCGGCAAATTCCACCGGGACAGTGAATACGGCCAGTTGGTGACCAATCCCCCTTACGGCGAACGTCTGCTGGAAAAGCAGGAGGCGGAGGATCTCTACCGCGTCTTCGGCGCGGCCTGCCGCAAACTGCCGCCCAAGTGGCGGGTGCTGGTGCTCTCCTCCCACACGGAGTTCGAGCGCGCTTTCGGCCGGAATGCGACCAAAAAGCGCAAACTTTACAACGGTATGCTGAAATGCGACGTGTTTATGTACGAGAACCGATAACCGTTAAGACCTCGTTAAGAACAAGTCCTCCTTTCTGTTTTGCCGTGTCTTTTTTACCAAATCTGCGGCATTCTTGAACCATCCTCACACAAAGAATCAGGTGACAGCCTTGAAGCACATATTCATCATCAATCCCCACGCGGGGAAGAAAGACCAGACCTCCCGCATTTACGCGATGGCGGACGCCCTGCGGGAACGCCACGGCCTGACCTGCGCCTGTATGCTCACCGACCGCCCCGGCGGCGCCGCCGCCATCGCAAGGCGGCTGGCGGAAACCGGCGAGGACGTGCGCATCTACGCCTGCGGCGGCGACGGCACGGTCTCCGAGGTGGCAAACGGCATCGCAGGCTTCCCCAACGCCGCGATGTCTGTGATCCCCATCGGCACGGGCAACGACTTTTTGAAAAACTTCGGCGCGGACATCGAAAAATTTCAGGACGCGGAAAATCTGTGGGACGGCGACGTGCAGCCCATCGACCTCATCGACTGCAACGGCCGCCTCTGTCTGACCATTGCCTGCAACGGGCTGGACGCCCGGGTGGCCGAGGACGTCCACCGCTACGGCAAGGGCCCCCTCCTCTCCGGAATGGGCAGTTACATCGCCTCTGTGGCCGTGAACTTTTTCGGCTCGGCCATCAGCCGCGTGTGGACGGTATCCATAGACGGCGGCAAGCCCGTCACCGACCGCTTTACCCTGATCGCCCTGTGCAACGGCCGCTACTACGGCGGCGGCTTCTTCCCTGTGCCGGAGGCTCGTATGAACGACGGCGTGCTGCAAGCGCTCGTCATCCGCAAGGTCACCCGCCCGGAATTTCTCCGGCTCATCGGCCCCTACTCTAAGGGCAAACACCGGGAGTTGCCGCCCCGCCTCATTCAGGTAAGCGAGGCAAAGGAGATCCGCATCACTGCGGAGGAGGACATCGTCACCTCTCTGGACGGCGAGTGCTTCCGCAGCCGGGAAGTGGTTATGCGTTTGTCGGAAAAACAGGTGAATTTCTTTGGCCCCAAGGGCTGCGACCCCAACGCCACAGCCGTTGCGGCCCAGTAAAAAAGGATTTACAGATTCTTCATAACTTTTGTCAAAATCCCCCTTTACAAACGGGGGCAGAAGCGGTATCATAAACGGCGTTAGCACTCCTTTTCATTGAGTGCTAACGCTGATTTTGTTTTTTATGAAAATATACTATAAGGAGGCACTCCCTATGAAACTCACCCCGCTCGCTGACCGCGTCATCCTGAAAATGGTCGAGGTCGAAGAGACCACCCGCGGCGGCATCATCCTCACCGGCACCGCCAAGGAGAAGCCCACTGTGGCAGAAGTCATTTCCGTCGGCCCCGGCGGCAACGTGGACGGCAAGGACATCGTTATGACCGTGAAGCCCGGCGACAAGGTCATCACCAGCCAGTACGCCGGCACCAAGGTCAATCTGGAAGATGTCGAGTATGTGGTCGTCCGCCAGAACGACATTCTGGCCATCGTGGAATAAACGCCACGCACAACAAGTAAACTTATTCGCCAACAGCGAATCCCTTTTTTGGAGGTAAAAAATATGTCTAAACTGATTCTGCGCGGTGAAGATGCCCGCAAGGCTCTGGAAACCGGCGTTAACACTCTGGCCGATACCGTCAAGGTCACTCTGGGTCCCAAGGGCCGCAACGTGGTTCTGGACAAGAAGTACGGCGCTCCCCTGATCACCAACGACGGCGTGACCATCGCCAAGGAGATCGAACTGGACGATCCCTTTGAGAATATGGGCGCTCAACTGGTGAAGGAAGTCTCCACCAAGACCAACGACATCGCCGGCGACGGCACCACCACCGCCACGTTGCTGGCACAGGCTATGATCCGCGAGGGTCTGAAAAATCTGGCCGCCGGCGCCAACCCCGTTGTGGTGAAGAAGGGTATGGCCAAGGCCGTTGAGGCCGCAGTAAGCGAGGTCAAGGCACAGTCCAAGTCTGTGGACGGCTCCAAGGACATCGCCCGCGTCGGCGCCGTGTCCTCCGGTGACGATTTCATCGGCACCCTGATCGCCGAGGCTATGGAGAAGGTCTCCGCCGACGGCGTCATCACCATCGAGGAGTCCAAGACTGCTGAAACTTACAGCGAAGTCGTGGAAGGTATGATGTTCGACCGCGGCTATATCACCCCCTATATGGTCACCGACACCGAGAAGATGGAGGCTGTCATCGACGACGCCTATCTGCTGGTGACCGACAAGAAGATCTCCGTCATCACCGATCTGCTGCCCATTCTGGAACAGTTGGTCCAGTCCGGCAAGAAACTGGTCATCGTGGCCGAGGACGTTGAGGGCGAGGCTCTGAACACCCTGATCGTCAACCGTCTGCGCGGCACCCTGAACGTGGTCTGCGTCAAGGCTCCCGGCTTCGGCGACCGCCGCAAGGAAATGCTGGTGGACATCGCCACCCTCACCGGCGGTATGGTCATCACCGAGGAGATCGGTCTGGATCTGAAATCTGCCGACATCTCTATGCTGGGCCGCGCCCGCCAGATCAAGGTCACCAAGGAGACCACCACCATCGTGGACGGCGCCGGTGATCCTCAGGCCATCCGCGACCGCATCAGCCAGATCCGCGGCCAGATCGCCAACACCACCAGCGAGTACGACAAGGAGAAGTTGCAGGAGCGCCTGGCAAAACTGTCCGGCGGCGTTGCCGTCATCAAGGTCGGTGCTGCCACCGAGACCGAGATGAAGGAGAAGAAACTCCGCATCGAGGACGCCCTGAACGCCACCCGCGCTGCCGTGGAAGAGGGCGTTGTCGCCGGCGGCGGCACCATCTTCGCCAACGTGATCCCCGCCGTGGAAGCCCTGATCGGCACTCTGGAAGGCGACGAAAAGACCGGCGCCCAGATCATCTGCAAGGCTCTGGAAGCCCCCATCCGTCAGATCGCCGCCAACGCCGGTCTGGATGGTTCCGTCATTCTGGAAAAGGTCCGCTCCTCCGGTGTCAACGGCTACGGCTTCGATGCTTACAAGGAAGAGTACTGCAATATGATCGAGTGCGGCATCATCGACCCCGCCAAGGTTACCCGCTCCGCTTTGCAGAACGCCGCTTCCATCTCCGCTATGGTGCTGACCACCGAGTCCCTGGTGGCCGACAAGCCCGAGCCCCCTGCCCCCGCTATGCCCAACCCCGAGATGGGTATGTATTAAGCCGCAGTTCTTTCAGCCCCCACAGGCAAATGCCTGTGGGGGCTTTCTTCAAGGGCTTGTCGGCTTGCCGACACAAGGGGCCCCCATCAAGGCCAGCGAAGCGGGCTTGATGGGGAAAGGAGGAGTCGCGGAACGAGCGAACTGTTCTGCCCGCAGGACAGCGAGGGATGTGGAGCAGACGACGACGCAGCCCCCCGCCCCCGCTATGCCCAACCCCGAGATGGGTATGTACTAATTTTCAGCAACATTCAAGCCCCGCAGGCGCTGCCTGCGGGGCTCTTTCCCGGGGTTTACAGACAAATTTCAGCGTCCGCAGCCCCCTCCGTTTCCTTCCAGTGGCAAACCGCAAAAAGCAAATCAAAAAATTTCAAAAACCTTATTGACAAAACAAAGTTCTTTTGTTATAGTAATCCGTGCCTGTTGAGGCAGTCAGATATGGCGGCGTAGCTCAGTTGGCTAGAGCATTCGGTTCATACCCGGAGTGTCACTGGTTCGAATCCAGTCGCCGCTACCATACGCCAGAAAGCATCGCAAGATGCTTTCTGGCATCTATGGCCCGTTGGTCAAGTGGTTAAGACACCGCCCTTTCACGGCGGTAACACGAGTTCGAGTCTCGTACGGGTCACCACAATTTGGAGGCTTAGCTCAGCTGGTTAGAGCGCCTGCTTCACACGCAGGAGGTCACTGGTTCGAGTCCAGTAGTCTCCACCATAAAAGCGCCGGAAATCGTGAGATTTCCGGCGCTTTTGTTTGTTTTTCGAAACTTTCAGGACAGATTTAAACTTGCCAAAAACGGCTGACCACAGGAAACGCCACAGTTAGCGAAAAAGGGTGCTTCGGAGTTGATTCTCCGAAGCACCCTTTCTTTGGTTATAGCGGCGTAATTTTGCTCCATTTTGTTATACTGATTATTTTCCGTTCATGTGCATAACGGCGCGCAATTCAGATACCCCCAATAGCTAATGTGCGCTTTTTGTCAAAAAACGCACATTAGCTATTGACTTTATTCGGACAACAACATATAATTGGTTTTGCAAAGAATTTAAGGAGGTGTCCCTTAATGTTGAAATACCTAAGAGAACGTCCTGAAGATTATAATGCGAACGTTTTTATGAACGAACTGTTTGAGGCTTCAAAATACCTAGGTATTCTGGAAGCTAAAATCAGCGGATATCAGTTCGACAGCATTCTTATCCCTCTGCTGCATAAGCGCGAAGCTCAATCAACCATGTATATTGAAGGTACGCAAACGACCCTCAGTGATGCTTTTGAAGATGAGATCCGAGAACAGCCGAGTAACGACAAGAGCGTCGTTGAACTCCGCAATCATACTCGTAGCATCATGAATGGTTCTGAGTATTTGCGGTCTAATCCATTTTCCCATTCTTTTATCAAGAGCCTCCACAAGCAGATTATGGACGGAATTGTTCCTGAGGATCAGCAGAAAACACTTGGACGTTATAAAACAAGGGATAATGTGATTGTCAACAGCGCTGGCACTGTGATTTTCACACCGCCTTCGCATACAGAAACTAAGAAGTACATGGACGAGTTGATCGCTTTCATGAATGACACAAATGACAATATCAATCCGTTAGTCAAGGCAGCCATCATTCATTCCCAGTTTGAATCCATCCACCCCTTTGATGATGGAAACGGTCGTGTTGGAAGGCTCTTGATTAGTCTGTATCTTTATAAAGCAGAAGTTATCAACTGCCCGTTTTTCTACATGAGCGAAGCTATCAGTCAGGACAAGCTCGTCTATTATAACATGCTGACAGCATCTAGATCTGATAGCTATACAGAATGGATTAGCTTTTTCCTGAAAAAATGTATCGTACAAGCCAGAAGCCATATCAGTTATATTGATTCGTTAAATAGCCTGTACGAAAGGACCAAACGCATCCTGCAGGATACAATAAGCACACCCAAGTTTGACCAGATTCTAGAGTGTCTGTTCACGCATCCAGTGTTAACAGGAACATTCCTTGCAGACCATCTGGGAATATCAAACGCACAAGCTCGCAGATATCTTGAATCGCTCGAGTCCAGCCGTATTCTTCGTGGAAACGACAGAAAAAGAGGCCGAACGTATTACTTCCTGGATCTTCTTGATTTAGCCAGAAGAACTTAACGCCGCGGACAAAGGCTTTATGAGGACTTACTCGGATTAACCGAAAAAACTCATACATAACGTTTAATCAAAAACATTACAAAAAGAAACCACCTCGCTGAGGTCCTACGCTCAACGAGGCGGTTCGGAAACAATAATATGTGATATTATCGTTTCACGTTGGATTGGATTATAATATCGCACAGGACATTCTTTGTCAATGTTTCCGGCAAAACTGTGGCCAAACAGGAGTGATATTTGCTGGCACATGCGCTTTTGTTTTGTTATTTGAAATATAACTACCGGCCCTATTTCGGGCAGAAAGAGAGAATAACATGTACAAAAACTATTATGTGAACAAAAACTCCACCGGAAACCCCCATTTCAACCATGAGGTTCATGCCGAAGGTTGCGTTTGGATGCCCTCGCCTTCCAATCGTTATTTCTTGGGGTGTTTCTCCTCCTGTGCAGAAGCAGTAAAAAAAGCCAAAACAATCTATGCGAATGTTGATGGCTGCGCAATTTGCTGCCCATCCTGCCATCACGGATGATTTATGGGAGGTGTGCAGTATGAATAAGAACCAGCATGTTACGAGACACCCTTCTGGTGGTTGGCAAGTAAAGGGAGCAGGGAACAGTAGAGCTACTGTAAGAACCTCAACTCAGAAAGAGGCTATCAAGATTGCTCGAGGAATTGCCAAAAACCAACAGTCCGAGCTGGTTGTCCATAATCGTTCGGGGCAAATTCGCGCAAAGGATTCTTTTGGAAACGATCCGTATCCTCCCAAGGGATGACACCAGGGGCAAGTGCAGAAGCACTTGCCCCTTTCTTTGGCTTCAGTGCTGGAATCTTGTTCGGTAGCTATGCAGCATTTTTTGATCGTTCCCGTTCTGCCGTAATCTCCGCTTTCATTTCCTGAATCAGAACTTTCAGCTTCTCTTCACATTCCTCGCGGGTATGGGCGTAGACATTGCCGTGGCGCTTCTTGCCGTCCGGCCCTCTGGGAGAATATTTCCCCTCCCAGAGATGTTCTCCAATCTGACTGAGGCAGCCGGTGCCGGGTTTTCTCCGCTGACCCTTGGTAGCCACGAAGTCTGTTTCGGTTTTCTCTGGCGCCGCTTTCTCTGCCGGCATCTCGGCCTGCTCCTGCTTTGCGATCCCCCGGTCAATGTTCACTGCCGCAGTCGCTCGCATATCGTCAGTGATGTGAGCGTAGATGTTCAGCGTCGTTGCCACGGAGTTGTGGCCAATGACTGTGGAGAGGGTTTTCACATCCATACCGTATTCCAGTGCTGTGGTGGCAAAGGTGTGCCGCAGGTCATGGAACCGAACCTTCTTGCACCCGGCTCGTTCCAGCGTCTTGCACAGGCGCTTTCGCACAGAGGCAGGATCGAGAGGAGAATCTTCCTTCTTCGGAGAGGGGAACATCCATCTGGAATTCACTCTGGCCTTGTATGCTCTCAGCATCTCCAGAATTGCAGATGGGAGGATCAGCGTCCGAATAGAGGCTTTCGTCTTAGGTTCGGACACCGTCAGCTTCCCCCGTACCCGAGATACCTGTTTGGTGATTCGCAGTTCTCCGGTGTCGAAGTTCAGGTCGTCCCATTGCATCGCCAGCAGTTCTCCTCGTCGCAGACCGGTGGACAGATCCATCAGGAACAGCTCGTAGTACCCGTCTTCTCTGGCTTGAATCAGAAACCGCTGCATCTCCTCACGGGTCAGTACCTGCATCTCCTTTTTCTTCACAGAGGGAGGCTTGCACCCCTCTGCCGGATTGGTGCGGATCAGCTTGTCTTTGACAGCTCTGTCCAGCGCCGTGCGGCAGGTAATGTGACAGCCTCGCACAGTTCTGTCAGACAGGCCCTCACCGTAGAGTTCTATTTTCCGCAATCTGCCGCTCTTCTTCAATCGGTTGTAGAACTGCTGCAGGTTGTCCTGTGACAGTTCGTTCAGAGGGATGTTGCCCAGTTCCGGGATGATGTACTGATAGATTCGCAATTCATATTCCTGCTGGGTACTGGGCCGCAGTCGAGGCTTGGAATGATTCTGATACCAGTAGTCCAGCCAGTCCCCGAACCGCATATCCGGCTTCAACTTCTCAGACTTGATGGCTCCGCCACATTCTTCTTTCAGCTTTTTCAGTTTCTGCTGACATTCTGTCTTCGTGTAGGCGAGGACATTTTTTGTTTTCGGGAGGCCGAACTCATCGTAGCCCACCACATAGCGGCCTTCCCAACGGCCATCCTTTCTCAGATGGACGCTGCCCTGACCGCCTTTTCGTTTCTTAGCCATAGCATCTCAGCCCCTTTCCGAAGATGTCCTCCACGAAGCTGCCCACGACACCGGATGCCCGCTCCTGCATATCTCCCGTCACATGGGTGTAGGTGTCGAGGGTGAAGGATGCGTTGGCATGGCCCAGAATGCCGGAGAGAGTTTTGGCATCCACGCCGCTGGTCAGCGCATGGGTAGCGAAGGTGTGCCCTTACGGTATAATTACGACAAACCGGAAAAGCCCCGTATTTCAAGGGTTTTCGGTTATCAGGCAAGGTTTTTCATCCTTTTCCAACCCGAAAAATCAAGCCGCGAAGTAGTTA
>SVKT01000060.1 GCA_015068335.1 Oscillospiraceae bacterium | reverse complement strand
GCGGCTGCGCCGCACCCACGCCGCCCCCGCCGCCTATGTCAAATGGGCGCTGTTCGCCGGCAAATGCCTGCTGCGCGACATCTTTTTGTAAGCAAAGGAGATCGCTATGTCTTTGATCGTAAAAGTGGGAAAAGCGGGCAAGCGCTTTCTGAAACAGCACATCCTGCCCCCCGCAGTCCATCATCTCAGTTATACCCGCCGTCTGGAACGGTTCCAGACCTCCCGCCGCATCTGCGCTATGACCTTTGACGACGGCCCTATGGATCTGCCCGCCGCGCCGGACCGCTTCAACGGCCGCAGTCTGACAGACGTTCTGCTGGACACGTTGGCAGAGTTTGACGCAAAGGGCACTTTCGATGTGGTGGGAGACACCAGTGAAAACTATCCCGACAAGGCCGGAAAACCGGGCAGCGCCGCGTGGGGCGGCGTGAAATACGACCACTATCCCGACATCCACTGCGACAACCGCGGCGGCGCGGCCCACAACGAGCGCCTGATCCGCCGTATGCTGGACGAGGGTCACCAGATCACCAACCACGGCTACCGCCACATCATTTTCGGCCGCAAGGCCGTCGTCTACGGCGGTCGGGAATTTCTGGGCTCTCTGGATGCCGCCGTGGAGGATCTGAAAAAACTGGATAAACTGCTGCTGGAACAGTACGGCTACCAGATCACGATGCACCGCCCGCCCCACTATGTGGACGCGATGCAGGACGGCTTCACCAGTTATGACGTCTGCGACGTGATGGGCTATCAGTATATGGCGGCGTCCTTTGACGGCGCCGGCTGGCTGCCCTCCACCCTCTCCGATCCCGAAGCCGCGCTGGAAGCGGAGGTGGGCGCTATGGTGGAGCCCATCCGCCGCGCGCTGGAAGCCGACCCGGACTGCTTCTGCGGTCAGATCATCTTCCAGAAGGACGGCTACAATATGGCCAAGCGCACCCCTGTGGCCTTCGGTCTCCGCAAGCAGTTGGAACTGCTGAAACAGTACGGTTATCAGGTGGTCACCGTCAGCGAACTGATGGAGGAGTCCCCCTTTGCCGACGTGGGGCGTGACGATCCCCTGTTCGAAAAACTCTGCGCCCTCGCCAAAGAACGGGCCATCGTTTATTCCGACAACCGCCTGCGTCTGGAACAGCCTATGACCTGCGGCGAACTGGCAATGCTGCTCTGCCCCAGAGAGGAAGCCCTCTCCCGCCGCCACGCTGCCATCCGCCGCAGCGGAAGGCGGCAGCACGCCTACTGCGGCGCTATGGAATGGTGTGCGGAGCAGGGTCTGCTGCCCAAAGCCGCAAAGCCGGATGACAATCTCACCGCCCTGCCGGAGGGTCTGTTCTCCTCCACCCGGGATCTTACCCGCCGCGGCGTCTACGCCGCCTATCTTGGCTGATACAAACGAACAGCGGGAGCCTTTTCAGGCTCCCGCTGCTTTTTTATTCTCTTACGCCGCAGGGGTCAGCGGCGCCACCGTCACCGTGAAGGAGATCTCAAAGGTGCGGTTCCACGGCATATACACATCGGAGTAGGTCACCGATCCCACCGTCTTTTCCGTGTACTCCATCAGGTCGGAGATCACGGTGGTCCCTTCCAGATTGGCTCCCATAACCTGGCAGCCGGGCAGGAACAGTTCTTCCAGTTTCCGCTGGATCCGTTCCCGGTCTTCGCCCTCGGCAAGGATGTTGTTGTAGTCGTAGCCCATATCCCGAATGTAAACATTCAGCGGATATCGGGCGGAGAGGATATACGGGTAGGTCAGCGCCATCGAGTTTGCGATCTGCTGCACCTGCACCACGTCCGCCCGGTCGGTCTTTTCCCCGCAGCAGCGCAGATACAGATACCGGGAAATGCCCATCGCAAATCCCGCGCCGGTGACGTTTGCCTGATCGTACTTGCCTGCAAAGGCCACCAGATGGGCAAAGTCCACCCGTTCCAGCAACATCGTTTCCAGCGTCTTTCCGTAGGCGTTGTTGCTGGCCTCGATAAACAGCGTGGGGATGTCGTGTGCCTGATTGTATTCCAGCAGGGACACCAGTTCCTCGCAATAGGCCGCAGCCGCCGTTTTGTCCTCCGGCGCAGTCATCACCACGATCTGCAACTCGGCGTCCTGCTCCGCCACCCGTTCGATTTCGTACAGTTCCATATGCAGGTCCACCACTTCTTCCAGCGTGAAGCGGTCGAACTCCGAGGAGGGAATGCCCTGGGTGCCGCCCACATAGCGCACGGAGCCGCGGATGGTGTAGTCATAGGTGTCCTGCGCGATCTCGCCCACCAGCAGCCGGGCCAGCGAGTCCAGACCCGCCATCACCTTGCTGCCCTCGCCCAGACGGCTCTCGATATAGTGGATCTCGTTGTACTGGATATTGGTGGTGTTGGAAGAATCATCGATACCGATGAGCAGCCGGGTGTTGCCGTTTTTGTTTTCGTTCAGCCGGGTGACCACGTGATCCAGCAGGGTCAGTTTGCGGCGGCGGACGGCCAGATAGTGGTCGATGATGTCCTCCGTCAGGGCAGCGCGGTAGGTGTTGTCGCCCAGCGCCTCCTCCGCGGCGGTAATGCCGTCGGCGGCATAGGGATAGTTGGCAAATACGTTTTCCAACGTCAGGTCACTGCCCTCCAAAACCGGCCGCGCCACCATACCGTATTCCCGCAGGCCGTAGTACTCCTCCAAACCGAAGCCCTGATAGGCCACGGTGGAGGCAAGGCGCACGATGCTGTCAAACAGATAAATGCGGTTGTCCTTGTCCTTTGCAAGGGTGTAGATATACTTGTCAAAGGCCTCGACCTCCGTCATCACAGTGCCGTCGGCAAAGGTCAGGTCGTTTTCGCCGTACATCGCGCGGGAACTGACCAGTCCGCCGGAGAACAACTGGTCCAGCGACAGGATGAACAGGTCGCAGCCCTGCTTATCCATCTCCCGGACCCATTCCAGCAGCGCCGCCCGGTCACCGTACTGGGTGCCGTTGGCGTTGGGGTTCTGACCGTCCAGTTTGGTGCAGTAGATGTCGCCCTCCGGCATCACCACCCGGTAGCCGGAAGCCTCCGCCACATATACCACGTCTTCCATATTGTCGGTGCGGTCGTCCAGCGGCACATAGGCGATAACGTTTTTCCACGCCGCCTTCTTTTCTTTTTCCGCCGCCTGATGCTTCCACACCAGCGTGCAGGCAACTGCCAGCGCCAGCACGGCGGCCACAGCGCCAAGAACTTTATTTTTCATCTGCCATCTCTCTTTCGTGAGGGATTTCCATACGGGGAAATTGTATCATACCCACAGCGGAATGACAAGCAGCGCGGTGTGCATCCCCCGCCGTCTGCTCAAAAGATTTACGCCCTCTCATATATTGAAAACTGCAAATGCGGGAAACATCCGCATTTGCAGTTTATTCTTCCTCAATGTATTGCAGAACATCCTCCACCTTACAATGCAGCAGCCCGCACAGTTGATTGAGTGTATGCGTGGAAATGTTTTCGCCGCGCTTCATAGCATAATAATTCGACAGAGGAAATCCCATTTTGCCCAAACGGTAAGATGTAATCCCTTTTTCTTTCATCGTGCGAAACAGCGGGTCATACTTTATCATCTGCAAACACCTCCGGCTACTTTGAGTATAGGAAGTATATGCGGATCTTAATATCTTCGATATTTCGCATATACGATTATTGACACATATCGAAAATGGTGTTAGACTCAACTTGCCCGATTGGTATCTTTTGATACCTGTTTCAGAAAGAGATGGTGAACATATGAAGAACAACAAAATGAAAAATTGTAAGGCGTGCGGAGCCGAAGTGGCAAAAAGCGCCAAATCCTGCCCCCACTGCGGCGCCAAACTCAAAAAGAGCCATCCCATTTTGGCCGTCGTTCTGGTGCTCGTTATTCTCGTTGCCATTATCGGTTCTTCCGGTGACGATGACGAGGCCAAAAAGGTTGAACCTTCTACGCCGACGGAAAGCGTTGAAACCACACCGGAAAAAGAAGCAGAAACTCCGACCGAAAATCCCGAACCCGCTCCGGAGCAGCCGGCAGAAAAAGAGAACAAAAACGCATTTTATGTCGGCGAGACCGCAGAGTTAAAAGGTGTTAATGTGGCGCTTGTCAGCGTGACCGAAAGCACAGGTTCCGCCTTCAACACCCCTACCGAGGGAAATGTGTTTGTGCTTTGCGAATTTGAGATCGCAAACAATTCCAACAAGGAGATTACCGTATCTTCTGTGTTGAGTTTTGAGGCATACTGCGACGACTATACCTGCAATTTCAGCCTTGGTGCATTGCTGGAAAAAGGAAACAAAAATCAACTGGACGGCAATGTTGCCGCAGGCAAAAAGTTTAACGGCGTGATCGGCTACGAAGTCCCCGCCGACTGGAAGGAACTCGAAATTATCTTCACTCCTGATTTTTGGAGTGGAAAAGACATCACTTTCATCGCCACCAATGGCTGAAACAAGCAGGCCCCACAGGATTCCAAAATCCTGTGAGGCCTGTTTTTTATGTTTGTTCCGCCGCTCGGCGGAGGACGCCTTCTTATGCCGCGCTCTGAGCAAACGGGGCGGCGGAAAATTTTATGTATACAAATGCCCTCTTTCGTGCTATACTATGGTAGATTTCGCGGCAGATGGCCGCGGTTTGTTCCGTATTTTTGGCCGGAGACGCAGACTTCTCCGCCCAACAATAGATAGAGAAAATCCCCATAACACGGTTCGACAGGACGTAACCGGATCTCTGCGCGGCGAAACGGGGCCCCGCAGGTGACGGACGCCTTTTATTGCTGTGCGCATTTTTGCACTTTTTCGACCTGTCTGCCCGGGGAAACCACCTTTTTACATACCAATTATCAAAGGAGAACCTGTATTTTATGGCAGAAAAACTGAAAATCATCCCCCTTGGCGGTCTCAACGAAATCGGCAAAAATATGACCGTTTACGAGTACGGCGGCGAACTGATCGTTGTGGACTGCGGCATCGCCTTCCCCGGCGACGATATGTACGGCATCGACTCCATCATTCCCGACGTGACCTATCTCATTAAGAACCGCGCCCGCATCCGGGGTCTGTTCATCACCCACGGCCACGAGGATCACATCGGCGCCATCCCCTACGTGCTCAAACAGGTGAATATGCCCATCTACTGCACCCGCTTCACCGCCGGCCTCATCAAACTGAAACTGGAAGAGCACGGATTGCTGAAATCCACCAAACTGCTGACGGTGGATCCCGGTAAGAGCGTGCGCACCGGCAAGTTTACCGTGGAATTCATCCACGTCAACCACTCCATCGCCGACTCCGTGGCTTTCGCCATCCACACCAAGATGGGCATCGTGGTCCACACCGGCGACTTCAAGATCGACTCCACCCCCATCGACGGCGAGGTCATCGACCTGGCCCGGCTGGGCGAACTGGGAAAAGAGGGCGTGCTGTGCCTGTGCGCCGACTCCACCAACGTGGAGCGCCCCGGCTATACGATGAGCGAGCGCGCCGTGGGCCAGACCTTTATGCGCCAGTTCCAGGGCTGTGAAGAGCGCATCATCGTCACCACCTTCGCCTCCAACGTCCACCGCCTCCAACAGGTGCTGGACGCCGCCGCCGCCCACGGCCGCAAGGTGGCCGTCACCGGCCGCAGTATGGAGAACATTATGCGCATCTCCACGGAACTGGGCTTTATGAAGGTCCCCAAAAACACTCTGGTGGACATCAACAAGATCAAGACGCTGCCCAAAAACAAGCAGGTCATCGTCACCACCGGCTCCCAGGGCGAGGAAATGAGCGCTCTGTACCGGATGGCATTCTCCACTCACAAGCAGGTGGAACTGGACTCCAACGACAAGGTCATCATCTCCGCCTCCGCCATCCCCGGCAATGAGGTGACGGTGAGCCGCGTGATCAACGAACTGTTCCGCAAGGGCGTGAAGGTGGTCTATGACCGGGCGGATATGCTCCACGTGTCCGGCCACGCCTGTCAGGAGGAGTTGAAGATCATCCACGCCCTGACCAAGCCCCGGTTCTTTGTCCCCCTCCACGGCGAGCAGCGGATGCTGCAAATCCACTGCCAACTGGCGCAGCAGATGGGTCTGGACCGCAACCACGTGGCCATCGGCGAAAACGGCACTGTCATCGAACTGACCGCCAAGACGATGAAGCAGGGCGGCAGCGTACCCGCCGGCGAGGTCTATGTGGACGGCAGCGGCGTGGGCGACGTGGGCGCGGTGGTTATGCGGGACCGCAAGCGTCTGGCGGAGGATGGTATGGTGGTCGTGGTGCTGCCCGTCTCCTCCCACAACGGCGACCTGCTCAGCGAGCCGGAGATCATCACCCGCGGTTTTATCTATGTGAAGGAGTCCGGCGATCTGATGAACGAGTTGCAGAAGGTGGCCGCCGACGCCGCCCTCTCCGTGCCCCGCAAGCGCAGCCGGGACGACGGCGAACTCCGCGGCGCGGTGAAGTCCGCCGTGAGCAACTACCTGTTCAAAACCACCCGCCGCAATCCTATGGTCATCCCCGTTGTGACCAAACTGTGAGCAAAGCAACCGCCGCCTTTCGGCACACCCGCAAAATCTTAAACCGACCTATGAATCTTCATAGGTCGGTTTTTTGTGCTCTGTATCGGCACAGCGCAAACCTATGCCGCACAGTTGAAGCATAGACATAAAATGTGCCCTTAACCGATGGATAAATTAGAGTTGGTCAAGTTTCATCCATAAAAATATCAATTTTACAGATAGGATTTTCATTTGCCCAAAAATAGGCTGGCGAACTTCTTATGTAGTCAAAAATGTTTTCCTCCAAATCTATGTCCCATATACTTTTAGAAAAAACGGCATTTTCATCAGTCGGTTCATACATAATATCGATATGGAGTTGGTAATATTCTTCGCCCTTTCCTGGGTATTGCCTCACAAGCGAAAAATGAAACATTCGGGTATCAAAAGAAAATGTCCCCGTTTCAAATAGCAACATACTGCCCTCAGACGGCATTTGACACATCTGCTCGAACACGGTAACAATATCTGCCAAAGGCATTCCGGCCACAATATTCTCTTTCAAGTATTTAAGATGCTTGTTATTTTTGCTCTTCTTAAAAAAATCGCCAAGTTTCCACATATCCATACCTCCTTCGAATTCTATTTTTTTGCTCTACAAATTCCAATTTATCTGCTTCCTCACCCTTATCCTACCATATGCGTGCGGCGCATACAAGAAGCGGCACAGCAGGACAACCTGCTGTGCCGCTCCATACTTTTATGAATGTTCGTCTGTGTTATGCCTTGGGATCCTCGGTATCGAACACCGTCTTGGCGCTGGCAGCCAGACCTGCCAGCCCCTGCAACTCGCTGGGGATGATGATCTTGGTGGCCTTGCCGTCGGCGATCTTCTCCATCGCTTCCAGACTTTTGAGTTTCACCACCTGATCGTTGGGGGCGGACTCGTTGAGCAGTTTCAGGGAGTCGGCCAGGGCCTGCTGCACCTTGGCAATGGCTTCGGCCTCGGCTTCGGCAGCCATAATGCGGGCGGCCTTTTCACCCTCGGCACGGAGGATGGCGGCCTGCTTTTCGGCATCGGCCTTCAAAATGGCAGACTGCTTCTCGCCCTCTGCTACCAGGATCTGGCTCTGCTTGCTGCCCTCGGCTTGCAGGATGGCCTCACGGCGCTCACGTTCGGCCTTCATCTGCTTTTCCATCGCGTTCTGGATCTCTCTGGGCGGGATGATGTTCTTCAACTCCACGCGGTTGACCTTGATGCCCCAGGGGTCGGTGGCCTCGTCCAGAATGGCGCGCATCTTGGCGTTGATGGTATCGCGGGAGGTCAGGGACTGGTCCAGTTCCAGTTCGCCGATGATGTTTCGCAGGGTGGTGGCGGTCAGGTTCTCGATGGCGTTCATCGGATGCTCCACACCGTAGGTATACAGTTTGGGGTCGGTGATCTGGAAGTAGATCACCGTGTCGATCTGCATCGTGACGTTATCCTTGGTGATGACGGGCTGGGGCGCAAAATCCGCCACCTGCTCCTTCAAAGACACCTTTTTCACCACGCGCTCGATGAAGGGGATCTTCAAATGCATACCCACGCCCCAGACGGCCCGGAACGCACCCAGGCGCTCTATCACATAAGCCCGGGACTGCTGGACGATGACAATGTTGCTGATGAGCAGCACCAGCAGCACAAACACCAAAACAATGACTGCAACAAATCCGATCACATTGTTCATTTACTCTACCTCCACTTTATTTTCAGAATATTTCACCAGGAGTTTGACGCCCTCCATAGTTTCGATGGTCACGCGGCTGCCCACAGGAATGATCGTGCCATCCACGCTGCGGGCGGTCCAGGTTTTTCCGTCCACATAGACGGCACCTGTGGAATTTTCGTTGTCGATGGTCTCGGTGACCTTTGCCAAACTGCCCAGAACGCGGTCGGCATTGGTGGGCTGAGTCCTGGCGTTGGCCATCCGGGTGACCAGCGGGCGGGTCACCGCCAGCGCTGCGGCAGACACCGCCAGAAACAGCACGATCTGCACGGGCAGCGATGCGCCCAAAAAGGCCGCCACCAGCGCCACCAGCGCGCCGGCCACGAACCAGATGGACACCAGTCCCGCCGTGGCGGCCTCCACGACGCCGAACAAAATGATGGCGCAGGTCCATACAATGGTCATCACGCGGTCACTCTCTCCTTTCAGGTGGTGACTGATCAGCAGGACCAGCAGCGCAGCGGCTGCCAGCAGTCCGCCGATCATACACTTGTTGATAAACGACAAATTGGTAAAGAAATCTGACAGTTTTCGTTTCAGAGGGCGGTCCGGAAACGTCTCCGGCTCCGCTTTCTGTTCCGTCGTTTCAAAGACAGCGGGCACCTCGTCGGCAAACAGTTCGTTCATTGTGGTACCGTAGCGGTTGCAGATATAGATGATCTTTTCAATCTCGGGATAGCCCCGGGAGGACTCCCACTTGGAGACCGCCTGACGGGAGACTTTCAATTGGGCGGCGAACTCCTCCTGGGTCATATCGTTCTTTCGCCGCACCGCTTGCAGCCGTTCTCCGAAAGACATCCTGCCTCACTCCCTTCTTCCTGTCCACAGTATGACAGAAATCTCGGTAAAATCCCACCAACCTGAGGTTTGCACCCGGATTTTCCCCGAAAAAGGCGCGCAACTTCAACTTGACACCGCCTGAAACACCCGCTTACTTTCGCAGCGGCGTCTCGCTGCCACGCCTGCTGTTTTCAGTATAGCATATCCACCTTTGAATTACCATTGCATTTCGGT
>SVKT01000059.1 GCA_015068335.1 Oscillospiraceae bacterium | reverse complement strand
CCCTCTCATTTGGATTCCCTACCCCGAGGAGGAAGGGAAGCGCTGACCGGACGGGAGGGGCAGCGGCAGCGGAAAGAGAAGCAGGGCAAGTCACGTTTTGCCCGGATTCGCAATTCCGCGTCGCGGGGCGGAAAGCCGGTTGGAATGCCGTACTTCCGCTCGCGCCCAACGCATTGACCGAAGGGTTTTGAGGGGCCTCTTTCCCGAACCCCCGTATTTGCCGCCAACGGCGGAGGCGCCGTTTGGCGGTCAGGCGATTTCTTTTGGACCGTCCACGGCCCGTTTTCTTTGGCGCAAGCAAAGAAAATGGGGGGTGGGCGCCTCCCGGCACCGAAAGCGGTGCGCCCCCCGCGCCGAGTGTGGCGCGATCACAGCGTAAAATCTGCCATACGCAGGAGGATAAAACAATGAAATTCATCGAAGGCGGCGTATGTGCCGCACAGGGCTTCAAGGCCGCGGGCATCCACGTGGGCGTCAAGACCCACGCGGCGTGGAAGCGTGACCTCGCCCTGATCGTATCCGATGTGGACTGCGCCGCGGCCGCGGTGTTCACCAAAAACGTGGTGAAGGCAGCCCCCATCCACATTGACCGCAAGCATCTGGAAAACGGCCGCGCCCGCGCCATCATCGCCAACAGCGGCAACGCCAATGCCTGCGCCCCCAACGGCGAGGAAAACGCCGTGAAGATGTGCCGGGCCGCCGCAAAGGCCATCGGCTGCGAGCCCACGGACGTGCTGGTGTCCTCCACCGGCGTCATCGGCCAGACCCTGAACGTGAAGGTCATCGAGGACGGCGTGCCCGCCCTCTATGCCGCGCTGGCGTCTTCCGCTGAGGCCAGCGACGCTGCCGCCCACGCCATTATGACCACCGACCTGGTGAAGAAGGAAGTGGCCGTGGAGACCGTCATCGGCGGCAAGACCGTCCGAATGGGCGGCATCGCCAAGGGCAGCGGTATGATCCACCCCAATATGGGCACTATGTTGTGCTTTTTGACCACTGATTGCGACATTTCTTCCGAAATGATCAAGACCGCCCTGCTGGAAACGGTGAAAGTCAGTTTCAACCGCATCAGCGTGGACGGCGACACCTCCACCAACGACACCTGCATCGTGCTGGCAAACGGTATGGCGGGCAACGCCCCCATCACCGAAAAGGGCGCGGACTACGAAGCCTTCCTGGCGGCGCTGAACGCGCTGACCATCGAACTGGCCCGGAAGATGGCCGCCGACGGCGAGGGCGCCAAGCACCTGATCACCTGCACGGTGAAGGGCGCCGCCGACGAAATCCAGGCGGAGACCATCGGCAAGAGCGTCATCGGCTCCTCCCTGACCAAGGCCGCCATCTTCGGCGCCGACGCCAACTGGGGCCGCGTGCTGTGCGCGATGGGCTATTCCGGCGCGGAGTTTGACCCGGAGAAGGTGGACGTCCACTTTGCCAGCGCCGCCGGCGACATCGCCGTGTGCGAGCAGGGAAGAGGCCTGCCCTTTGACGAAGATCTGGCCAAGAAGATCCTCACCGAGCACGATGTGGAGATCGCCATTACGATGGGTGAGGGCAGCGCCTCCTGCACCTGCTGGGGCTGCGACCTGACCTATGATTATGTGAAGATCAACGGGGACTATCGCACCTGATCTGTCGCTGTATCGAAACACCTGAACGCCGCCATCGCGGCGCAGGAGAGCGCTTGGGGAAGATGTCTTTTGCGAAAAGACACCTCCCCCAAACCCCCACCAGAAACGTGGGGGCGTTTCGATTCGCCCCCACACCCCCAACCGACACAAAAGGGAGGGGTTGCGACCCCTCCCCTTTGGATTCCCCACCCCGGGATTTGCGCCGCAGCAGCGCTAAGCGAAGTACCCGCAAGGAGTATGCCGCATCCGTAAGGCGGCCAAGCCGCCAACGGCTGCGCAACGGGCAGCGGCAGCGGAAAGAGAAGCAGGGCGATGCGATCTTTGACCGACTTCGCAATTCCGCATCGCGGGGCAGAGGCCAAAGAGATGTTTGTACTCCGCTCGCGCCCAACGCTTTGACCGAAGGTTTTTGTGGGGGTTCTTTCCCAAGCCCCCGTATTTGCCGCAAATGGCGGGGATGCCATTTGGCGGCACAAGCATCTTTTCTTTTGACCGTGAACGGCCGTTTTCTTTTCGATGCTTCGAAAAGAAAATGGGGGTTCAAGCCCTCCGCACCGGCAGCGGTGCAAATTCCGACCCAATGGGGGGTCCAGTTCCCCGCGCCGCGATGGCGCGGTCACAACGCACCCTGTGGGTGCAACATCCGCACCGGCAGCGGTGCAATCCCAATGCAAGGAGAAATGCTTATGTCTTCTCACGCACAGCAGGCCCAGACACTGGTCGAGGCGCTGCCCTACATTCAGAAATTTACCGGCAAGACCATCGTGGTCAAATACGGCGGCAACGCTATGATCTCCGAGGAACTGCGGCAGGCCGTGATGAAGGACATCATCCTGCTGCATCTGGTGGGCATCCGCGTCGTGGTGGTCCACGGCGGCGGCCCCGAGATCAACGATATGCTCAAAAAGATCGGCCACCAGTCCAAATTCGTGGACGGCCTGCGCTACACCGACGAGACCACCATGGACGTGGTGCAGTCCGTGCTGTGCGGCAAGGTGAACAAGAACCTGGTGGCGCAACTCAACCGCCTGGGCGGCAACGCCATCGGCCTTTGCGGTATGGACGGCCAGATGTTCCAGGCCGAGTGCCTGGACGAGAAATACGGCCTTGTGGGCAAGATCACCCGGGTCAATCCCGAGCCGGTGGAAACGGCTCTCATCAACGGTTACATCCCCGTGGTCTCCACCGTGGCACAGGGCACCGACGCCGACACCGCCTACAACATCAATGCCGACACCGCCGCCGCCCAACTGGCCGTGGCGCTGCACGCGGAAAAACTGATCCTGCTCACGGACATCCGCGGTCTGCTGAAAGACCCCCACGACGAGCAGACCCTTATCCACGTGGTGCATACCTACGAGGTGCCGGAACTGATCGCCGCAGGCGTGATCTCCGGTGGTATGATCCCCAAGATGGAGTGCTGCGTGGACGCCATCCACGGCGGCGTGGACCGTGTCCACGTGCTGGACGGCCGCATCCCCCATTCCATTCTCATCGAACTGCTGTCTGACCGCGGCATCGGTACTATGCTCAAACGCGAGGAGGGCGTGGACTATGACTTCTGCTGAACTGAAACAAAAGACCCACCGGTACGTGATGAACACCTACGGCCGCTTTCCCGTGGCTGTGGAGCGGGGTGAAGGTGCCCGCCTTTACGACTTCGAGGGCAACGAGTACATCGACTTCACCAGCGGCATCGGCGTCACCGACCTGGGCTACGGCTACCAGCCCTGGGTGGACGCCATCGCGGCCCAGGCCAGGAAACTGGGCCACACTTCCAACCTGTTCTACACCCAGCCTTCCGCGGATCTGGCAGAGATCCTGTGCCGCCGCACGGGGATGGACTGCGTGTTCTTCGCCAACGGCGGCGGCGAGGCCAACGAGGGTATGATTAAACTGGCCCGCAAGTACAGTTACGATAAGTACGGCCAGGGCCGCGCCACCATCATCACGCTGAACCACTCCTTCCACGGCCGCACCATCACCACGCTGAAAGCCACCGGTCAGGAAGTGTTCCACCAGTATTTCTTCCCCTTCACCGAGGGCTTCCGCTACGCCGACGCCAACGACCTGGCCTCTCTGGAAGCCGCCGGCGGCGACGATGTGTGCGCCGTGATGGTGGAACTGGTGCAGGGCGAGGGCGGCGTGCTGCCTCTGGACTATGACTACGTGCAGGCCGTGAAGAAACTCTGCGAGGAGCGGGACTGGCTGCTGCTCACCGACGAGGTGCAGACCGGCGTGGGCCGCACGGGCAAACTGTTCGCCTTCCAGCAGTATGATATTCTGCCGGATGTGTGCTCCTTCGCCAAGGGCATCGCCGGCGGTATGCCGATGAGCGGCATTATGGCCAACGAGAAGTGCCGCGGCGTGCTTGGCCCCGGCACCCACGCCACCACCTTCGGCGCCAATCCCGTCTGCGCCGCCGCAGGCCTTGTGGTGCAGGAGACGCTGGACGACGCCTTCCTGGCGGAAGTCACCGAAAAGGGTCAGTATTTGCGCGAGCAGATCGAGGCGCTGGACCTGCCCTGTTTCGGCAAGACGCGCGGTATGGGATTGATGATCGGCATCGAGGTCAGGGACGGCTACAACAAGGGCGAGATCGTGAACAAACTCATCGAAAACGGCCTGCTGGTGCTCACCGCCGGCCCGGGTATGCGTCTGCTGCCCCCGCTGGTCATTACGAAGGAAGAAATGGACAAGGGCCTTGCCATTATGAAAAAGACCCTGGGCTAACACGGGAGAAAGGAATCTGTTATGGAGAATCACACCCATTTTCTCAAACTTCTGGATTTTACCCCTGCGGAGATCCAGCAGTTTCTGGACACTGCCGCCGATCTGAAAGCCAAGAAGAAGGCTGGCATCCCCCACCGCTATCTGGAAGGCAGGAACGTTGCCCTGATCTTTGAAAAGACGTCTACCCGCACCCGCTGCGCTTTCGAGGTGGCCTGTCAGGACCTGGGTATGGGCAGCACCTACCTGGGCCCCACCGGCAGCCAGATCGGCGTGAAGGAGTCCATCGCCGACACCGCCCGGGTGCTGGGCCGGATGTTTGACGGCATCGAGTACCGCGGCTTCGGTCAGGAACTGGTGGAGGAACTGGCGGCCTACGCCGGCGTGCCCGTGTTCAACGGTCTGACCAACGAGTTCCACCCCACCCAGATCCTCGCCGACTTCCTCACCGTGCAGGAGCATTTCGGCAGATTGCAGGGCATCAAGTTTGTGTATCTGGGCGACGCCCGCTACAATATGGGCAACAGTCTGATGGTGGGCTGCGCCAAGATGGGTATGCACTTCGTGGCCTGCGCGCCCAAGGCCTACTGGCCCGAGCAGGCGCTGATCGACCAGTGCCGGGCCATCGCCGCCGAGAGCGGCGCCGTGCTGGAATTCATCGAAGACCCGATGGAGGCCACGAAGAACGCCCACGTGCTCTACACCGACGTGTGGGTGTCTATGGGCGAGCCGGTGGAGGTCTGGGCAGAGCGCATCGAGGCGCTGGGGCCCTATCAGGTCACCAAGGCTCTGATGGACAACGCCGGCCCCCAGTGCCGCTTTATGCACTGCCTGCCCGCCTACCACGACCACAAGACCACCGTGGGCCGCGAGATGGGCGAGAAGTTCGGCCGCGACGCGATGGAAGTCACCGACGAGGTGTTCGAGAGCGAGCAGTCCATCGTCTTCGACGAGGCCGAGAACCGGATGCACACCATCAAGGCCGTGATGTATGAACTGATGAAGTAAATAAGCAAAGAGAGCAGGTGCTGATCCGCGCCTGCCCTCTTTTTTTGCCCCGGAGGGGGGAGCGGAAGCGTTTTGGGGAAGAAAAACAGAGAAGTCGTTTCTTTTCTCCCTGCGCGGCCGCACACTATAACTATAACTGTAACTATAACAATCACTATCTTTATTTCTATTTCTATTACTATATCTATGGGAGGGCCTGTGAAAAAGGGATTTGTGGTGTATTTTGACAACTGCCGGCAGGTGGAGCATCTGCCGGACCGCACCTACGCCGCCGTCTGGCGCACGGTGACGGAGTATGCCCGCCGTCTGGCGGAGGGGGATGGCGCGGAGGAATGGCTGGCGCAGCGCCTTGCCGAATTGCCCGGGGACGCCGCGATGGCCGCCCGCTTTATGACGGACAACGCCCGCCGGGACGATGACGTCTACCGATCCCGCATCGAGCAGCGCCGCGCCAAACAGGAGCAGACCCGCCCCCGGGGGGAGACCGGCTCTGCGCGTGGGGACAGGGACGACTTTGAAAGCAAAAAGAGGAGGGCTTTGTCCGCGCTGTATTCCTCCCGGGAGAGCAAGGCCTTCGGCGAGTGGTGAGGCGCAGCAGCCCCGCCCGCCGCCCTTGCGCATTCCGGGCAGAAAGAACCTCCCCCTGTCGCTTGACAGAGGGAGGCGTTCGTATGGATCGGCCGACAAATTGGCATTTGGTTAGTAAAAGTATGTTCGAGTAAAGACACCAATGAGGATGAGAATGACACCTGCAATTCTCGTCCAAAGCAAGGTTCTCTTTGACACCTCTGCACCATTTGGCAAAACAGGGTGAATGAGCCACAGCAAACCACAAATAACAAAACCCGCACTTCGATAAACCCAATGTTTGAATATTGTGGTAAGCACATTTGCCAAGAGAATGACAACAACAGCAATAATCATTTGGTTTTTGTAATTCAATTTCATACGGATAACCTCCTTTGTCAAATTCTTATTTATCGTTGCCTTTACTGTATCACAGTTTCCTGTGTCTATCAATGCCCGGTGAAAGCGTCAAGCGCCGTTAAGGGAAAAAGCCCGCCGCGGCGGCACTTGACACCCGCAGGCTTCCATTTTAGAATAGGGGCAGCGAAAGAAAACAGGAGGATACCATATGCGTTCAGCCGGTATGTTACTGCCCATCTTCTCCCTGCCGGGGAAATACGGCATCGGCTCTCTGGGAAAAGAGGCCCGGGCATTTGCGGACTTTTTACACAGCGCGGGGCAGAAGTGGTGGCAGATCCTGCCCGTGGGCCCCACCGGGGCGGGCAACTCGCCTTACACCAGCGAATCCACCTTCGCGGGCAACCCCTTGCTCATCGATCTGGACGATCTGGCCCGGCAGGGCCTGCTGACGGCGGCGGAATGCAAACGCGCCCAACTGCCCCAGACGGGCAGGGTGGACTACGCCGCCGTGTACGCGGCGCGTGAGCCGCTGCTGCGCCTTGCGTTCTCCCGTATGCGCGCGGAGCAGACCGCAGCGGTGGAGGCCTTTGCCGCGGCGCGCGGGTGGCTGGGGGACTACGCCCTCTACTGCGCCGCCAAGCATTATTTTGACGGCGCGGCGTGGTTCCACTGGCCCGACGAGGCTCTGCGCCGCCACGAGGCGGAGGCGCTGACCCACTGGCGCGGCGTTCTGGCGGAGGACGTGGCCTACTACACCTGCGTGCAGTACTGGTTCTTCACCCAGTGGGCGGAACTGAAAGCCTATGTCAATGAACAGGGCATCAGGATCATCGGCGACCTGCCCATCTACGTGTCTCTCGACTCTGCCGACGTGTGGAGCGAGCGGCGGGAGTTCCTGCTGGACGAGGAGGGCAGACCCAGCAAGGTGGCCGGCGTGCCGCCCGACTACTTCTCCGCCGACGGCCAACTCTGGGGCAACCCGCTGTATGACTGGGCGCATATGAAGGAAGACGGCTTCGGCTGGTGGATCCGCCGGGTGGCCGGCGCCATTGAACTGTTCGACACCATCCGCATCGACCATTTCCGCGGTCTGGAAAGTTACTGGGCTGTGCCCGCGGACTCCGACACCGCCAAGGTGGGCGCGTGGGAGAAGGGCCCCGGTATGGAACTGCTGCGGGTGCTGACCACCTGGTTCTGGTACGCGGACGTCAGTTACATCGCGGAGGATCTGGGCTCGCTCACCGATGAGGTCCACGCCCTGCGGGAGGAATCCGGCCTGCCGGGAATGAAGGTGCTGGAATTTGCCTTCTCCGGCCCGGACAACGCCTACCTGCCCCACAACCACACCGCCAACTGCATCTGCTACACCGGCACCCACGACAACGACACCGCCGTGGGCTGGTATACGAAAGCCACCCGGGCCGAGCGGGCCTACGTGAAGGACTATCTTGGCACCGAGGACGCCGAAAGCACCCGGAAAGCCCTGCTGCGCTGCGGAATGGGCAGCGTGGCGGAGCGGTTTATCGCCCAGGTGCAGGACTATCTGGCGCTGGGCTCCGAGGCGCGCATCAACGTGCCCGGCGTGGCGGAGGGCAACTGGGAGTGGCGTCTGCTGCCCCGCCAGTTGACGAAGGCGCTGGCAAAGGACATCCGCGCCCTGACCCACACCTTCGGCCGCTGCTGAGTTTCGCATATTGCCCCCTCTGTCCTGCCGGGCGGAGGGGGTTTCTTTGCGCAGGGGGGTTCTTTGCGCAAAATGAACGCGGTGCGCATTGACGGCGGGGGAGAAAGGTGGTATACTTCCTTTTGTCGGCGGGAAGTGCGTTCTGACCGCCGGACCGACCATATCTGCCGCCCTGACGGTGAGGAGCATCCCAAACCGGAAGCAACGCCAAAAAGCATAGGGAGACCTATGCCTGTTTTGCTGTGCTTTCCGCCTCTCTGCCAGATCGGCAGGGAGGCGTTTTTTGCGTTTCTGGAAGGAGATGTGTATGGAAACAAGAGTCGCTGTGCTGGCCATCATCGTGCGGGAGGAGGAGTCCGTCTCCGCCCTCAACGAACTGCTGCACCAGTACGGTAAGTACATCATCGGCCGAATGGGCGTGCCCTACCGCGCCCGGGGCGTCAATGTCATCAGCGTTGCGATGGACGCGCCTGCCGATGCGATCTCTGCCCTGTCCGGAAAGATCGGACGACTCAGCGGCATCACGGCCAAGACCGTGTATGCCCCGGAAGATGCTTTGCAATAACGATTGGAGGAAAAGAAAATGAATGTGATGAAACGACTGACGGCCCTGTGCCTGACCGCCCTGCTGCTCGTGTCCCTCACCGCCTGCGGCGAAAAAAAGGACGAGAGCGCGCAGGACGACATCGTGAAGGAAGAGCAGACCCCCGCCGAACCCGGCAGCGACGGCCCCTCCAAGCCCGTGGAGGAAGAACCCTCCGCCCCCGCCGACACCGGCGTGACAATGAAGGTGGCCGCGATGACCGGCCCCACCGGTATGGGTCTGGTGTGGCTGATGGACCAGTTCGGCGTTGTGGAAACGATGCAGGACGAGGCGATGGTGGAGACCGTCAGCGCGAACGGCAACCGCTACGTCTTTGACCTTGCCGGCACCGCCGACGAGATCAGCCCCCTGCTCATCAAGGGCCAGTTGGACGCCGCCTGCGTGCCCGCCAACCTGGCCTCCGCCCTGTACAATAAGACCGGCGGCGAGATCGTGACCCTGGGCATCAACACTCTGGGCGTGCTCTACGTGGTGGATAAGGGCGAGAGCATCCAGTCCCTGGCCGACCTGAAAGGCAAGACCATCGTCTCCGCCGGCAAGGGCGCCGTGCCAGAGTACGGCCTGCGCTACCTGCTGGCCCAGAACGGCATCGACCCCGACCGTGACCTGACCATCGAGTGGAAGAGCGAGCAGAGCGAGTGCGTGGCGGCGCTGGCCTCCGGCGCCGTGGAGATCGCCGTGATGCCCCAGCCCTACG
>SVKT01000058.1 GCA_015068335.1 Oscillospiraceae bacterium | reverse complement strand
GGTGCTTTCTTTTCGTTACGTTGTTTAATTTACAAGGTACACGCCGCTTTTCGGCGGAACATTGCTATTCTATCAGGCTCGCCTTCATTTGTCAACCACTTTTTTATCTTTTTTCAAGACTTTTTCGCGGCGCATCCGGCGGCCCGCCAGACAGCCTTGTTAGAATACCACCCACTCAACCGATTGTCAACACCTTTTTTGCATCTTTTTTGATTTTTTAAAGTCTTTTTTCTCTTTTCGGATCTCTGCAAAAAACTGTTCCGGAAAAGGCTCTGGGCAAATCGGGAAGACAGTGTTATAATGTGTTGTAATGTTTAATTGTATGCAGAGAGGAGTGATTTTTCTGCTGATCCGCCGTATGAATGCCTCCTTCGGCAAGTTGCAGGACCAGACCCTGGAACTGCGCGACGGGCTGAATATCATCCAGGCCCCCAACGAAACAGGAAAGTCCACCTGGTGCGCCTTCCTGCTGACGATGCTTTACGGTATCAACAGCCGGGAGCGGGACAAGGGAGCCTTCATCGCCGACAAGAATCGCTACGCCGCGTGGAGCGGCCGCCCTATGGCCGGACGGTTGGACTGCCTCGCGCTGAACGACGAATTGACGCTGACCCGCTCCACCCGCCGTCAGACCGCCCCGATGGGCGAGTTCCAGGCGGTCTACGCAGGAACTGCCAACGCCGTCCCCGACCTGACGGGCCAGAACTGCGGCGAGGCACTGCTGGGCGTCAGCCGCGAGGTCTTTGAGCGCAGCTCCTTTATCCGCCAGAACGGTCTTGCCATCACCCAGGACGCCGGGTTGGAGCGGCGCATCGCCTCCCTCATCACCTCCGGCGAGGAGAACACCTCCCACTCGGAGGCTGCCGCCGCCCTAAAAAAACAACTGACCCGTCGCCGTCACAACAAGACCGGCCTGCTCCCCACGTTGGAAGCCGAACTGCTGGATGTGCAGCGCCAACTTTCCGATCTGGAAACCCTCTCCGCGCAACTCGCCGAAGTCCGTCAGCGCATCGGCACCTACGCTGCCCAAGCAGACGTATTGGAGGAGGCGCTTCGTCAACACGACGCGTGGCAGGCGTGGCAGAAGCAGCAGGAACTGGAACAGGCAAAATCCGCCGCCGAGCAGGCCAGACAGGACTGCGATCTGCTCCGCCGCCGGCTGCAAACAGACGGCATTCCCGAACCCGAGACCATCGCCCGCCTGCGGGGCGCGCTGGGCAATCTGGATGCTTCCCGAAGTGCGCTGGAAAAAGCCCGGGAAGACCAGGACATCACCGCAAAAACTCTTCTGCGGGCGGAGACCGCCCTCGGCGGAAGCCCCTTCGCAGGTATGACGCCGGCGCAGGCCGAGCGACTGCCTCTGGATCTGCCCCGGAAACCCCGGTTTCCCCTGTGGCTGTTTGTCCTGCTGGCTGTGCTGGGCGCCGCCGCAGGTTTCCTGATCTATTCCGGTTCCAGAGCGCTCCTCCCCGCCATCGCGGGTGGTTGCGGCCTGTTTGGTTGTCCCTCACTGGTCATTGGATTCTTCATTGGCAAACGGCAAAACCATTGGGAGGCTGCCGTCGAAACTGCGAGGGCGCAGCACGACGCAGACCTGCGTGCTTTCACCTCGCTTTATCAGGCAGCAGAAACCGCCCGCGCAGACGCAAATCGCTGTTCCGCCGCCGCAGAGGCACTGTATCACACCTTCTCTTCCAATGAGCAGGCGATTTTGCAGGAACTGCGGCGCTTCGCCCCCGCCGCCTTTGACCTGTCTGCCGCAGAGGCGCTGCTCCAAGAGTGCGAGCGCCGCCGCAAGCAGTTGGAGGCGGCCGAAGACGCCGCCCAAAAGGCGCTGTTCCGCTGCGACATCCTGACCCGGCAGGCCGGCGAGTTCCCCGCCGCCCAACCCGTCTCACCCCCCGCCCGCAGCCGGGAGGCGCTGACGGAGGAACTGTCACAGTTGCGCGCTATGCTGGCCGCAGACCGTTCCGCCGCCGACCGGCTGTCCGGCCAGAGCGACGCTATGGGCGATCCCATCGTGCTGCACTCCGCCGAGGCGCACCTGCGCGCCCAAATCGCCACACTGGAAGGCGAGTACGAATCCATCCAACTGGCGATGGAAGTTCTGGACGCCGCCAACAACTCCCTGCAAAACCGTTTCGCCCCCGCATTGGGCCGACGCACCGCCGAGATTTTCAGTCAGTTGACCGACGGCCGCTACAAAAGCGTGGTGCTGGATCGCGCACTCCATCTATCCGCAGAGCCGCAGGGAGACAGCGTGTACCGCGACATCCAACTGCTTTCCGCCGGTGCTGCGGATCAACTGTATCTGGCAGCCCGTCTGGCCATCTGCGAACTGGTTCTGCCGGAGGATTGCCGCGTTCCCCTGATTTTGGACGACGCGCTGGCAAATTTTGACGATGCGCGCTGCGCCACCGTCCTGCGGTGGTTGAAGGACGCGGCGAAGGATCGTCAGATTCTGCTGTTCTCCTGCCACAGCCGGGAGGCGGATTTCTTCGCCGACGACGCCGAAGTTTTCGTCCAGCGGTTGACGAATCCCGCCGAAACGGTATAATAGCCCTTGGAAATACATCCGCGCGGCGCATCCCGCGCGTGAGCGAGATCAAAAAAAGGAGTTATGCATATGAGCGAATGCACGCACAACTGCTCCACCTGCGGCGAAAACTGCGGGGAACGGCAGCAGCCCCAGTCTCTTTTGAAAGAGCATCATTCCAAAGCCCGCATCGGCAAGGTGTACGGCATCGTGTCCGGTAAGGGCGGCGTGGGCAAGTCTATGACCACCTGCCAGTTGGCTGTGACGATGCGCCGCCGCGGCTATGAGGTCGGCGTGATGGACGCCGACGTCACCGGCCCCTCCATCCCCAAGGCTTTCGGCATTCACGGCCAGGCTGTGGGCACCGCCGACGGTCTGATCCCTATGGAGTCCCGCACCGGCATTCAGGTTATGTCCACCAACCTGCTGCTGGCCAACGAGACCGACCCCGTCATCTGGCGCGGCCCCGTCATCGCCGGCGTGGTGCAGCAGTTCTGGACGGACGTGCTGTGGAACTGTGAATTCCTGTTTGTGGATATGCCTCCCGGCACCGGTGACGTGTCCCTGTCCGTGTTCCAGTCCATCCCCCTGGACGGTATCATCATCGTCGCCTCTCCCCAGGAGTTGGTGAGTATGGTGGTGGAAAAGGCCGTGAAGATGGCCGAGATGATGGAAGTGCCTATCGTGGGCATCGTGGAGAATATGAGTTATCTCCTCTGCCCCGACTGCGGCAAGAAACTGCGCCTGTTCGGCGAGGGCAAGACCGCCGAGGCCGCCGCACGGCACAGCCTGCCCGTGCTGGCCGAGATGCCCATTGACCCCGCGCTGGCCGCGTTGGTGGACGCCGGCAACATCGAAGCCTTCGAAGGCAGTTGGCTGGACGCCGCCGCCGACCTTCTGGAATCCAGATAATTCTCTCAACCGCACCGCGCACCGCCGCGGTGCGGTTTTGTTCCCTTTTGTCAAATTCGCACAATGTTTTTCCCGGGACAGTCTCCTATTTATTTGTTCTTTTTTATGGAAAGACTGTTGCAAAACGACGCGGAATCCGTGATAATATAAGTTGTAAAAAAACACCGGTTTGCCGCCGGCAATCCGCGAGAAACGAGGGGGAATTCCAATGCAGGAGTTGAAAGAGCGCATTGCAAAAGAAGCCAAGGTTCTTCCCGGCAACATCATCAAGGTGGACGGCTTCCTGAACCACCGCATCGACACCGAACTGATGGAGCACATCGCCGAGGAGTTCGGCAAGCACTTCAATATGGACGAGATCACGATGATCCTCACCGCCGAGGCGTCCGGCATTGCCCTGTCCGCCATCGTTGCCCGCCACTTCAACAAGCCTATGGTCTTCGCCAAGAAGGCCAAGAGCGACAACATCGAGGGCGGATTGTACCAGAGCGACATCTTCTCCTACACCTACAAAAAGAAGGTCACGCTGCTGGTCTCCAAGGAGTGGATCTCCGCCGATGACAAGGTTCTGATCATCGACGATTTTATGGCCAACGGCGAAGCAATGCGCGGCCTGTGCGACATCGTGACCGCCGCCGGCGCCACCCTGATGGGCATCGGCTGCGCCGTGGAGAAGGGCTTTCAGGGCGGCGGTGACCGTCTGCGCGCCGCAGGCGTGAACCTTAAATCCCTGGCCATCATCGAATCCGCCGAGCCCGGCAACATTGTCTTCCGGGACGACGACTGATCCCCGCAGCAACCAAACAAAACCCGTCCGGCAGGTCTTCTGCCGGACGGGTTTATCATTTCACATCATCTCTGAACGAAAGTGCAGGGGGACTTTACGTCCCCCTGCTCTTTTGTCGCGGGCGCAGACCCGGACGGTATTCTTTTATGCGCGCGTTGGCTTACTTCGCCAGGGCGTTGCGATACAGGAAGGTCACCATCTGGCCGCGGTTACAAGCCTCCGCAGGCGCAAACGTCGTTGCAGTCTTGCCGAGGGTAATGCCGCGTTCAGCCGCCCACAGCACTGCATCGTAATAGTACTTTCCGGCATCCACGTCGGTGAAGGCGCTGGTCGTTCCGGCAGGCGCCTGCTTGCCGCCGGCACGCCACAGGAAGGCGGCCATCTGACCGCGGGTACAGGCCTGCGCAGGGCCAAAGCAGGTCGCCGTAAGGCCATTGGTGATACCGTTTTCCGCGGCCCACAGCACAGCCTTGTAATAGTACGCATCTGCGCTCACGTCAGCGAAGGGATTCTCCGTGGTCTTGGGCTCCGGCTCGCCGGCAGCACGCCACAGGAAGGTCACCATCTGACCGCGGTTGCAGATCGCCGTGGGTTCGAAGGTGGTGTCCGTCGTGCCGCGGGTGATTCCCTTTTCCACGGCCCACAGCACCGCATCGTAATAGTACTTTCCGGCATCCACGTCGGAGAAGGGGTTCACATACTGGATCTTTTCGTAGGTCACTTCAATGGTGTGGTTGCTCTTCACAGTTTCAAACGTGTAACTGGAATCCGCAGTCACAACTTTCTGGTCGACCTTAACCGTCTTAACGCGGTAGCCCACCTCGGGAGTAAATGTGAACGTTACACTCTCGCCCTTGGCAACAGTCACTGCGCCCTCGGGAGAAATGGTTCCGCCCTCACCGGCACTCGCTTTGATGGTATAGTTCTGTTTCGTGCTGCTGGGAATCGAAGCAAACCGAGGTTCAGCAGTCAGCGGCTCGGCTGCCGCATCCAGAGCGGTCAGCAAAGCATCCGTCAACCGGGTGTAGGTCTGGTTGTCGATCTCAACGCCGTTGCCCTTGAACTTCCAGCCGGCAAATCGATAACCGGGGCGACTATCCACGGGCAATTGGGTCATCAGATCCTCCGCAGCGTACTCAACCGTCTGCGTCGTGCCATTATAGAGGGTAAAGGTGACGGAAGCGCTGCGAATATCGACGATCTCAAAGTCAGCAGAACCCTCGGCAGGCAGTTTGTAGTTGCCGGCCTTGGCTCCGGTCAGCGCGGTGGCAACGGCAACGTAGGTGCCGACGTTCGTCTGCTTGCCTCCGGTAACCGTGACAGCGACCTCGTCGCCGTTGACGAGGTAACCGTCGGCAACCGCTGCGGTGACTGTCTTTTCCGTGCCGTTGTAATACTGCGTGCCGGTGCCGGTCCAGGTCAGGGCAACTTCCTTCTGCTCGACCGTCAGTTCGCCGGGCAGGAAGGTGATGTCATAGTTCTCAGAAGTCAGACCCTTGGGCGTAATGGCATAGGCTCCCACATCGCCGTACTGGGCATAAGCGTAATCATACGCCAGTTCGCCGCCCAGAACAGAGGTGGTCTCGCCGTTCACAAATCCGGCATAGTCCACGCCGCTGTTGGCAGGTGCATCGCCGTAAACGATGGTGTGATCCTTGGCGGTGACGCTCAAAGCGGCCTTGTCGACCTTGCCCGTGGTAAGGAACGCACCGGCATCCAACTCGTAGTTGTTGGCCTTGTCGGTATCTGCCAGAGCGATGGTCCCGGTGACCTCTGCGCTCTCGTTTGCGTTGGGGCTCGTGTAGATCACATTGCTGAGTGTGAAATCGGTGCCCAGCGTCAGGGTTTCTCCATTCTGCAAACCAGCGAACACAACAGCGGTAATGTTGACATCATCCACCTTGCCGTTATAGTCCTTTTCGGCCACAGTAACAGTATCCAGCGTCAATGCCGCCTTTGCAATGTTAAAGTCTTCTGTTGCCATACCGACATAGTTGCCCCGGCAGGTAACGGTAACGGTGGCATCACCGGCATCGATGTTGTTGCTGTAAGTCAGTTCGTAATCCGTGCCATCGACCAGCGTGGTTTCGCCGGCGGTCACGGTAACGGCAGGCTTCTGCTCCGTGCCGGTATAGGTGCTGCCGCCAGCCACAACCACATTCATCGTGGCCGTGATATCCAGCGGAGCGATTTCAAATTCAACCACCTTGCTGCCGGTGTAATTGCCCTTACCGATAACGGTTGCCTTGGCAGTACCTGCATTGGTATTATCGCTATACTCGACAGTGAAGTCAGCAGCGTCCACCAGAGGGCTTGCGCCGTCAAAGTCCACCACGGAAACAGCGGGAGTCAGCGCCTCTCCGGAATAGGTCTGGTCGGAAACTGCCGCCGCCGCCTCATTAATATCTCTGGGCGCAACGGTAAACTGTTTCAGCGCAGAGTCTACCGCAGTATAGTTGGTGCCCGCCTGAACGGAAGCCTTCACATAATAGGTTCCGGCATTTACGGGGGCAGCAATGGCCTGATTACCTTCCGCGTCAGCGTAATAGGTAAAGTTAACGGTCACACCTTCGATATTGCACTCAACCTCGTCAGCGGTGGGCTCGGCAATCGGCGTCATATCGTATTCCGCATTGGCACCATAACTATCCTTGATTTTCAGGGTCGTAGTAGTAGGAACAATGTCGAAATACACAGTCTTGGTGCCGGTGTAGTTGCCCTTGCCGGTAATGGAGACAGAGCCATCCTGCTCGCCGTCGACACAATCCTTATTTGCGCCATAAGCCACGGTATAGTCCTCGCCATCCAGCGTCATCCCCGCATAGGTGACGGTCAGCTCCGGTCGGATCTGGGCATTCTTGTAGTTCTGTGCCGGAATATCGGCCACAACAACTTCGGTGTCCGCAATGTTCTTGGCAATAATAGCGCCCACATTCGCAGTCAGGGTAGTGCTGCTCAGCTGATAGTTTTCAGCATCCGCGCCGACAATGGCAATGCCGTTCAGAGTAACAGCCATGCCGGTGTCCACATCGGCTGCGGGATATACGCCGGCGGTGATATCCGTGTAGACCACAGAAACAATATCGGTACCAAACACATTGTTCAGTATCAGAGTACCGGAGACAGCACCGGCAGAGGTGGTGCCATCATAGGTCTTGGTAACCACCAAATCATTTCCGGCAGAGACAGTCAGAGTACGTTTGGTCACAGTAAAAGTACCGGGAGTCACAGTAACAGCGTAGTTGTCCGCCGCGGCAGTACCGGTAATGCTGGTGCCGTTGAGAGCCGGAGTGACACTGATGACATTCTCCGCATCATTACCTACCAGAGCATTGGCAGGAACTGTCCATGTCCACTCAGGATCTGCAGCACCGTACTCCTTGGTCTTGTCGTCCATGGCAATCGTAATCGGCTTCTTGTCCACGGTGACCTGGAAGGTCTTGGTGAAAGCAACGCCGCTCAAATCCACGCCGCCTACCTGCTGGCCGTCAGCAATGGTAAATGTGGCAGTCACGTTATAGGGCGAGCCGGAAACTACAGGATATTTGCTGCCGTTCATGTCAATGGTATACGTGCCGGTAACTTCGCCGGTCTCAACCGCTGTGATGGAAGCCGTGGTCTTACCGGTGACAGCCTCGAACAGTTCGCCCCAGGTGGCATCGCCATACGTGGTGGAGGTGGTGGGGGTGCCCCAGCTGTCGTCCACCATGGCAGCCTTGTGCAAAGTGAGCTCCACAGATTGCATGGATTCCATGTCGGAAAGCGTCACCTTGAACTTTGTGCCGCTTTCAGCATCCTTAGAGACCCACAACTTGCCGTTCGTGTGGTCTATCCCAACACCGGCAACAGAACCGTTCAATTTCCACTTATTGGTTTCGATTTTGTCGCCGAACTGGTCTTTCAGCGTGAACGTATACTCATTGTCAGTATCGTCCAGGGGGATCACCAGATTGGTCGTCTCGGTAGTGATCTCATAAGCTTCAGCCTCAGCACGGTTGAGGGTAATGGCGTGCTCGGCGGACATTCCGCCGGCCGCAGCAGTGATGGTGACCTGTGTGCCGTCAGCGGCAGAGGAGTCCTCCACGGTGACGACACCGCCGGCGACCGTAGCCACGTCTTCATTGCTGGAAGTCCAGGTGACGGCGCCGGAGTACGCATCGCCATACTGGTTCAGAACAGTGGCGGTCAGGGTCACGGTGGGCTTGCTTGCATCCAGTTTGCCGTTGATGGTGACGGTCTGATTGCCAGAGATTGCAATGCTGCTCACCTGCTCCGCCGCGCGGGTAACGGTCAGTTGGGCGGTCTTGGCGTCGCCCTGGGAAACGCCGTCCTTGGCAGTTGCAGTAATGGTGTAGGAGTCGGCCTGCGCGTTCGCATCGACCGAAACGAGACCGCTCTCACTGATGGTCACACCCTGATCAGCGGGAACAACAGACCAGGTCACATCGTTGGTAATATCCGTTCCCTTGACAGAGACCGCACTGGCCTGCACGGTCTGTGCAGCTGCATTACCACCCTCCACTGTCACAGCAGAGCTGGCCAGGGAGACTTCATCGATGGTGGGCAGAGCGCCATTGATGGTGGCGGAAGCAGCGCCGCCGACGGACATCGTGTACGTCTTCTGGAAGCCGTCCAAATACATCAGGAAGTTGCCGTCGTCAATATCCTGCTTCAAACTGAATTCCACAGCGCCGGATTCCACTTCATCAGAAGCAACAGCAAACGTATAGGTCGCAATAGCGCTGCCGCTCGCAACACGGTATTCAGTAGACGAACTAGAAGCAAACAAGTTCTTCACGTACCCGGCATTGCTATTGTTGCTGGTTTGCAATTCTTGTACCTGTTCAAAGGTTCCGACGCCGGAAATGGTAACATCATATTTGACGCCACTGGATACACCTTTGTATGTTAACGCATCTTTATCATACGCTAAAACCAACTGCAATGCAGACAGAGGGATAATATCTCCCTCGCTCGCAGTGGCAATGACTTCCACAGTGTATTCATTAGAACCCTCGCCATAGGTCCATTCTCCTGCCTGTACGTTCAGGGACAGGGAAATG
>SVKT01000057.1 GCA_015068335.1 Oscillospiraceae bacterium | reverse complement strand
AGGCGGCGCCAGCCGGGGGTCAGGTCGATCTTCTCGCCCATCCACTCCACTTCGTAAGTACCGTGGATCTCCTTGGCAGCGCCGGAGATGATGCCCTCGGCGATGTCCATCATATCGTGGAAGTCGGCATAGGCCTGATACAGTTCCACGGAGGTGAACTCGGGGTTGTGTTTGGGGTCCATACCCTCGTTGCGGAAGATACGGCCGATCTCATAGACGCGATCCATACCGCCCACGATGAGCCGCTTCAAGGGCAGTTCGGTGGCGATACGCATATACATATCGATGTCCAGCGTGTTGTGGTGGGTGACAAAGGGACGTGCGGAGGCGCCGCCGGCGATGGTGTTGAGCACGGGGGTCTCCACTTCGATATAGTTCATATCGTCCAGATACTTGCGCATAAACTTGATGAACTTGGAGCGCACCACGAAGTTGCGGCGCACGTCGGGGTTCATAATGAGGTCAACATAGCGCTGACGATAGCGCAGTTCCTTGTCCTGCAAGCCGTGGAACTTCTCGGGCAGGGGCAGCAGGCTCTTGGACAGCAGCGTCAGTTCGCTGACGCGGACGGACAGTTCGCCCATCTTGGTGCGAAACACCTCGCCCTTGACGCCGATGATGTCGCCGATGTCCAGTTTCTTATAGGCAGCATAGGCCTCGTCGCCCAGAATGTCCCGTTTCAGGAAGATCTGGATGTCGCCGCGGTCGTCACGCAGGTGGGAGAAACTGGCCTTGCCCATAATGCGCTTGCTCATCATACGGCCGGCCAGAGAGACCACCTTGCCGGTCTCGGACTCGGCAGGCAGATCGGCGAACTCCGCTTTCAGATCGGCGGAAAAGGCGTCCTGATGGAACTTGGTGATGATAAAGGGATCGTTGCCGGCGGCCTTCATCTCCGCCAGTTTCTGGCGGCGGACGGCTGCCTGCTGGCTGAGATCCTGCTCAGGCTGCACCTGAGGATTCTTCTGTTCAGACATATCGTTCTCCTTGTCCCGGTTATCGCTCGATCTTCTTCACGGTGTAGCGGATGGCGCCCCGGGGGGCATCCACCGTGACGGTATCGCCTTCCTTGGCACCGATGAGCGCCTTACCGAAGGGGGATTCCTCGGAAATGATGCCGTGCATCGGATCGGACTCCTGGGAACCGACAATTTTATAGGCGGGCATCTCGCGGCCGGACTCGTCGCAAACCGTCACCTTGCAGCCGATGGTGACCACATTGGAGGGAGCGCTGCTCTCATCCACGATGACCACGTGCTGCAAGATCTCCTCCAACTCGGCGATGCGGGAATACAGTTTGCCCTGTTCGTTCTTGGCTTCATCGTACTCGCTGTTCTCGGACAGGTCGCCGAAGCCGCGGGCAATTTTGATCTGCTCTGCCACCTCATCGGAACGGGTGGTTTTCAGATAGTTCAGTTCCTCCTGCAATTCCTGGGCGCGGGCCGCACTCATTTTGTATTCTTTTTCCATATCGACAATCCTTTCCTGCCTTTTAGCGGGAACGCAAAGCGTTTCCCGCGCATACTTATTCTATTATATTATGACAGCATAGTATTATAGGGTCTTCGGCTCAATATGTCAAGCATTGGCCGCGAAATCCTGCCCTTTCGCCCCTTATTTGTTTGCAAAAGTAATCTGTCCCGTCCGCAGCGCACCGGCCTCCCGCAACGCCGCCACCAGCAGCACCCGATCGGCCCCGGCCGGCAGTTTCTCCTCCACGGCGGGCAGCAGGCTGATGGGCGGAAGCGGAACGCTCTCGTCATACAGTGGCAGCACCACCGGATTCCGCCTGCGCAGTTCCTCCCGCTTTTCAAACAGCAGCAGCGCCTCTGCTTCCTCCAACTGTTCCCGCTCCGGGTTCAGCAGCACCGATATGCCGTATTCCCGCCGCAGGTGGTGGCAGAGTTCCTCACCGCCGTAGGGCAGATCCAGCAGAACGTAGCGGTGGCGCAGAGCCACCTCCGTTACGGTGCGGACCAACTCTCCGGTCAACTGCTCTGCCGACAGCGCGATCCGCCCGGCGGTGGGCGACCGCCCCTGCCGTTCCAGTTCCCAGCCCAGCCAGTCCGCAGCCAGGGCGCGCCGAAGCGCCAGCGTGGATACCGGCCGGACGCCGCAGCCGTCCAGCACCTCTCCGTAGGGGAAGGCCTCCGGCAGCACAGCCCGGGTGATCCCAAGCCGATGCAGCCGCTTTCCCGCGGAAAGCACCCGGCGCCGCAGCACCGTCTCCGGCGTTTTTTCCCCCCGCAGGATCTCCGCTTTCAGAAACCGCATATGCAGCACACTGTCTTCCCGCAGCACCACCGGCCGCCGGCGCTTTTCCCCCGCAGCCTCCCGCCATACGATAAAACCGATCATAAAAATCATCCTCCCGCTCCAAGGTATGGAGCGGGAGGCGCTTTTATGTATTTATGTGCTGACCGCGGTGCCGGACATCGTATAGCCCGTCAGATAGCCCTTGCAGGGCTGCTTGCCGTGGAGCAGCGGGTTCACGCGGACGCCGTTTTCGATGATCTCGAAATGCAGGTGCGGACCGGTGGAGTTGCCGGTGGAACCGGTAATGCCCAGAACGTCGCCCTGCTTCACCACATCTCCCACCTTGACCTTTCGCTGGCTCATATGGGCGTACAACGTGGTGTTGCCGCTGCCGTGAGAAACCACCACGTAGTTGCCGTAGGAGCCGGAGTATTCGGAAACGATCACCGTTCCCGCCTTGGCGGCATAGATCTTGGAGTTGTAGCCCACCCTGCCGATGTCCGTGCCCTTATGGTTGGTGGAGCCGATGCCGCCGGGAGAGGTTCGGCCGCCCACGGTGGAGGTGATATGACGGCTGTCCACCGGCCAGATGTAGCCGCCGGGATTGCTCTGCGGGGACTGTCCCTGGGCCGCCTGCTGGGCTGCCAGTTCCTTGGACAGACGCAGGGCCTCGGCCAAAATGGCCTCCTCCTCCGCTTCCAGTTCGTCGATGGTTTCCTTGTACTTGGTCTCGTTGTTCTTGATCTCGTTGACCAGTGCGATGGCCTCCTGCCGCTGGCTGTCCAGGTCGGACTTCATACCCAAAAGTTCGGCTCTGGCCGCTTCGGAGGCCGCCTTGTTCTGTTCCAGCGAGGTCTTTTTGGCGGAGATCTCCTGCTGCAACGCTTTCAGTTCGTCGATCACACGCTGGTCGGCGTCCATAATCTCGTTGACGTCATTCAGGCGGGAGAGCATATCCGAAAAACTGCTGGCGCCGAACAAAACCGCCCAGTAACTGATCTCGCCCCGCTCCTCCATCGCCCGGATGCGGTCACAGAACAGCGCGTACTGCTCCTTCTCCCGGGCCTCGGCGTCGGCCAGTTCGTCTTCCTTCTGGCCGATCATCGTGGTGTACTGGGCGATCTGCTCCTCCACATTGGCGATCTGGTCGGAGGTGTTTTCAATGCGCTGGTCCAGCAGCGCCCGGCGTTCCAAGACCTTTGCCTTATCATCAGCCAGCGCATCCAGTTGGTCTTCCAGTTCTTTTCGCCGCTCCGCAAGGCTGCCGGCGTTCTTTTTCAGCGCGTCGATATCCGCCTGGGTGACGGTCTTGGCCAGCACCGGCACCACATCGGCAAACAGCAGGCACGCCGTCAGCATCAGCAGCAGGCAGGCTCTGGCGATTCGGACAAACGCGTTCTTTCTTTTCATAGCACCGCTCCTTTTAGACGTGCAGGAACTTGCGGATGGCAGAGAGGCTTCCGCCCACGCCGATCAGCAGGCCCGCAGCGGCAAAGGTAATGGCCACCGGCTGCCAGATCTCGCCGAAGGAGACCATATTGATGAGTTGGAGGGTATCGTTGCTGCTGACGCCCTTCACCATCGCGGCATACAGGCCCCATTGCAGAAAGAATGCAATCAAAGCGGACAGCAGGCCCATAAAAAAGCCCTCATACACGAAAGGCCAGCGGATAAATCCGTTGGTGGCGCCCACCATACGCATAATGGCGATCTCCACGCGGCGGTCAAAGGAGGTGACCTTGATGGTGTTGGACACGATGAACACCGACACCACAAACAAGATCGCGATCAGCGCCACGCAAATCACCGTGGCCACGTTCCGGACGGTGATGAAGCCGCCTGCGATCTCCTCGTAGGCGCTGATCTCCGCAACGCCCGTCACTTCCTTCACCTGTCTGACCGTCTGGCTCTGCTGTTCAAGATCTTTCACCTTGATCACATAGCGGTCCCGCAGGATCTGGGGATCCAAGGTCTGGAACAGGGCGTCATCCGGATACTGGGCCTTGAAGGCCACCATCGCCTCGTTCCGGCTGATGTAGGTGGCGGAGGCCACGTTGGGCACCGCTTTCAGTTTGGCTTCCAGCGCCCGGGCTTCGGAATCCGTGTAGTTTTCATCCACATAGGCAACGATCTCGTTTTCCTGTTCCAGTTCGCGGAGCAGTTCGTTGGCATTCACGGCCACCAGTGTGAAGGTGCCCATAATGATCAGACAGGCCACCGTGATGCCCACGGCCGCAAAGGACATAAAGCCGTGGCTGAACATATTCGAAATGCCTTCGTGGAAAAAGTAGCGGAAATTATGCTTCATGAATATGTCCTCCCACATAGCCGCCGATGCTGTCATTGATGATGCGGCCGCTGTCCAGCGTGATCACGCGCTTTCCAAAGCAGTTCACCAGTTCCTTTTCGTGGGTGACCACCACCACGGTGGTGCCCAGACGGTTGATCTGCACCAGCAGGTCCATCAGTTCCATCGACCGCTCCGGATCCAGATTGCCGGTGGGCTCGTCCGCAATGATAGTGTTGGGGTCGTTCACCAGCGCCCGGGCAATGGCAACGCGCTGCTGCTCGCCGCCGGAAAGTTCCGAGGGATAGCAATCGGCCTTCTTCTCCAAACCGACCAGTTCCAGCACATAGGGGATACGCTCCTTGATCTCCTTAACGGGCGTGCCCACAGCGCGCATCGCAAAGGCCAGATTGTCATAGACCGTCTTCTTCTCGATGAGCCGGAAATCCTGGAAAATGACGCCCAGGGTGCGGCGCATCAGAGGGATCTGCCGGTCGGCAATATTGTTGGCAGAGAAGCCGTTGATCATAATGCGGCCGGCCGAAGGGACCGCCTCACCGGTCAGCAGTTTGATAATGGTGGATTTTCCCGAACCGGAGGGGCCCACCAGAAACACAAATTCGCCGTCCTGGATCTCCATACTGATGCCCTTGATGGCCTTTGTGCGGTTCGCATACTCCATTTCTACATCTTTTAAGCGTATCATCCCATCACCTCGCGCATTTCTGCAAAAAAGACGTCTTTCTTTGCCAAAATGTTCCGTATCTTGGGGCAAAGTCGACATAATTCTACATTTAATCACATTATATACGATTTTCAGGTTCAATGCAACTGTTGATTCCCCAAATTCCTTTTAACTCCTGGTGTTGGTAATGCTCATTTTGAAAATTTTTCGTTCAAACGATGGAAAAGGCTTCGCTCATTCATAGCGAAGCCTTTCGATAGCCCAGACAAATTGAAATTTATCGTTTTTTATTTTTGCAAACTCTAAAAATTCCAATTCCAATAAAAATAGCGCTGATCAACAAGAACGATGTTAAAACGATGATGTAAATATTTCCTTCTAAACACTGGCTCCAATCATTAAAGTTCACTTGATAGGAGTTTTCTTTCGTTCCAAACAACACATCTACCACCAAATCTGTGAAATAATACATAACCGTGCTGAGGGTCGCACAAATGCCCGCTTTAAGAAAGGGATCAAAGCGCAGGGTGCAAATAACAGCACAAAGGATCGCGGGAGCAAATGCATAACAGGTAATCAATATCGCAGGGATGAGACTGAACGGATGCCTAATGTAGACATTCAGCAACAGCAAAATGGTTAAAATACAACTTGCCGCAAAGGCAATTACAAATTTGTAGCGAGAAAGTTTACTTCTTGATAAAAAGACAGGCACAAACAATAGCACATAACCTATTAAAACACCTATACAAGCAGTTAAGAACCAAGACAGGCCATCGGTGTATACGGCGCAGGTAAACAAAAGCAGACAGATGGACAGGTAGGTTGAAACAGAAAAAGACAGTAACTTCTTCGACTCAAAAAAGCAGGTAACTGTGGGCACAAATGTATAAGCGCAAATCAATGCTGTCAATACGATAAAGAACCAGGAAAGCGTGTGGTTTACGGCAAGATTGCAAACAAAGCAGGTTAGGAGTGCAACGGCATAGGATATTGTCGGAACCCAAAACCACGTGCTGCGGATTACTCGGAATTTCCGTGCTTCGTGCTTCATCTTCCTTGCGTCCGTGTCTGTTGATGCGGTAATCAATTCGTGTTCAGATATATCAAGGACACGACAAAGATCGGAAATCAAAGTGATGTCGGGGTAGGATACTCCCCGCTCCCACTTACTCACAGCCCCTTCGGTAACAAACAGCATTTCTGCCAAATCTTTTTGCGAATAATTTTTCTCGGTTCGTTTGATTTTTATGAACGAACCAAATGTTTTTTTATCAGTCATATCCGTCCACCTCTGCCTAGCATTTTACGGCAACCAGGGGTAATCGTCAATGGACTGTCAAGCCACCCACCTTTTTATATGCTGGCAGAAAATTCAAGTTCGCTTCATTTTCCATATTCCGCTGATTGCTTCAATGATTGGTGAATATGCCGATGCATTGGCTGCCCACCCTTTAAGTTAATTGGGACTTCCCCGATTCCGCCGCAGATTTTTGCAAAGAAAAAAGCGGCAGACACAAGGTCTGCCGCCGTTCACGGATGGATTCAGGAATCGATGCCTCTGGAAGTCAAGTACTTCTTGACCATCAGGGCCACCTTGAAGGTAATGGCGTCGTCAAACTCCCGCAGGTCCAGTCCGGTGAGTTTCTTGATCTTTTCCAGACGGTACACCAGCGTGTTGCGGTGGACGAACAGTTTGCGGGCGGTTTCGGAAACGTTCAGGTTGTTTTCAAAGAACTTGTGGATGGTGAACAGGGTCTCCTTGTCCAGCGCATCGATGGGGTTCTTCTTGAACACTTCCAGCAGGAACATCTCGCACAGGGTGGTGGGCAGTTGATAGATCAGCCGGCCAATACCCAGATTTTCGTAGTTGATGACATACTTCTCGGTGTCGAACACCTTGCCGACCTCGATGGCGATCTGGGCTTCCTTGTAACTCTTGGCCAGATCCCGCAGATGGGTGGCGACCGTGCCGATGCCCACCACAGCCGTGCTTTCGCTGCCGACGCGGAGGCTCTCCTCAATGGCGGCGGCGATCTTGTTCAGGTCCTTGATGCCCACGCCCTCGGTCATCTGGTGGATCAGGACCACATCGCCCTCGCCCACGCTGAGAACAAAGTCATTCTGCCGGTCGGGGAACAGCGCCTGCACCACATCCGTGGGAACAGACTCACCCTTTTTCAGGGAGCGCATCACAAACACGCCCCGGGGCACGTCCGCCGTGACGCGCAGTTCCTTGGCGCGCATATAGATGTCACCCAGCATAATATTGTCGGAAATGATGTCCTTGATGAAGGAGCCGCGATCGTGCTTTTCCTCGTAATAGTTCTTGGCGGCATTCAGAGCCACGGTCGCCATAGAGCATACGGTTTTGCTGATCTCGTTATCGCCAAAAGAAAATACGGCGTAGTCGAACTGGTTGCCCCAACCGTTCAGGGCCTTGAAAGTCTTTCCGTCGGAGGCGATCATACTGCCGGCGGCACTGTTGACCACCGGAACGTACTCCGCCCAGCGCTGGCCGATCATCGACAGTTCGCTGCAAGCAATGACAACACCTTCGGCGTCAATGACGCCAACCGTACGGTCGGTATTTTCTTTTAACTGCAACACCACGTTTTGAAAAATTCTTCCAGACACGGTTGTCCTCCTCACCACATATCAAGCAAAAAACTTTGTGCATTTTGTCAATGAAAACATTATATCGGCGCTTTTGGCAAAATGCAAGATGTTTTTTCTTTTTTCCACAAAAAATCGCCGTTCTTTTTGTGGACTTTTGTTCTTTTCCTGATATGCCTTACAGATTCCGCAGCAGCGCCAGTTCTTCCTCCGTTAAAAATCGGAAAGAACCTCGTGAAAGTGACGAGTCCAGCGTCAAATTGCCCATACGGACGCGTTCCAGGTACAGCACCGGTTTCCCCCGCTGGGCCAGCATCCGCTTGACCTGATGGAACTTCCCTTCCCGCAGCGTCACATAGGCTTCGCTCTCCTCGCCCGCCGTCAAAATGTCCAATCCGGCACTCTGGCAGACCAGGCCGTCATCCAGCGTCATACCCGCCTGAAAGGCCCGGCAGTCCTCCTCCGTCAGCCGCCCGCTGACTCTGGTATAGTAAACCTTGTCCACGTGGTGGCGGGGCGAGAGCAGATCGTGGGCCAGACCACCTTCGTTGGTCAGCAGCAGCAGTCCCTCGGTGTCCTTGTCCAGCCGCCCCACAGGGAACAGACCCTGCTTGCGCAGTTCCGGCGTCAGCAGATCCAGCACCGTGAGGCCGCGGCCGTCCTCCGTGGCGGAAAGATATCCCGCCGGCTTGTTCAGCATCACCCAGGTGACCTTGCGGTAGGTCAGTTCCTCCCCGTTCACCACGATGACAGCCTGCTCCGGATCCACCTTATCCTCGGCGCTGCGGGCGGGCAGGCCGTCCACCAGAACCATCCCCTGACGGATCAGGTTTTTCACTTCCTTCCGGGACCACTTGCCCGTGGAAGCAATGATCTTATCCAGACGCTGTTTTTCCATAAACGGTCTTCCTTTCCCAAAGGCTGTTCTTTTGGAGGTATTTTATCATACTTCTCCCCAAAAATGAATAAGAACAAGCAGGAGGGATGAAATATGTTCATTTGGACCGCGCGTTTTTCCAAAAAAAAGGCCGTGGCAGCCGTGATCGCCGTGGGACTGGTCATCGCTGCTGTGATCCTTCTGTCCGGTCGTTCCCATACAGAAGATAAGGCTCCGGTTCTGTCCGACAACGCCCAGCGCATCGCCTATCTGCAATCTCTGGGCTGGGAGGTGGTGGAGGAGCCGTTGGAAACCCTGCAATTCCTGTTCCCGGAGACCCTCAACGCATCCTACCTCGCCTACAACGAATTGCAGCGGCTGCAAGGGTTTGACCTCACCGCCTGCTGCGGAAAACAGGTCACCCGCTACACTTATACCGTCACCAATTATCCCAATCGCCCGGAGGGTGTGCAGGCCAACCTGTATATCTGCGAAGACGCCGCGGTGGCGGGAGATATCTGCTGTCCGGGCGAGAGCGGATTCCAGGAGCGGCTGATCCCCAGCGAGGCAAAAAAGGCGGGCTGACCCCAATTGACTTCCCGGCGCGCCCCACTTTGTGGGGCCCCGGGCGGCCGTACCGGGCAAAAAAAGGACTGCTGCATTGGCGGGTGCTCGTAAAACAGTTAAATCAAAAATTTAACTATTTTACGGCATCTGTCAGACGGGGTTGGCTAAACAAAAGTTAGCGATACTTGGTTTGATAACCGAGTATCGCTTCTTTTTTTACCCGTAAAATGCTTTTGTGGAGGTACATATG
>SVKT01000056.1 GCA_015068335.1 Oscillospiraceae bacterium | reverse complement strand
GCCATACCGCCGCGCTTGGTACCCAGATGGGAGTGGTAGTCCACGCCGAAGAACAGGTCAAGCACGCAGTCCCGCTTGGAGGCTACGCCAAAAAAACCACCCATTGTAAATTACTCCTGAAAGATAGTAGTGGGGATCAAGCGAAGAACAGTTCGTTGAGTTTCATAGGATCGACATACTCGCCGTCCTTGTAGACGCGCATATTGCCGGAAGCGACCTCGTCGATGAGCATCACGGTGCCGTCGGGAGCGTAGCCGAACTCAAACTTGATGTCGTACAGTTCCAGGCCCTTTTCGGCCAGATCGTCAGCCACGATCTTGGTGATCTGCTGAGTCTGTGCTTTCAGGGACTCGTACTGCTCGTCGGTCATCACGCCGATAGCCACCAGAGCGTCCTTGGTGATCAGGGGATCGCCCTTCTCATCGTCTTTCAGGGTGGTCTCCACGTAGGAGGGCAGGTCGGCACCGGACTCGATCAGGGCGCCGTAGCGGCGGATGAAGGAGCCAACGGCCTTGCGGCGGCAGATGACTTCCAGACCCTTGCCGAAAACCTTGGCAGGGAGGACTTCCATCGTGGTGTTGGCCAGGTCGGCGGAGACATAGTGGGTCTTGATGCCGGCGGCGTTGATCTTCTCGAAGAAGTAGATGGACATACGCAGGTTCACGTCGCCCACGCCCTCGATGGTCAGGCCCACGGAGTTTTCACCGGGATCGAACACACCGTCCTTGCCGGTGCAGTCGTCCTTGAACTTCAACAGGCAGTTGCCGTTTTCCAGAGCGTAAACATTCTTGGTCTTGCCGGTATAGAGCAGTTTCATAAGTAAGTCCTCCAAATCAAAATATGTTTTGTTTCGTTTCAGGCGTTCAGTTCAGCCTGCAATTTTGCTTCTTTTTCCGCGATCTGTGCCGCCATATCAGCGCGTGCGGCGTCCAGTTTGGCGGCCAGGGCGTCGTCGCTGACGGCCAGGATCTGGGCAGCCAGCACGGCGGCGTTTTTGGCGCCGTTGATGGCGACCGTTGCCACAGGGATGCCGCTGGGCATCTGCACGGTGGCGAGAAGGGCGTCCAGACCGTCCATTGCGCCGCCCTTCATAGGAATGCCGATGACGGGGAGCGTGGAGTTGCCGGCGAAAGCGCCGGCCAGATGAGCCGCCATACCGGCGGCGCAGATCAGCACGCCGAAGCCGTTGGCGCGGGCGCTGCGGGCAAATTCCGCGGCTTCTGCGGGGGTGCGGTGGGCGCTGAGGATGTGCGCTTCATAGGGGATGCCAAAGGTATCCAGTTGCTGGCAGGCACCTTTGACTACGGGCCAGTCGGAATCACTGCCCATAATGACGGCTACTTTTTTCATCACGCAGACTCCTTTATCAACAGTTTGTTTCTCACAGTTTTTTGCGCAGAACGGTGTGGCGGAAGATCCCGTCTGCAAAATATTCATTGGAGCAGAACACCGGCTTGCCGTCGATGTCATAGTCCAGTTCGTCCATATTCAGAAGGGGCGTTCCCACGGGGACCTTGAAAATGTCCGCCAGCGTTTCGTCGGCCGCCACGGGACGCAGGTCGGTGAGATCCAGATAGGCATAGACGCCGCAGAACTCTTGCAGGAAGTGGAAAATGGGCTGCATCAGATCCTGCTGGGTGTAGGGGCGGCGGATCAGCGCCTTGTCCAGAATGTCCTCGCAGTAAATGGCGGGTTTTCCGTCTGCGGTGCAGAGGCGGGAGACCCGGATCACAGGCGCGCCCACTGCCAGACCCAACTGTGCGGCGATCTTTTCGTCGGCGGCTTCCTCGGTGACCTGAACACGCTCCACCGCAGGGGTGTATCCCGCCTGCCGGATCATATCCAGAAATTCCACTTCGATATCCATACGGGAGTGGGATTGGAGGACGTGGCGGTTGATAATGGTGCCCACGCCGTGCCGGCGGGTGATAAAGCCCTCCCGTTCCAGAGAGGCCAGAATGTCCCGCAACTGTGTGCGGCTGATGCCCAGCAGTTCGGACAATACGCTCTCTCGGGGCAGCCGCTCGCAGGCGGCGTATTCGCCGTCCCTCATTGCGGAAAGCAAGTGGGCGCGGATGGCCTTGGCTTGTGTCTGCGGGTTGCTCATATGCATCACCTCATACGGAAATCCATAGTACTCCATTTAAAGGTCATACCTATTGTATCGAATTTGCAAAACCCTTGCAATAGGCAATTATGACAGAATCTGACCGTTCTTTCACAGAGTGCTTGGGCAGGCATAATAGCCTTGTTTTCCAGTGTTCAGCAGGGCTAATAGCAGGTATAAAAACAGCGGCAGCCCGGAGGTTATCCGGGCTGTTTTGGACAGTATTTATCCGCAAAAACGGCAGGCTGCAAGAGCCGCCACGGCGCCGTCGGCGCAGGCGGTGGTCAGTTGGCGCACTTCCTTCACGCGGCAGTCTCCCGCCACGAAAATGCCGGCGGCGGGGGTCAGGCAGTCTTCGGCCGCAGGAATGAAACCGGCTTCGTCGGCAATGCCGAGGGCGCGGGGCAGGGCAGATTCCGGCTGCTGGCCCACGGCTTCAAACAGGCCGTGGACGGGCAGTTCCCGGGACTCGCCGGTGATCGTATGTTTCAGCAGCAGTCCGGTCAGGGCGTCCTCGCCCAGCAGAGATTCCACCACGGTGTCCGTCAGGATGGTGACATTGCTGCGTTTCGCCACCGCGTCCACCAGAATAGGGTCGGCGCGGAACTGGCTGCGGCGGTGAATGAGCGTGACGCTGCGGCAGATCTCGGAGAGGTACAGCGTGTCTTGCAGGGCGGTATTGCCGCCGCCGCAGACGGCGGTGTCGCGTCCGGCGTAGAAGGCGCCGTCACACACGGCGCAGAAGGACACGCCGGGCAGGGTCTCTTCCCGGTCCAGTCCCATCGTGCGGTGTTTCATACCGGTGGCAAGGATCACGGCGGTGCCGGTGTAGGTGTTATAGTCGGTCACCACGGTCTTGGGGGCGCCGTCCCGGATTTCCAGCACTTCTTCCAACTCGATGCGGGCGCCCAGTTCTTCTGCCTGGGTATACAGGATCTCTGCCAGTTCGATGCCGGAAATGGCGGGGTTGCCGGGGAAGTTATCCACCTTGGGAGAGGAGGCGATCTGACCGCCCATACTGGCCTTTTCCAGAACCAGAACGGACTTTCCTGCACGGCGTGTATAGATAGCGGCAGTGAGGCCGGCGGGGCCGCCGCCTACGATGATAATATCAAACTGTTCGGTCATAAGAACACATCCTTGTCTGCTCGGTTTGGCACTGCATAATTCGACAGATACAGTATACCAAAAACCGCCCGCGGGTACAAGACCTGCGGGCGGTTTCTTCATAGAAATTTCGGCTTATTTCGCGGTGGAGGCGAACTTCTTGATGGGAGAAGCGCCAACCAGTTTTTCGGTGGTTTCACCCTTGCGGATGATCAGAGTGGGAGCCTGCTGGATGCCGTACTGGGCCACCAGATCGGGATGCTCGGCAGCGTTGAGCACTTCATAGTGCAGACCGGCCTTGTCCAGTTCTGCCTTTGCGATCTTGCAGTTGGGGCAGGTGGCGGTGGTGAACAGATACAGACCCTCGGCTGCCTGAACGGGAGCGGCTTCCGCTGCGGCGGGAGCGGGGGTGCCCTCGCGGTCGCAGAGACGGCGGCCCTCGATCACAGAGGTCTCCACCTCGTATTCCTTGCGGTGGTTGTACTCCTGGACCTTACCGTCGTTCCAGTTCTGAACGGGACGGTAGTAGCCGGTGATGCGGCTCCAAATCTCGGTGGCGGCGCCGCAGTGGGGGCAGGTAGGCTGCTCGCCCACCAGATAACCGTGCTCGTGGCAGATGGAGTAGGTGGGAGACATCGTGTAGTAGGGCAGTTTGAAGTTCTCGGCGATCTTGCGCACCAGTGCTGCGGCGGCCTTCCAGTCGGGCAGTTTCTCGCCCAGGAAGGCGTGGAACACGGTGCCGGAGGTGTAGAGGGTCTGCAAGTCATCCTGCACGGCCAGTGCCTCGAAGATATCGTCGGTGTAGCCCACGGGCAGGTGAGAGGAGTTGGTGTAGTAGGGGGTGTCGTTCTCGTCCTTGGCGGCGGTGATGATGTCGGGATAGAGTTTCTTGTCGTGCTTGGCCAGACGGAAGGTGGTGGACTCGGCGGGTGTGGCTTCCAGGTTGTACAGGTCGCCGTACATCTCCTGATAGTCGGACAGGCGCTCGCGCATATGGTTCAGCACATCCTGTGCGAACTGCTGGGTCTCGGGATGCGTCAGATCCTTGCGCAGCCACTTGGCGTTGAGGCCAACCTCATTCATACCGATGAGGCCGATGGTGGAGAAGTGGTTCTCGAAGGTGCCCAGATAATGCTTGGTGTAGGGATACAAACCGGCGTCCATCAGACGGGTGATGACGGTGCGCTTGGTTTTCAGGGAGCGGGCGGCGATGTCCATCAGTTTATCCAACTGGGCATAGAAATCCTCGGGAGTCTCGGCGAGATAGGCGATGCGGGGCAGGTTGATGGTGACAACGCCCACAGAGCCGGTGGATTCGCCGGAGCCGAAGAAGCCGCCGGACTTCTTGCGCAGTTCGCGCAGGTCCAGACGCAGACGGCAGCACATAGAACGCACGTCGGAGGGCTCCATATCGGAGTTGATGTAGTTGGAGAAGTAGGGAGTGCCGTACTTGGCGGTCATCTCGAACAGCAGTTTGTTGTTCTCGGTCTCGCTCCAATCGAAGTCGCGGGTGATGGAGTAGGTGGGGATGGGATACTGGAAGCCGTGGCCCACGGCGTCGCCTTCGGTCATAATCTCGATGAACGCCTTGTTCACCATATCCATTTCCTTTTTGCAGTCGCCGTATGTAAAGTCAAGTTCCTTGCCACCGACGATGCAGGGCAGGTTTTCCAGATCCTTGGGCACGGTCCAGTCCAGCGTGATGTTGGAGAAGGGCGCCTGGGTGCCCCAGCGGCTGGGGGTGTTCACGCCGTAGACGAAGGACTGGATGCACTGCTTGACTTCCTTCTGGGTCAGGTTGTCCACCTTGACGAAGGGAGCCAGATAGGTGTCGAAGGAGGAGAACGCCTGTGCGCCGGCCCACTCGTTCTGCATAATGCCCAGGAAGTTGACCATCTGGTTGCAGAGGGTGGAGAGGTGCGCGGCGGGGGCGGAGTTGATCTTGCCGGGGATGCCCAGGCCCTGCTGGATCAACTGTTTCAGGCTCCAACCTGCGCAGTAGCCGGTGAGCATAGACAGATCGTGCAGGTGCATAGCGCCGGTCTTGTGGGCGTTGGCGATCTCGTCGTCATAGATCTCGCTGAGCCAGTAGTTGGCGGTGATGGCGCCGGAGTTGGAGAGGATCAGACCGCCCACGGAATAGGTGACGGTGGAGTTCTCCTTCACGCGCCAGTCGTTGATCTGCAAATAGTTGTCCACCAGATCCTTGTAGTCCAGCATCGTGGTGTTCAGGTTGCGGATCTTCTCGCGCTGACGGCGATACAGAATGTAGGCCTTGGCAACATCATCATAACCGGCCTTGCCCAGAACAGATTCCACGCTGTCCTGAATGTCTTCCACGGTGACCTTGCCGTCCTTGATCTTGTTCTGATAGTCGGCGGTGACTTTCAGCGCCAGAAAGTCGATGGTGTCGGGGTTGTACTGGGTTTTGGTGGCCTCAAATGCCTTGGTGATGGCAACGCTGATCTTGGACAGATTAAAGTCGGCGACCTGTCCGTCGCGCTTGACGACCTGATACATAAGTTCCTCTCCTCTTTCTGTGTTCTTATCTATTGAATAAACTTTATTATTTGTATGAAGACAAGGGAAGGGCGCCACCGTCCGTGGCGCTCACCAATATCCATTCTAACCAACCGCTGGAAAGAAGTCAATTAGAAGAAACCACTATATCTTGTGAAAAAATTGGGATGTTTCCACAAAGAGTCACAAGATTTAGTCGACTCCACGGATGCCCACCTGACCGAAAAACGGCCTTGCAATATCAGCAAAGGCCTGCAATTCCAAGGGTTCCACGCCGTGGCAGCCCTCGCCCACCAGATTTCCGGAGTCCACAAAGTTTTGCAGATAGTAGTGGGGCGCGCCCTGACACCAGCGGCCGATGTCCGCGATGTCCTCCGCAGTGTGGAACTCCCGCACGATGGTGGTGCGCAGTTCGTAATCCACGCCGCTCTCCTTCAAAAGCCGCAGGCTTTCTTCCACTGGGGAAACATCAAAGTCCGGGATCCCGACAGTGACCGGATACTTTTCCCGGCTGTTCTTGATGTCCATAGCCACATAGTCTGCAAGGTGCTGTTCCAGAATCTTCGACAGCGCTTCGGGATAGCAGCCGTTGGTATCCAGTTTCACGGAAAGTCCCAGTTCCCGAAGGGATCTCAGGAAGTCCGGCGCGTCGCTTTGCAGAAGCGGCTCGCCGCCGGAGAGCACCACGCCGTCCAGCAGCCCCTTGCGGGAGCGCAGGAAGGACAGGACCGCCTCCGGATCCAGCGGGGGAGATTCCGCCAGACGGGTCACCAGCAGGGCGTTGTGGCAGAACGGACAGCGCAGGTTGCAGCCCCCGGTGAAAACCGTGGCGGCAAGTTTGCCCGGATAGTCTACCATAGCCAGTTTTTGCAGGCCGCAGATCCGCATAAGCGTCACCTCCCAATACAAGATATTGTTATTATAGTGGTCAACTACCACAAGAGCAAGTGGTTTTTGCAACAAGAGGAAAATTCTTCGGAACTTTTTTTCGGAAAAATCGTCTATATAGTATAATGTGGAAAAACAGGGGGGAGGGGCATTGTGAAACGGACGCTTACTGTCTGCTGCGCGGGACATTTTCTGGTGGATCTGGGCTGTGCCTTTCTTCTGTTCCGGGCGTTTCCGGGCCATTGGGACTGGGCAGGCCTGCTGATCCTCTACAATTTCTGTGCCTTTGCGATGCAGATGCCGCTGGGCCTTCTTGCGGATGGTTGGAAGCGGGACGGCGCTGTGGCTGCGGCCGGAGCGATCCTGGTGGCGGCGGCGTATGCCCTGACCGACTGGCCTGTGCTGGCCGTATGGACGGCGGGGCTTGGAAACGCAGCCTTCCACATAGGTGCCGGGCTGGAAACGCTGACACTTTCCGGTGAGCGCGCGGGACCATTGGGGTTATTTGTGTCTCCCGGCGCCGTGGGGCTGTTTGTGGGAACGCTGTTGGGCCGAGGGATGGAATTGCCCTTCCTGATCCTGCCGCCGGTGCTGCTGGCGGTGGCTGCGGCGCTGCTGCTGTTCCGGGCGGAGCGCGACGAACTGCATACCAAGCCGGAACTGCCGAAGTGGAAGGCTGTGGGTGTACCGTTGGCGGCGCTGCTGGCTGTGGTGGTGCTGCGTTCCTTTGTGGGAATGAACCTGACCTTTCCGTGGAAGGGCGAAGGCCGGTGGGTGCTGCTTCTGACGTTTGCCGTGGCAGCGGGCAAGGCAGCGGGCGGCTATCTGGCGGATCGGTTCGGTATGCGGCGCATCGCGTTGGCATCGCTGCTGTTGTGCGCGGGATCTATGCTGCTGTCCGGCTCCCCGGTTTTCGGCACGATGGCGGTGCTGCTATTTAATATGACGATGCCGCTGACCCTCTGGGCGGCAGCCCGCCTGCTGCCGGGGGCGAGGGGCTTTGCCTTCGGGATCTTGACCTTTGGCCTGTTTCTTGGGTTTCTGCCGTCAGCCTTCGGCGCGCCGGCACTTACCGGGCGAGCCGCTGCGATTTTGTCACTGACGTCGCTGGCGTTGCTGCTTCCGGGGCTGCGAAAGGCGGTGAGGCAGTGAGGGTTTCTGCATTTGCAATCTCTTTGGGACTGACGCTGTTGCTGGAACTTCCGCTGGCAGTTCTCTGGGGCGTCCGCAGGCGCCGTGACATACAGTTGGCGGTGCTGGTGAATGTGCTGACCAACCCTGCGGTGGTGCTGCTGCACGCACTGGGCTGCCCGGCGCTGCCGCTGGAAGCGGCTGCCATCGCCGTGGAGGGCGTTTGCTATCGTGCCTGCGGAGAAGATATCCGCCGCCCGTATTTGCTGGCGCTTTGCGCCAATGTGTTTTCTTACGGTTTGGGCCTTGTGCTGGCTCTGATTTTATAAGGAGGAACGGATGATGAAAAAACTGTTGTGCGCGCTGCTGACGGTCTGGCTGCTGGCGGTGACCGTCTCTGCCGACGTGATCTGGACGCCGGATGACAATTTCTACAACACCCACGCCAACCAGTGTGAATATCTGGACCGCAGTTACTACACCAACGGCGTCGAGGGCGGTGTGGTGCTGTACGAAAAGCCCGGCGGCAGAGATATTGCCGTGCTGGAAAACGGCGTGGCGCTGCGGGTCTCCTTCACCTACGAGAAGGATGGCACCGTCTGGGGCGTTGTGGAATACGGCGAGAGCAGGAAAACCGGCTGGCTGGATATGAAAGATATGCTCCTGATCTATGATAATCGGTCCTTTACGGAGGAGCACGAAGCGGAGTTCGTGCCGTATGACGGATCTTTTGCGGAACTCTGCAAATCCGAAGACCGTCGGGTCATCTTTTGGAGTTATCCCGGCTCTGGCCAGATCGTGGCGGATTTCGATCACTTGGAGCAGGGGTACAGCGAATTGCTGCCCGATCCCGTCTGGACCGATGCCGACGGCCGTGTCTGGGGCCGGATCGGTTATTATATGGCGGCCCGGGGCTGGGTGTGCCTCAGCGATCCTGCCAACGAAAACCTGCCGGTGACAGAGCGGGCGTATGACCTGCATCCCTCTGCTGCCCCCGAGACGGTGCCTGTTGTGCAAACTTCTCATACGATGGATAACCTCTGGGTCGTGTGTGCTGCCGTGGCGGCGGTCTGCGGCGTGACAGCGGTCCTGCTTTTCAGGATGCGCAGGAAACATACGTGATGGAAAGGCCCTATCCCGATGGATGGGGCCTTTTGACCGTCAAAAGGCTCGCGGCTGCGGGATGAAGACCGCCCTTTTACCTTTTGGGCGGATAAAGGAAACTCTGACAATTTTACCAGTTATTGAAGTTTAGGCAGGTGTTTGTTAAAATACCTCTGAGAGATAAATTATAATTTGACGGAGATGTTCATAATGGACGACAAGAAAAAGGTTAATTTAGCAGTAGTGATTATAAACTGCATTTGTGCAGTTGTATGGAACATCAATTTGTTTGTTGATTTAACATATGGATATACAAACTCTGTGTCTTTTGCGTTGCATATTATTTGTGCAATAGTATGGGACATATGTGCCATCGTTTGGATTCTCCGTTATCTGAAATCAAAAAAGAATATTGAGTAAATTCCAATTTATCGAACTGTCGTTATCGGAAAAAATCTCCCTCCGTCGATATGACGAAGAGAGATTTTTTATCCCCAAAATTAGCACAAAGGGTAAAAGGGGTATGAAGAAACGTGCCTTGCAAAATGTGGGATTTCTGGTATAGTAGTGGGAAGAAAATACGAGAAGTGAGGAGAGGGTGCGGTATGCAGCAAATGGAACTCGCGGTTCTGGACTGGATCCAGGCCTGTGTGCGGACGCCGTTTCTGGATCGGGTCGTTCCGGCGTTCACCCAGTTGAGCAACCACGGAGAGATCTGGATCGCTATGGCGGTGCTTTTGATGCTCTGGAAAAAGACCCGGCGGGCGGGACTTTCCGTCAGCAGCGGCCTGATTTTGGATCTGGTGGCGGTCAATATGATCCTGAAACCGCTGATTGGCCGCATCCGGCCCTTTGCCGTGAATGCGGCGGTGCAACTGCTGG
>SVKT01000055.1 GCA_015068335.1 Oscillospiraceae bacterium | reverse complement strand
GGCTGGATCGTAACTTCTGGCATTTGATGTTCCTCCTGGAATTGGTTTCGGATTTTGTATGAAGAAATGTCTGTTTTTCCCTTTCATTATATGAAAGTGAAAAAGGAATACAATTACAGAGTGATTACAAATCGTTCGCATTTGTTTACAAAAGAGCCGCCGCTGTAACCGGGTTTGGCGCGAAGACGGAAAAAGACCGCCGCAAGCGATTTTGCCTGCGGCGGTCTGGCACGCCAGAAGGGATTCGAACCCCCGACCCCCTCCTTAGGAGGGAGGTGCTCTATCCAACTGAGCTACTGGCGCGTGTCCGTGCGGGGGGAGTTCCCCCGTGGGGTATGGTCTATTGTACCCGCTCGCGCCGGTGCTGTCAATGAAAAAAGGTCTGCCGCAGGAGCGCTGCGGCAGACACGGAATGATTTATTCGATGACCCGGACGCGGATGACGTTGGCCAGACCCCGCACATCCTCGATGACGGACTGATCCACGGCAGAGCCCAGATCCACCAGCGTGTAGGCGTAGTCGCCCTTGGACTTGTTGGTCAGGTTCTCCACGTTGGCGCCGTCCTTACTGAGCAGGGTGGTGATGTTGGCCAGCATCGCGGGGATGTTGCGGTGGATGATGCACATCCGCTGCACGCCGCTGCGCGCCATCTCCACGTTGGGCAGGTTCACGCTGTTGCGGATATTGCCGTTTTCCAGATAGTCCTTCAACTCGTCCACGGCCATCACGGCGCAGTTCTGTTCGCTCTCCGGGGTGGAGGCGCCTAAGTGGGGCATCGCGATGACGTGGGGGGATTGGAGCAGGCGGTTGTTGGGGAAGTCGGTGATGTAGGCGGCCACCCAGCCGGTGTCCAGCGCGGCGAGCATCGCCTCGTCGTCCACGATCTCGCCCCGGGCCAGGTTGATGAACCGCACGCCCCGCTTCATCGCGGCGATGGCCTTGGTGTCGATGAGGTTGCGGGTGGCTTCGGTGAAGTGGATGTGGATGGTGATGTAGTCCGCGCGCTTGTACAGTTCGTTGATGTCCTTGACCACGTGGATGTGGCGATCCAGCCGCAGGGCGGCGTCCACGGACAGGTAGGGGTCGTAGCCGTAGACGTCCATACCCAGGGAGAGGGCCACGTTGGCCACCAGCGCGCCGATGGCGCCCAGGCCGATGACGCCCAGGGACTTGTGGTACAGTTCCGGACCGATAAAGGCGGACTTGCCCTTTTCCACCACGGTGGACACTTCAATGCCGGACTCGGCCTGCTCGCGCACCCAGCGGATGGAGCCGGGCACGTCCCGGGAGCCCATCAGCATCGCGCACAGCACCAGTTCCTTCACGGCGTTGGCGTTGGCGCCGGGGGTGGAGAAGACGGCGACGCCGGCCTCGGAGCAGCGGTCCAGGGGGATGTTGTTCACGCCCACGCCGGCGCGGGAGACGGCCAGCAGGCTTTCGGGGAAGGTATAATCCAGCAGTTTGGCGGAGCGGACGAGGATGCCGTCCTCATTCGTTTCGCTGTCGCTGACGGTGTAATGTTCGCTGTCGAATCGGGTCAGACCGACGGGGGAGATCTTGTTGAATGTTTTGATGCGATACACGGCAAACTGCCTCCATAGGGGTGGTCCCGGCGGACCACGTTACTTGCCGCGGAACGTGCGGCGCTTGCGTCGCTTCCGTGGCAGCAAGTTCATTATAGTAGCGTGCAGCGGGAAGGTCAATGTACGGAGGGGCCAAAAATCCCGCCGAAAAACGGGTTTCTTTGTGAAAAAATGCGGCAGAGGGGCGGTTTTGCGCCGCAAAAAAGAGAAAAAATGTGCAGTTTTTTCTTGAAATGCGGGGAAAATGGGACTATAATAACTGGCTGTATGTGAAATGCAACCGGGAGTGCTTCCGCGTAAAGGAGACAGACAACTATGCAGAACAACAATCTTCGCAACGTCGCCATCATCGCCCACGTCGACCACGGCAAGACCACGCTGGTGGACGAGATGCTCAAACAGGGCGGCGCTTACCGCGACAATCAGGAAACCGTGGACCGTGTGATGGACTCCGGCGATCTGGAACGGGAGCGCGGCATCACCATTCTGGCCAAGAATACCGCCATCCGCTATAAAGACACCAAGATCAACGTGGTGGACACCCCGGGCCACGCCGACTTCGGCGGCGAGGTGGAGCGCATCCTGAAAATGGTCAACGGCGTCATTTTGCTGGTGGACGCCGCCGAGGGCCCGATGCCCCAGACCCGTTTCGTGCTGTCCAAGGCGCTGGAACTGGGCCATCGCGTCATCGTGGTGGTCAACAAGATCGACCGACCCGACCAGCGCATCCACGAGGTGGTGGACGAGGTGCTGGAACTGCTGATGGATCTGGACGCCACGCCCGAGCAGTTGGATTCCCCGATGCTGTTCTGCTCCGGCCGTCAGGGCACCGCCTCCTACTCTCCCGAGGTGGCAGGCACCGATCTGGTGCCTTTGTTCGAGACCATTCTGGAATATATCCCCGCCCCCGAGGCCGACACCGAGGCGCCCTTCCAGATGCTGGTCTCCTCCATTGACTATAACGAGTTCGTTGGCCGCATTGCCATCGGCCGCATCGAGCGCGGCACGTTGAAGCAGAACCAGGAGATCGTGGTGTGCAACTACCACGACCCCTCCGCCGTGTCCCGCAAGGCCAAGGCCACCGCCATCTACGAGTTCGAGGGCCTTGCCAAGAAGAGCGTCACCGAGTCCTCCGCCGGCAACATCATCGCGATGAGCGGCATCGGCGACATCACCATCGGCGATACCATCTGCGTGCCTGCCTGCGCCGAGCCCCTGCCCTTCGTGCAGATCTCCGCGCCCACGATGGAGATGACCTTCTCCGTCAACGACTCTCCCTTCGCAGGCCGCGAGGGCAAGTTCGTCACCTCCCGCCAGATCCGCGAGCGGCTGTACCGCGAGACCTTGAAGGACGTGTCCCTCCGCGTCACCGACACCGACACCGAGACCGCCTTCAACGTGGCCGGCCGCGGCGAGATGAGCCTGTCCATCCTCATTGAAACGATGCGCCGCGAGGGCTACGAGTTCCAGGTCTCTCCCGCCCGCGTGCTGTATAAGGAAGTGGACGGCGTGAAGTGCGAGCCCATCGAGCGGCTGGTGGTGGACGTCCCCGGCGACTGCGTGGGCAGCGTCATCGAGAAATTGGGCCAGCGCAAGGCCGACCTGGTGGAGATGACCCCCGTGGGCGAGCGGATGAAGATCGAGTTCCTGGTTCCCGCCCGCGGCCTCTTCGGCTACCGCAACGACTTCCTCACCGACACCAAGGGCGAGGGCATTATGGCCTCCGTCTTTGATTCCTATGCCCCCTACAAGGGCGAAATCTCCCGCCGCGGCAACGGCTCTATGATCTCTTTCGAGACCGGCGAGTCCATCACCTACGGTCTGTTCAACGCCCAGGAGCGCGGCACGCTGTTCATCGGCGCCGGCGTCCCCGTCTACGGCGGTATGGTCATCGGCGTGAACCCCCGCAGCGAGGATATGACCGTCAACGTCTGCAAGAAGAAGCAGTTGACCAATACCCGCGCCTCCGGCAGCGACGAGGCCCTGCGTCTGGTGCCCCCCAAGCAGATGAGCCTGGAACAGTGCCTGGAATTCCTCGCAGATGACGAACTGCTGGAAGTCACCCCCAAGAGTTTGCGTATGCGCAAGTCCATTCTGGACCACGAAAAGCGTATGAAGGCGCTCCACAGCAAGAAATAAGATTCTTTCCGCCTCCCGGACAGGGGGGCGGATTTTTTTGAAAACCGGGCAGAATTGGATATATCTTTTTCTTTCCATCGGAGTGAAATTGTGATATACTGGGAGCGATTTGATGAAATACGCAGGAGGGGGCTTTCCTATGGCGTCCATCGGCTTCGACAACCAAAAATACCTCACCACCCAGTCCGAGCAGATTAAGCGGCGGATCGACCAGTTCGGCGGCAAACTGTATCTGGAATTCGGCGGCAAACTGTTCGACGACTTCCACGCCTCCCGTGTGCTGCCGGGCTTTGAACCGGACAGCAAGATCCGGATGCTCCAACAGTTGAAAGAGGATGTGGAGATCGTCATCGCCATCAACGCCACGGACATCGAGAAGAACAAGGTGCGGGGCGATCTGGGCATCACCTATGACGAGGACGTCCTCCGCCTGATCGACATTTTCCGCGGGATGGACCTGTACGTGGGCAGCGTGGTGATGAACCGTTACAGCGGCCAGAGCGCGGCGGACGCCTTCCTGAAACGGCTGACCGCGCTGGGCATCCGCTGCTACCGCCACTATCCCATCGCCGGCTACCCCTCGGATGTGAAGCACATCGTCAGCGACGAGGGCCTGGGCAAGAACGACTATATCGAGACCACCCACTCTCTGGTGGTGGTCACGGCCCCCGGCCCCGGCAGCGGCAAGATGGCCACCTGCCTGTCCCAACTGTATCACGATTACAAGCGGGGCGTCTCCGCCGGCTACGCCAAGTTCGAGACCTTCCCCATCTGGAACCTGCCCCTGACCCATCCGGTCAATCTGGCCTACGAGGCCGCCACGGCGGATCTGGACGATGTGAATATGATCGACCCCTTCCATCTGGAAGCCTACGGCACCACCGCCGTGAACTATAACCGGGACGTGGAGATCTTCCCGGTGCTCAACGCCATCTTCAAGAAAATTCAGGGCGAGTCCCCCTACAAGTCCCCCACGGATATGGGCGTGAATATGGCGGGCAACTGCATCGTGTACGATGACGTCTGCTGCGCCGCCTCCCGGCGGGAGATCCTGCGCCGGTACTACACCGCCTGCGTGGAGCGGGTGCAGGGCAAGTGCGACGACGACCCGGTGCGCCGTCTGGAACTGGTGATGCAAAAGGGCGACGTGACCGTGGAGAACAACCCCGCCATCTCCGCCGCCCTGGCAAAGGCAGAGGCCACCGGCGGTCCCGCCGGCGCGATGGTGCTGCCCGACGGACGGGTGGTCACCGGCAAGACGTCCAGCACTCTGGGCGCAGCCTCCGCGCTGCTGCTCAACGCCTTGAAGGCCATCGGCGGCATCGGCGACCAGTTTGAACTGATCTCGGCGCAGGTGCTGGAACCGGTGTGCGAACTGAAAACCAAGTATCTGGGCCACCGCAACCCCCGCCTGCACACCGACGAGGTGCTGATGTCCCTGACCATCTCCGCCCTGACCAACCCGCTGGCGGAACTGGCGCAGCAGCAACTGCCCAAACTGCGCGGCTGCGACGCCCACTTCACCGTCATCCTCAGCGAGGTGGACGCCAAACTGCTGAAAAAACTGGGCGTGAACGTCAGTTGCGAGGCAAAATACGAAACCAAGAAGTTGTATCATAAGTAAGAGGAATGGAGCGGCCGCCGAAGGGCGGCCGCTTTCTGCCGAAAGGAGCATTGTATGGATCCCATCATTCAACGCATTGCCGAAGAACTGGGCAAGGAGGCCCGGCACGTTGCCAACGTGGTGCAGTTGCTGGACGAGGGCAACACCATCCCCTTCATCGCCCGCTACCGCAAGGAACTCCACGGCGCGATGGACGACACCGCCCTGCGCACGCTGGAAGAGCGGCTGGCCTACCTGCGCGGCTTGCAGGAGCGCCGGGAGGCGGTGAAAAAGTCCATCGAGGAGCAGGGCAAACTGACGGAGGAACTTGCCGCCGCCATCGATGCCGCCAACACCCTTGCCGAGGTGGAGGACCTGTACCGCCCCTACAAGCAAAAGCGCCGTACCCGCGCCACCGTGGCAAAGGAAAAGGGTCTGGAACCGCTGGCGCTGCTTCTCTTTGCTCAGAGTGCCGACTGTCCCGAGCCCCTGACCGCCGCCGCCGACTATGTGGACGCGGAAAAGGGCGTGGAAACGGCGGAGGACGCCCTGGCCGGCGCCAGCGACATCATTGCCGAGACCATCTCCGACGACGCCGAATTGCGCAAGAAACTGCGCGAAGTGCTGGCGCGAAACGGCCGCCTGGTCAGCACCGCCGCCACGGAGGAGGACACCGTTTACCGCCTGTATTATGACTTCTCCCAGCCCATCTCCCGCTTGCAGGGCCACCAGGTGCTGGCCATCAACCGCGGCGAGAAAGAGGAAAAACTGAAAGTCGGCGTGGAACTGGACGCTGAACTGGCTCTGCGCACCGTGCGCCGCCACGTCGTCGTTCCCGGCAGCGCCGCAATGGAATTCGTCAAGGCCGCCGCCGAGGACGCCTACGACCGGCTGATCTTCCCCTCTCTGGAACGGGAGGCCCGCTCCGCCCTGACGGAGAGCGCCGCCGAGGGCGCCATCGGACAGTTTGCGCTGAACCTGCGCCCGCTGCTGATGCAGCCCCCCGTCAAGGGCAAGGTGACGATGGGTCTGGACCCCGGCTACCGTATGGGCTGCAAGGTGGCGGTGGTGGACGGTACCGGCCGCGTGCTGGATACCGCCGTGGTGTACCCCACCTACGGCGAACGCCAGAAGAACGAGGCCATCGTCACGCTCTCCAAACTGATCCGCAAGCACGGCGTGGAGCATATCGCCATCGGCAACGGCACCGCCAGCCGGGAAACGGAGCAGATGACCGTGGAACTGATCCGGCAGGTGGGCGCCGGCGTGAGTTATATGATCGTCTCCGAGGCGGGCGCCTCCGTCTATTCCGCCAGCAAACTGGCGGCGGAGGAGTTCCCCCAGTACGATGTGAATTTGCGCTCTGCCGTGTCCATCGCCCGCCGTTTGCAGGATCCGCTGGCGGAACTGGTGAAGATCGACCCTAAGGCCATCGGCGTGGGTCAGTATCAGCACGATATGCCCCCCAAGCGGCTGGACGAAGCCCTCGCCGGCGTGGTGGAGGACTGCGTCAACGCCGTGGGCGTGGACGTGAACACGGCTTCCCCCTCGCTGTTGCAGCGGGTGGCGGGACTCAACGGCACCATCGCCAAAAACGTGGTGGCCTACCGGGAGGAGAACGGCGCCTACACCTCCCGCGCCCAACTGAAAAAGGTGCCCAAACTGGGCCCCAAGGCCTTCCAGCAGTGCGCCGGCTTCCTGCGGGTGCCGGAGAGCAAGAGCGTGCTGGACAACACCGCCGTCCATCCCGAAAGTTACGATGCGGCAAAGCAGTTGCTGGAACTGACCGGCTACACCCTGACGGATGTGAAGGCGGGCGCCCTCACTGACCTGCCCGCCCGGGTCAAGGCTTACGGCGAGGAGAAGGCTGCCGCCGCGTGCGGCGTGGGCGTGCCCACGCTGCTGGACGTCATCGCCGAACTGATGAAGCCCGGCCGGGACATCCGCGACGACCTGCCCAAGCCCATCCTCCGCACCGACGTGCTGGACATCAAGGACCTGAAACCGGGTATGGAACTGACCGGCACGGTGCGCAACGTCATCGATTTCGGCGTGTTTGTGGACATCGGCGTCCATCAGGACGGTCTGGTGCATATTTCTCAGGTGGCCAACAAGTTCATCCGTCACCCCTCCGAGGTGGTCTCGGTGGGCGACGTGGTGAAGGTGGTGGTGCTGGAAGTGGACGAGAAAAAGCACCGCATCGGCCTTTCGATGAAGCAGGCAAAGCAATAAGCGACCCCTCACAGAAGCGGACTGCTGCGGCAGTCCGCTTTTTTGCGCGGCGGAACGAGTAAATTTATTTTTCGTGTGTTCGGGAACGACCTGTGGTACAATGGAAAAAACGAAAGGGGCGGTCTGATGCGGCAATTTTTTGAAACCATCGTCGGCGGTCTTGAAGGCGGCCGGCCTGTGATGCTTGTCAGCGTGGTGGAGGCCGTGGGCTCCACGCCCCGGGGCGCCGGCGCGCTGCTGGCGGTGTTCCCGGACGGCCGTCTGGCTGGCAGCATCGGCGGCGGGAATGTGGAATACGAGGCCGCCCGGATGGCGCGGGAACTGCTGGCGTCCGGCCGGGAGCGGCAGGCGCACTTCCGCTTCGTCCACGGCGACGCCGCCAGCCTCGGTATGGTCTGCGGCGGCGATGTGACGCTGCACTTCCAGTACCTGCCGCCCACGGAAGAAACGGCGGCGGTGTTCCGCACGGCGGCCCGGCGCGCCGGCGGCAACGAAAACCTCTGGCTGGTGCGGCGTCTGGAAGGTGGGCAGGTCACGGCGCTGGACCTGGCGGACGGAGCGGGCTTCTGCCTTGCGGACGGCGCGCCCGACCCGGAACTGCTGCAAAGCAGGACGGTGTATCGGGACGGCTGGCTAAGCATCCCCATCGCCCGGGCGGGACGGCTGTGCGTCTTCGGCGGCGGCCACGTGTCCCAGGCGCTGGTGCGCGCCGCGGCGGCGGTGGGCTTTCGCAGCGTGGTGTTCGACGACCGCGTGGAGTTCGCCGCGCCGGAACGGTTCCCGCAGGCGGAGGCGGTCCTCTGCGGCAGGTTTGACGAGGTGGCAAAGCATCTGACCCTGACGGCGGACGATTACGTGGTGGTTATGACCCGGGGCCATCAGGCGGACTACGAGGTGCTGACCCAGGTGCTGCGCAGCGGCGCGAAGTACATCGGCTGTATCGGCTCGAAAAAGAAACTGGAATTGTGCCGCGCGCGGCTGCTGGAAGCCGGGTTCACGGCGGAGGAGTACGACCGGCTCCACGCCCCCATCGGTCTTGCCATCGGGGCGGAGACCCCGGCGGAGATCGCCGTTTCCGTCACGGCGGAACTCATCGCCGTCCGCGCCGGCGTGTTGGCGTAACGCTCTTGTCAAGGGGCTGTGCCTCGTGCTAGAATAGCAATTGAACTGCACATTAAAAATATAGATGGAGGAGTTCTATGAACCGTATCAGCAAGGAAAACTACTATCTGGACATCGCCGAGACTGTTTTGGAGCGCGCCACCTGCCTGCGCCGCGTGTACGGCGCCATCATCGTCAAGAACGACGAGATCATCTCCACCGGCTACAACGGCGCCCCCCGCGGCCGCGCCAACTGCACCGACCTGGGCTACTGCACCCGCGAGGCGATGAGGGTGCCCCGGGGCGAGCGCTATGAACTGTGCCGCAGCGTCCACGCCGAGGCCAACGCCATCATCTCCGCCTCCCGCCGCGATATGGTGGGCGGCACCATCTATCTGGTGGGCCGCGACGCCCAGACCGGCGAACTGCTCAAAGACGCCACCTCCTGCTCTATGTGCCGCCGGCTGGTCATCAACTCCGGTCTGGAACAGGTGGTCATCCGCAGAACGGAAACGGAGTTCGATATTGTCAACGTGCGGGACTGGGTCTGGGAGGACGACCAGGCAGCCGTGTCTGCCGCCAACGCCCCTATGGACTTGAAGTAAGAAAGGACGTCTTTTTTTGAAGACAGGACTTGTCACCTTTTACCACATCCACCACTACGGCGCCCTGCTGCAAGCCGCAGCCACGGCCAAAACGGTGGAAGACTTAGGCAGCGAATGCGAGATCGTGGACTATTTCGTGAACCAGAACAACGCGCTGTTCAAAAAGCCCACGGGACTGGGCGCCGCCGCCCACGACGCCCACACCGCCCTGCACTACAAGGCGCTGAAAACGCGCTATGAGCGGTTTGAGGTCTTTTCCAAAGCCTGCCTGCCCATCTCCGCCCGCCGCTATGAAAGCGCCCGGGCGCTGGAAACCGCAGACCTGCCCTACGACGTGATCCTCTCCGGCAGCGACCAGATCTGGAACCCGAAGATCTTCCCGGACCGGCACTTCGACCCGGTGTTCTTCGGCACGTTTTCGGACAAGCGCAAGATCGCCTACGCCCCCTCCTTCGGCATCCCCAAAATTCCGGAGG
>SVKT01000054.1 GCA_015068335.1 Oscillospiraceae bacterium | reverse complement strand
GCCGAGCCCTGCGGGGTGAAGCGGGCGCTGCGCGCGGTACTGCATGCGCACGGAATTGATCATGTTACGCTGGAACTGGAGGCAGAAGGGGAGCGCTGCGGTGAGGAGCTGTGCTGCGAGGAGAAAGAAGCCGATCACCGCCGCCACCACCACCACCATCATCACCGCCACCGCCACCACCACCACAGTCACCGCTGAATATGCCCGCGGCTTCAACGCCGCAATGCCTGTCCGCAGACGAGCCTGCGTCCCTGCGGGAATGCTCTTGACACACTCTGCAAATCCTGATAATATACTGACGTATATGTGAATAGCGTGATGATCGGGAAGAGTAACAGTTCACCCAGCGGACAGAGAGGGCGCGTCACCGGCTGCAAGCGTGCCTGCGGTGGAAACTGCGAAGTGCGCCCGGGAGCGCGGGGGATGTGGATGCCCTCCGTCCGGCCTGCGTCAAAGGCCTCTTTGAGTGATAAAAGAGAGTGGAACCGCGAGTCAATCGCCTCTCGTACTTCGGTACGGGAGGCGTTTTTATTTTCGCCCCGTCCGTAAGATGCCGCCGCCCTGTCTGAACGGATCTTTTTCCGCCGGCCTGCGTTAAATTTTTTTGTAATTTCCGACCCGGAATAAGAGTTTTTCTCAATATCTGCCCTGCGGCAGAGAAGGAGTTATATTATGTCAACCAAATCCCGTTTGGGCGAACTGCTGTCCGCCTATCAGCGCCGCGACCCGGCGGCGCGCAGCAAAGTGGAGATCTTTCTCCTCTATCCCGGCGTCCACGCCGTGATCTACCACCGCGTGGCGCACTGGTGCTACAAGCACGACCTGAAATTCCTCGCCCGCTGCGTGTCCCAGTGGAGCCGCTTCTGGACCGGCATCGAGATCCACCCCGGCGCCACCATTGGCCGCCGTCTGGTCATCGACCACGGGATGGGCATCGTCATCGGCGAAACGGCGGAGATCGGCGACGACTGCCTGATCTACCACGGCGTCACCCTGGGCGGCACCGGTAAGGATCAGGGCAAGCGCCACCCCACCATCGGCAACAATGTGATGATTTCCAGCGGCGCCAAGGTGCTGGGTCCCTTCAAGGTGGGCGACAACGCCCGTATCGCCTCCAACGCCGTGGTGCTGCGGGAAGTGCCCGAGGACGCCACCGCCGTGGGCATCCCGGCCCAGATCGTCCGCATCGCCGGCAAGACCACCCACTACGCAGACGACGTGGATCAGATCAACGTGAAAGACCCCGTTCTGGAACGGCTGGCGGCAGTCTCCTCCCGGCTGGAACTGGTGGAAAAACTGCTGGATGAGCATTATATGAAAAACGACGGGCAGAGCAAGCCCTCTGCCGAAGCGGAAGAATAAAGGAGAAGGATTATGTATCTGTACAACTCTGCCACCCATAAGAAGGAAGAATTCCAGACCCACACCCCCGGCCGCGTGGAGATGTATACCTGCGGCCCCACCGTGTATCACTTCGCCCACATCGGCAACCTGCGCTCCTACATTATGGAGGACGTGCTGGAAAAGTTTCTGCGCTATTCCGGCTATGACGTGAACCGCGTGATGAACATCACCGACGTGGGTCACCTGACGAGTGACGCCGACGAGGGCGAGGACAAGATGCTCAAAGGCGCCAAGCGCGAGAACAAGACCGTGATGGACATCGCCAAGTTCTACACCGACGCCTTCTTCGCCGACTGCGCCAAACTGAACATCAAGACCCCCGACGTGGTGGAGCCCGCCACCAACTGCATCGACAACTATATCACCATCGTCTCCCGCCTGGTGGAGACCGGGCGCGCCTATGTGGCCGGCGGCAACGTGTATTTCGACACCTCCAAACTGGACCGCTACTACGTCTTCAACGACCACAACGAGGAAAACCTGGCAGTGGGCGTCCGCGAGGGCGTGGAGGAGGACACCAACAAGCGCAACAAGAACGACTTCGTGCTGTGGTTCACCAAGTCCAAGTTCGAGGATCAGGCTCTGAAATGGGACTCTCCCTGGGGCGTGGGCTATCCCGGCTGGCACATTGAGTGCACCGGCATCTCCCTGAAACACAACGGCGAGTATCTGGATCTGCACTGCGGCGGCGTGGACAACGCCTTCCCCCACCACACCAACGAGATCGCCCAGTCCGAGGCGTTTCTGGGCCATCCCTGGTGCAAGCAGTGGTTCCACGTGGCCCACCTGAACACCAACGACGGCAAGATGAGCAAGTCCAAGGGCGAGTTCCTCACCGTGTCCCTGCTGGAAGAGAAGGGTTACGATCCTCTGGCCTACCGCTGGTTCTGCTTGCAGAGCCACTACCGCAAGGCGCTGGTGTTCACTTGGGAGAATCTGGACAACGCCGTGGCCGCCTTCAATAAACTCATCGCCCGCATCGCCGGTCTGAAACCCGAGGGCGAGGTGGAGCAGGAGGTCTTTGACCAGTACAAGGCCAAGTTCCTCCAACAGATGGGCAACGACCTGAACACCTCTATGGGCGTCACCGCCATTTTCGACGTGCTCAAAGCACAGACCACCGACGCCACCAAACTGGCCCTGCTGGCGGATTTCGACACCGTTTTGAGCCTGGGCCTCATCGAGAAGGCCGCGGCCAAGCGCGCCGAACTGGCCGCCCAGCAGACCGCCAAGACCGAGTGCGGCTACACCGTCACCGGCGAGGGCGACCCCGCCATTGACGCGCTGGTAATGGCCCGCTACGAGGCCAAGAAGGCAAAGAACTTCGCCGAGGCCGACCGCATCCGCGACGAGTTGAAAGCCCAGGGCATCGAGATCGTGGATACCAAGGACGGCGCCGCCTGGAAGCGGGTGTAAAGCCACCCGCCTGTCCCCAGCCGACGGCGCAGGGGGTTCGACCGCGTCGACCCATCCCAGACAAACAGAAAGGCAGCCCCCGTTCCGGGGACTGCCTTTTTCTTGATGCGTGATTTGCGCTTCGGGGTCAGTCCATCTCGTCCAGAAGGTCCAGCACTTCGTCCACCAGATCTTCCAGTTCCTCGTGCTGCTCGCCCCATTCTTCGTAGGCCTCGCTGTTCATATTCTTCGGCTCCCGCTCGTCCAGCGCGGCGATCTGCGCGCGCAACTGTTCCAGATAGGCCAGCAGCGATGCTTTGTCCATTTCGGTGGGGTCGCGGAAAGCGTTAAAGTCAAGAATGTCTGCCATATCGGTGCCTCCTGCCTTCGTAATAAGGCCATTGTACCAGAAGTCCGGGGAAAAGGCAATGCGGGAAAGGGGAAGGGGAATTTCCTTGACAAACTCTGCCGGAATACATAGTATAGAGGCAGTATTGCACAATATATTGGCTTTCCGGGAGGAGAAGCGTATGGATTTGAACCGGGCTGTGGCGGAAAACATCAAGCGCATCCGCAAAAGTAAAAAGTTGAGCATCGAGCGTCTGGCGGCGGAGGCCGGCGTGTCCCGCAGTATGCTGGGCCAGATCGAGCGGGGGGAGGCCAATCCTTCCGTGGCGATCCTGGGCAAACTGGCGGCGGTTTTGAAGGTGCCTGCGGAACTGTTTCTGGAAAACGACAGTTTCGAATCCCTGGCGGAGTATCCGGAGGCGGGCACCAAGCCGGTGCGTATGGATGCGGGCAAGGTGGTGCTGCGGGAGAACTTCGGCTACGACGAAGTCACCCGTATGGAGAGCCGCTTCCTTGACCTGTACATCAGCGCCCAATATACCCCCGAGCCCGCCGTCCCCGGCTGCGTCTGCTATGCCACGCAGTTGGCCGGCACCGTCACCCTGACCGCGGAGGGGAAGGAGTTCCGCCTGCTGGAACGGGACGCCGTCCGCTTTGCGGCGGATCAGCCCTACGCCTTCCGGAATCTGAACAACACCACGGCGCGATTGCTGCTGGTCTACCGCTATCTGAAATGAGGAGCAGGGAAATGAAGATCCGAACCGCCACCCTCGCGGACCTGGCCGCCGTCACGGCGGTGGAGGCCGCCTGTTTCCCGAGCGCCGAGGCTGCGAAGGAAGAGGACTTTACAGCCCGCCTGCGTGCGTATCCCGACCATTTCTGGCTGTTGGAGGATGAGAACGGCACTCTGGTGAGTTTCGTCAACGGACTGGTCACGGACGAGCCTATATTGCGGGATGAGATGTACGCCGACGCGTCCTTCCATAACCCGCAGGGCGCCTGGCAGATGATCTTTGGCGTGAACACGCTGCCGGCGTACCGGCGGCAGGGGCTTGCGGGGCAGGTGCTGCGCCGGGTCATCGAGGATGCAAAGGCGCAGGGGAGAAGCGGCTGCGTGCTCACCTGCAAGGCGGCGCTGGTGCATTATTACGAGACCTTCGGCTTTGTCAGCGAGGGTTTGTCCGCCTCCTGCCACGGCGGCGCGGTGTGGTACGATATGCGCCTGACCTTTTGAGCGGCGCCGCTTGCGGCAGGGGATTCCCTTTTTCCTTTTTTGTGGTTTTAGGGCATAAAATTGCCTCTATCCGTCGAAATGACGGATAGAGGCAGCTTTACAGCAACGGCCCAGCAAATTGAAATTGGTCAGTTAATTTCCTTACCACAGTAAGGACAGTATTTTCCAAAAGATTGTTTTGTCTTGCCACAATGAGGACAACGGTTTGTAAATTTATTATACATTAGACAAACAAAGTAGACTACAATGCAAATCAGTCCTATGTATGCTTCTACTGTGATAAGGTAATCGTTATCAAGTAATTTCAAGCCCATAATGCCCCAATCAATTACAAAAACGATAATGGAAATTACTGCAAGCCATTTCGCAACCTTTTTCATATAGTCTGGCTCCTTTATCAAAGTTTTAGTTATTTTTCCAAATCAATGCTGATTTCGTATTTATCATCAATCATTGCCAATGCCGCAGACCGGAGTGGGCCTCGGAAGAGATAAAAAGACCGTTGCTTTTTTCCTTCTCCCGCCGTATAATACAGCCATCAAAAGGGAGGTGTTCCTATGCAATATTGGACTGAAAAATGCCCTTACTGTGGCAAGAAAACACGATGCTCAAGTATTTACAACAACAAAAAATTCGGCTGTCCCGTTGTAATATGCCCCTCTTGTAGGCAGCCGTACATACACCCGGATGTCATGGAGATCGGCACGCTTTCCAAAGCAGAACTGCGGGATTTTAAGCACAGTATGTTGTTTAGCTTCCTTTGGAGAATTGCGTTTTTTGCATTCCTGATCGGTGGTGTATCGTTCATGCTGTTAGAAAATTATGCCTATGATTATCGGTACCTCGGCATCGCCGCAGCCATTGCTTATTTTGTTGTTTTCGCACGAAAGAGCAACAAAAAAACAAACGAAATCATTGCAAAAGAGACCGCCGAATCGGAGAAACGATTGGCGGATCCGGCATATAGAGAGCTGCTGAATCGTGTGGGATATAAAGCAGTTTGGAATATATAACAAAAGGACAGGGAAGACTCTCTGTCCTTTTTGCGTTATTTCGCCATAGCTCTCATACCATTCAGCTTCTGCTCCACCAGCGCTTTGTTGTAGCCGCACACGGTCTTGCCCACATCGAAGTCGAGGAACAACTGCTGCCGCTGCTTGTCCGTGAGACCGGGCGGCTTGTAGATCGCCTCCATCATCGCTTTCATCCTTACAAATTTTTCCCTTTTTATTTACTTTATCATATTTTTCTGCTCATATCAACGCTTGGTGAAATCGCTGGAGATTTCCGTAGCCACAATTAGAGTAAAAGGGAAGCAAGGGACAAAGCCTTGACCTCACCGCTGCTTTGCGGTACAATAATAAAGTTAAAATCAAGATAGAATGGGGAGTATGTTATGCCCAGTATCTCTGTGATCGTGCCTGTGTATCAGGCGAAGACCTATCTGGAAAACTGCGTGGAGAGCGTGCGCAACCAGACCTTTGCGGACTGGGAACTGCTGCTGGTGGACGACGGCTGCACCGACGGTTCTTCCGAACTGTGCGATGCGTGCGCCGCGAAGGACGATCGCATCCGCGTGTTCCATAAAAAGAAAAACGCCGGTGTCAGCGAGGCCAGAAACCTGGGATTGAACGAGGCCAGGGGCGACTACATCGCCTTTCTGGACGTGGACGACCGCTTTGAGTGCCGGGCGCTGGAAACGATGTGGAGCCTGCGGGAGCAGACCGGGGCGGACACCGTGGGCTGCTGGCACCTGAACCTCTATGCCGACGGCAGCAAGACCATCGAGCCCCTGCTGCCCGCCGGAATCTATGACAAGCAGGGCATCCGGGAGGGCATCGTGTACCCCCTGCTGGGCGACCGCCTCACTGCCCCCGTGTTCAACGGCTTCATCTGGCGCTATCTGTTCTCCGCCAGGATCATCCGCTCCGCCCGCATCACCTTCGAGGGCGCTTATTTGGAGGACGAACTGTTTTTGATGGAGTATTTCTGCCACGCGGAGACCCTGGCCGTGACGGATCAGCCTCTCTACCGCTATTTCCTCAATCCTTCCTCCGCAACCCACCGCTATATGAAGGACTATATGAAGGTCTTTGGCCGCTTTATGGAGCGCAAGGCCGAACTGGTTGCCCGCCACAAACTGGCAGAGGCCCGTCCCCAGTGGCGTGAATATTCCAACTGGGCGGGACTGCTCATCGCCATCGGCAACGAGTATGCCGCCTCCAACCCCCTGCACCCCCGCAAGAAGCAGAAAGCGGTGGAGGAGATCTGCGCGCGGCCCGAAATGGCAAAGGCCATCGCCGAGGTGGCGCCTGTGGGTCTGAGCCCCAACAAGCAGATGGTGGCCAATCTGGTCCGGAAGAAGCGCTTCTTCATCCTGACCCAGATGTACCGCCTGAAAAACCGGATCTGACGAAACGAGGAGCAAGTGTTTATGACGCTTCTGCGTGAGAGTTATCTCTATTATCTGTGGTCCTGCCTGGTGTCGCTGTACCGGGACAGCGCCGTGTGCCGTTTGATGACGGCGCTGGGCGACTGGTGCGAGCGCCAACTGGCGGACAGTGCGATTATGCGCGTCCTCTGCCGCGAGAGCGCGCTCAGCCGTGCCTGGCCGGAAAGCCGCCTGTGCGGCATCCTGACCGCGGTGGTGAATGTGCCGTCCGCGCTGCTGCATAAACTGTACAAGGCGCTGGTCGCCACCTTTGAGGACAGTTTCTTTGCCAGACTGGCCTTCCGCATCGGCGACGAGACCGCCATCGCCCAGTCCTGGGGCATTATGCTCCTGTGGGTCATCCCCTATTACCGCTGGGACAACGCCAACAGCCTGAAATTGGCCGCGCTGCTGCTGGTGCTGCTGCACGCCGGCGCGATGCACGACCGCGCCTTCCGGCTGGACCTGAAACACATCGGCCTGTATCCGCTGGTGCTGTTCGGTGCCATCGGTCTGGGGCTGGTCTGCTCCTATGCGCCGGGGCTGTCCCTGCGCTATTTCGGCTATCACGTCTCCGCCGCGCTCAGCGTGCTGGTCACCGTCAGCGCCGTGCAGGCGGAGAGGGATGTGAAGCGCCTGGCCGCCGGCGGCGCCTTCTGCGTGGCCGTGTCCGGCGCGTACGGCATCGTGCAGCGCATCCGGGGCGTGGAGGTCAATCTGTCCTACGTGGACGTGAATGTGAACCCCGGTATGCCCGGCCGCGTCGATTCCTTTTTCGATAACCCCAACACCTTTGCCGAGGTGCTGATTTTGCTGCTGCCGCTGGTGCTGGCGCTGGTGCTCTGTTCCGGAAGCCTGCTTGGAAAACTGGCCGCCCTGGGCGCCTTTGCCATCGGCGTCACCGCGCTGGGTATGACCTACTCCCGCGCCAGTTGGGTGGGCTTTGCCTGCGCGATGGTGGTGTTCGTGGTGCTCTGGAAGCCCCGTTGGATCCCCGGATTTGCGCTGCTGTGCGTTGCGGCCATCCCGCTGCTGCCCAGCACCATCTGGAACCGCATCCTGACCATCACCAACACCTCCGATACCTCCACCACCAGCCGCTTCCCCCTGTATGCGGCGGCCATCGAGGTCATCAAAAAGTCCCCGTTCTTCGGCGCGGGTCTGGGCGGCGCAGCCACGCAGGCCTATATCCGCGACTACGGCCTGTACCACGGTACGGCGCCCTTCGTCCACGCCCATAACTTCTATATGCAGGTCTGGCTGGAAGCCGGTCTGCTGGGTGTGACCTCGCTGCTGGCGTCCCTGCTGTGGGGCATCCGGCGGGCAGCCGCTGCGGTGCGGAATTGTGCCGACAGCGCCGTGCGCACCATCATTTGCGCGGGGGCTGCCGCGATGTGCGGTATTATGGTGTGCGGACTGGCGGACTACCCCTGGCACTACCCCCGGGTGATGTGCATCTTCTGGTTCGTGTTCGCACTGATGCTCGCCGGCGTGAAGGTCTGCCTCCGGGAGTGCGAAGAGACCCCTTGACTTTGTAAAGCGAAACGGTAAAATGACAGAGAGCCGGGCCACCGGCCCGGCTCTCTGTGCAAAAGATCAGGGGCTGTTGCCTGCGTTGTCCGGCGGACGGATTCCGCATTGAGAGAGCCGCCAAACACGGCAGAACGTACCGACGAAACAGCCGCAAAACTAAATATCCGGGATTAGCGCAGTTGGTAGCGCGCCTGCTTTGGGAGCAGGATGTCGGGAGTTCGAGTCTCCCATCTCGGACCAGAAAGCAGGAAAAACCGCCAGAGATGGCGGTTTTTCTGCGTTTATAGTTCTGAAATTTGAGAGGATGACCCACGTTGCCTTTTCAATGTGGGTCAGATAAACAGTAACGGCGCTGGGATTTCCCCAGCGCCGTTTTTGTTCTCTACCCACATTCTGACCCACAATACAATTAAGATCCTATTTCATTTAATAGACGCAGTTGGTAAGCTAAATGTTTTTGCGAATTACTCTCTGTTGAGAATAAAGCGTTTTCTTTGTATAATAATTTTGAGGAGGGGCTTATATGGATCTATTTTCGTCATTTAACCCTAGAACTATGATTGACAAGATTCCCCAAGCACGAACAAGTGGAAGAGAACTGAACCCGCAAGAATTATCTTTTTTGAAAGAAAAACTTTTTGCGGCAGAGGATAATCCTAATATACTTCGCGTTGCCCGTGGAGAAGGGCGTAAGAAGATCTTGGACGAAATTGTGGTACAAGATTATGTCCTTTTTGACTGGGGGATGAAAGGACAACATGCTTTATATGAACCAACACCTTATCGTGATTTTCTCGAACCCGGTATGGTGGACATTCAATATTTGAAAGATCTTATAGAACGATACAGAGGGGCATTAGAATATCGATATTTGAAATTTTTTTCAGACCCGCAAAAACACATTTGTACAAATCGAGGTCTAACAGATAGGTTATGTACTCTTGTTGAGCAGTATAAAGATTCTACTGATGTATTAATTAACATTAAGGACTGGATTTGTTTTGGATTACAGACTGCTGGAGATCGTGATTTTAAAAATATTTCTCCATGGGTTTCGGCATCTGTTGGTGAACTTCGATATAAAACCGCGTATTGCTTTGGACAAGGGAGAACAAAGGTTGTTTCAGCAAATGACCAAAAAACAATTAATCCCCGATTTGTGATTTTTGATACATTCTATTTCGAATAAACCGCCTTTATCCATATAGCTAACATTATTTAGCAGTGTAGAGTTTGGCAGAAAGATATTCGGGTGTATTGCTACAGCAAGACGGCTTGGCGATAACTGTTCCAGACGCCAAGCCGCCCTTTAATGATTGAACGCATTCAGAGAATTTTATCCAACCCTCTCGAACGGAAGCACCTTACATCCGCTTTCCTGCGGAGGATCAGGCGGTTCGGGAGGAGGTGTGCTGGGCATGGCGTTTTCCATGAAGTTGGCCATCTTATCAGCGGCGGCCTGCTGCATCTGCGTGGTGACGTGCGTGTACACATCCAGAGTGAAGCTGGAGCTGCTGTGTCCCAGCATGCTGGACACCGTTTTGGCATCGACACCGTTGGTGAGTGCCAGCGTTGCGAAAGTATGACGCAGGTCATGG
>SVKT01000053.1 GCA_015068335.1 Oscillospiraceae bacterium | reverse complement strand
GCCATCATTGCCACCGGCAGCGAGGTGAAAAAAGGTCTCATTCAGGACACCTTCACCCCCGTGGTCAGGGATAAACTGGCTGCCTACGGCATTGAAACCGTCTCCATCACCTATTCCGGCGACGGCGTGGAAAACGTTGCCGCCGCGGTAACAGAGGCCCGGAAAACCGGTGCGGACATCATCCTCTGCACCGGCGGTATGAGTGTCGATCCGGACGACAACACCCCCGGCGGTATCAAGGCCTCCGGCGCCCGGATCGTGACCTATGGCGCGCCCGTCCTGCCCGGCGCGATGTTCCTGCTGGGCTATTTTGAGGACGGCACTGTCGTGATGGGCCTGCCCGGCTGCGTGATGTATGCGGGCGCCACCGTCTTCGATCTGGTGCTGCCCCGTGTGGCGGCAGGCGTGGAGGTCACCAAAAAGGATCTGGTCACGCTGGGTGAGGGCGGTCTGTGTCTTGGCTGCAAGCCCTGCCACTGGCCCAACTGCCCCTTTGGAAAATAAGAGACCGCGCCGGATGCCCGGCGCCGTCTTTCTTTAACCGTTAACCTCAACTGAGTATCACGACCTTTCCTCCTTGCAGAGCCAAGGCAAATATTGTATATTGAAAGGGCAAATCGCGATGAAAAAACTGCTTGTACTGGTGCTGGCACTAATGCTGGCGCTTTCCCTGTCCGCCTGCGGCGAGGAAAAGGATCTCGCCGGGCAAAGCACGGAAATTTTTGTTTTTGCCGCCGCCTCGATGCAGGAATCGCTGACTGCCGCCATTGACGGCTACAAGTCCGTCGCCCCCGATGTGACCGTGACGGCTACCTATGACTCCTCCGGCGCCCTGAAAACCCAGATTCAGGAGGGTGCCCCCTGCGACCTCTTCATTTCCGCCGCTCCCAGGCAGATGAATGCGCTGGACGGCGCTTTGAAGGGCGACGCCGACAAGAACCCCGACGGTCTGGACTTCATCGTGCAGGGCAGCCGCATCGATCTGCTGGAAAACAAGGTCACGCTGGCCGTCCCCGCGGGCAATCCCGCCGGTATCCGGACCTTCGACCAACTGGCGGACCTGCTGAAAAACGGAGAGGTCCTCCTGGCCATCGGCAACAGCGACGTGCCCGTGGGACAGTATACCCAAAAGATCTTCGCGTACTACGGCATCGACGAAGCCTCCGTGGCCGGCAAACTGACCTACGGCTCCAACGCCAAGGAAGTCACCACGCAGGTATCCGAAGGCACGGTGGACTGCGGCATCCTCTACGGCACGGACGCCCATTCCGCCGGCCTGACCGTTGTGGACAGCGCTGCCGCCGAACTGTGCGGACAGGTCATCTACCCCGCCGCCGTCATCAACAGCGGCACACAGAGTGAGGCTGCACAGGCTTTCCTTGATTATCTCTCCACCCCGGAGGCCAAAGCCTGCTTCGAGGCAGTTGGCTTCTCTCCCCTCGCCTGATTCCATCGATCCGTCAGGTGCGCCTCTGCCGCGTACCCATTCCCAACTGTGAGGTATCCTATGGACTGGTTTCCTCTTTACAATTCCTTGCGCATTGCGGCCATCTCCACCGTCATTGTCTTTTTCCTCGGCATCTTCGCCGCCCATTCCATCGCCAGACTGCCCCGGGCGGTGAAAGGCGTGCTGGATGTGGTGCTGACGCTGCCGCTGGTCCTCCCCCCCACCGTGGTGGGCTGGCTGCTGCTCACGCTGCTTAGTCCCCGGCGCCCCTTCGGCGCGTGGGTGCTGGAAACCTTCGGCACGCGGTTGGTAATGACCTGGTGGTCTGCCATCTTCGCCACGGTGGTGGTGGCCTTCCCCCTGATGTACCGCACGGTGCGGGGCGCCTTTGAAAGTTTTGACCAAACCCTGGCAGACGCAGGACGGACGCTGGGAAGATCAAACGCCTGGGTCTTTTGGCGGGTACAGATGCCCGTGTGCAAGCAGGGCATTCTGGCGGGCACGGTGCTGGCTTTCGCCCGGGCGCTGGGCGAATACGGCGCCACCTCGATGATTGCTGGTTACACCCCCGGCCGCACCGCAACCATCTCCACCACCGTCTACCAACTCTGGCGCACCAATGACGACGCAGGCGCGCTGAAATGGGTGCTGGTGAATCTGGCCATTTCCGCCGTGTTCCTGCTGGCGGTCAATCTGCTGGAAGCCAAAAAGCAGAAAGGGGGCGCGCGCTGATGGCTCTTTCTGTGGACATCCGAAAAAAACTGGGCGATTTCCAACTGGACGTCCGCTTTGACGCCGAAAACGAAGCGCTGGCGCTGCTGGGCGCTTCCGGCTGCGGCAAGTCTGTGACGCTGCGGTGCATTGCGGGCATCCTGACGCCGGACGAGGGCAAAATCGTTCTGGACGGCGTGACGCTGTTTGACAGCGCAGCCGGGATCGATCTTCCGCCCCGGAAGCGGCAGATCGGCTACCTCTTTCAGCAGTACGCCCTGTTCCCCCATATGACGGTGCGGCAAAACATTGCTGCCGGCGTGCGGGAGCGGGCGCGCAGAGAGAGTGCAGCGGCACAACTGCTGCGCCGCTTCCGTCTGGAAGACGTGGCAGACCTTCGTCCCGCGCAGATCTCCGGCGGTCAGCAGCAGCGCACCGCGCTGGCCCGTATCCTTGCGTCGGAGCCAAAGGCCATTCTGCTGGACGAGCCCTTCTCCGCGCTGGACAGTTACTTACAGCATCAGGTGGAACTGGAACTGGCAGAAACCTTGGAGCAGTTCCCCGGCACCGTCCTCTGGGTCTCCCACGACCGGGGCGAGGTGTTCCGCAACTGCAAACGAGTCTGCGTGCTGGACGGCGGCTGCTCCCAGGGAACATTCACCCTGCGGGAACTGTTTCACGAGCCGAAAACCGAGGCCGCCGCGCGGCTCTCCGGCTGCAAAAACTATGCCGAAGCCATTTTTGACGGCGACCGCATCACCCTCCCCCAACTGGGGCTCACCCTCCTCTGCGGAAAGGACATTCCCAAGGGCGCCCGATGCGTCGGCATCCGCGCTAATCATATTTATCCTTGCGAACCAACTACTGTAAACGCTTTTCCCTGTACAGTTACACGCGTGGTACAGGACGTATTCACCACCATCGTGCTCCTGCGTCCGGAGGGTGCTGCCCCCGATGCAGAACCGTTGCGTATGGAACTTCCCCGGGAGGCGTGGTACGCCGTTCCCGACAAGAATTGCCTGACGGTGGCGGTGCAGCCGCGGGACATTCTGCCGCTGAAATAAGGAGGAATTATGATGTATCGAGCCGCTGTTTTGACCGTGAGCGACCGCAGTTTCCGGGGCGAGCGCCCCGACACCGGCGGACCGCTGGTGGCAGAGATCCTGAAACAGGCCGGGTATGATGTGGCGTACACCGCCATCGTACCGGATGAACAGCAAGAAATCGAGGTCGCCCTGTGCCGCATCGCCGACGCCGGGGATGTCCAGTTGCTGGTGACCACCGGCGGCACCGGCTTCGCTCCCAGAGATGTAACGCCGGAGGCCACTATCGCCGTCTGCGAGCGCCTGACCCCCGGCATCCCCGAGGCGATGCGCTACGCCTCTATGCAGATCACAGACCGGGCGATGCTGTCCCGGGCGCAGGCGGGCATCCGCAAGGGAACGCTGATCATCAACCTTCCCGGCTCCCCCAAGGCCGCCCGGGAAAATCTGGAAGCCGTTCTTCCCGCCGTTTCCCACGGATTGGAGATGCTCTCCGGCACGCCTGCCGACTGCGCCGCCCTTTCCGCCAAATAAAGAAAAAAGAAGCCGCCGGAACCATTCGTTTCCGGCGGCTTTGCCTTGCTTATTTTCAGTAATAAAATCCCCATTCGTCCCAATAGAGGGGCTCGTCCTCCGGTTCTTCCGGTTCGGAAAGTTCGGGATCATCCGGCTCCGTGAGCACAGGATTCTCGGGATCCGTCTCCCCCTGCTCTGTATGCCCGGGATCCGTAACGTCGGGATCCTGCAAATCCGGATCCTCCGGTTCCTCGATCTCCGCTTCGGGGGGCGTTTCATCCTCCACCCAAATGACCTCGGAGTGGGCAGGGCAGCCGACGCCGTTGGGATAACTCTTTGCGCCGTTTGCCTTGATGGTAGGCTGCAAACCGATCTGCTTTTCGCGGTAGATGAGGGTGTAGGCGTCATCCGTGGCCGTGATCTTGTAGCCGTTCTCATTATAATAGTCCGGCCGGTCCACGTCCATAAATGCCACCTGCTTCACCGCTTCGGCGGGGCAATCCGCAGTGGCCAGGCACTTGCCTTCGGTGCAGTAGTCTTTCATCACGTGCACATCGCAGGTCTCCGTGGGAACCAGGTTGGCCGGGACGGTCACCGTGATCGCCCGGGAGCCGCGCATATCAGAGGCGCAGACGCCGGTGTGGAGCAGTCCGCTGTCCCTGCAAACGGTCACCTCCGCCAAGCCCGTGGCCGGGACGGCGAATTTCTTGTTGGGCAGGGATTTATGGATCTCCTCCATAACCAGTTTCCACATCGTGATGGCGGGGTTGCCGCTGTAAGAGATCTTTTCGTTGGTTCGGTAACCGGTCCACACTGCGGCGCAGTAGTAGGGCGTATAACCCACGAAATAGCGGGCGCGGTTGTCAGTGGTGGTACCGGTCTTTCCTGCCACCGTCATATTCTTCAACTGCGCGGCGGTACCGGTACCGTACTGGACCGCCTTGGTCAGCATATCGTTGATGAAGTAGGCCGTGGTCTCCTTCATCGCGATGTGGCTTTCTCCGTCGTTGGTCAGGATGGTGTTGCCGCTGGCGTCCCTGACTTCCAGATACATCACGGGCTCCGTATAGATGCCCTCGTTGACGAAGGCGGAATACGCCGCCGTCATTTCCACGGTACTCAAACCGTAGGTCAGACCGCCCATCGCCAGGGGGCTGGCGTCCATATCCGCCGACACAAGGCTCAGGTGCAGGTTCTCCGTGGCAAAGGCAAAGGCGTCCTCATAGCCCAGCGTTTCCAGCGTCTGCACCGCAACGGTGTTGATGGAGTTCTGGATACCGGTGCTGACCATCGTGCGGCCTGTATAGGTGTTGGGCGAGTTCTTGGGCCACGGCGTTTCGTTCAGAAGCCGGACGGGATAGTTGTCAAACACCGTGGCAGGCGTGATGGTGCCCGCGTCCAGCGTAGGCGCGTAACAGGTCAGGGGCTTGATGGAGGAGCCCACCTGGAACTGCTCCGTTGCATAGTTCGTCCAGAGGTTGCCCTCCTTCGGGCCCACGCAGCCCACCATAGCAACGATGTGGCCCGTTCCGGGATCCATAATGGTGATGCCGGACTGCAACGGCTCTCCGCCGGCGCTCTTTACATCCAGATTGGCGCGGTTTTCATAGGCCTTCTCCGCGATCTTCTGGATCTCGTAATCCATCGTGGTATAGATCTGGTAGCCGCCGTTGTTCAGCATTCTCTGGGCGGCATTGACGGAAACATCTCTGGCCTCCGCCAGATCCCGGGCGACCTCCTTGATCACCTGCTCCACGAACCAGTCGTTCACCATCGTGGAATTGTTCGCGGCGGCAACGATCTCGTCCACGTCGGCGCTGCCGTCGGTGAAGGGCAGTTCATAGGCCTTGGCCGCAGCGGCTTCTTCCTCCGTCAGGAAGGGTTCATAGCCATCCTTCGCTTCGCCGTCCGCGCCCACCTCGCTCATCTTGTCCAGGATCATCTCCTGGCGCTGTTTGTTCAGTTCCCGGGGCGTGCGGATCACTTTGGTCCCGTCTTCCTGCGTGACGGTGATCTCGATCTCGTTCATAGGGCCGTAGCGGGAGGGGTTGTTGGTGATGGCGATCAGGCTGGCGCACTCCGCGGCATTCAGTTCGGAAACTTCCTTGCCAAAATAGTACTCCGCCGCGGTCTCCACGCCGTAGCAGCCACAACCCAGATAGATGTTGTTGAGATACAGTTCCAGGATCTCCCACTTGGTATAGTTCTTTTCAAATTCCAGGGCGCGGAAGATCTCGCGCACCTTTCGGTTCACGTACGGATCGTCGTCTTCCGTGATGTTTTTCAGCGTCTGCTGGGTGATGGTGGAACCGCCGAAGGTGTTCTTCATCCCCACGAACATATTCACCACCGCGCCGCCGGTACGCCACCAGTCCACGCCCTCGTGCCGGAAGAACCGCTCATCCTCGATGGCCACGGCGGCCTGCCACATCTCCTCGGGCATATCCTGCAAGTCCACCCAGATGCGGTCTTCCGTGCCGTGGACTCTCTGCAATTCCTTCCAGGCGCCGGTTTCGCTGTCCTGATAATAGACCACGGAACTCAGGTTCATCGTATAGTCGCTGGCGTCCACCTGCAAAACAGGTTTCAGCGTCTCCACATACTGCATAAAGATGATGAACAGCATCACAGCCGTACAAACGCCGACCAACACAAGCGTGCCCAGAACACCGGCAGCAATGCCGAGCGCTTTGCGCCGTTGTTTTTTCTTACCGGAATGACGAGGGGGCCTGGATGCCGGCCGCACTCTCTTTTCGTTTTCCAAAAGGATCCCTCCTACTCAAAAACGCTTCGCCCCGCATACTCCTGCGCGGCAAAAGCCAACAGTACACCACGATATGTACTATTGTACCATCCTTGTCAACATTCAAAATGTCGCTTTTTCTAGATAAAAAATCATTATTTTGTATAATTTTTTTGTAATTGCGCAATATATAGCAGGCAAATCGTTCTTCCTTTTCGTCTTTTTCACCTTCCCTTCTCTTGCAATCCGGCCGGGATTCAGGTAAAATGAGAACCATCAAGGAAAAGGAGAAACGATACGATGGAAGATTTCGGCCCTACTTTTATCACCATTACCGATGAGGACGACAACGAGATCGTTCTGGAATTTGTAGACGCGCTGGAACATAACGGGCAGGTCTATCAGGCCTTCTTCCCCGCCGCCGTGGAAGGCGAAGAGGAAAACGAGGACGATATGGGTCTGATCATCCTGAAAGTCGTCCACGTGGACGGCGAGGATATGCTCTCCACGCTGGACTCCGAGGAGGAAATGGACGCGGTCTACGACCTGTTTATGGAACTGCTCCTGGAAGACGAGGAATAAGTCTCCCTGCCAACGGCAAATTGCTGATACCCTGCGGGGTTCGTGATAGGTCTTTTTTTAACCCACATTTCGTTATACGGGATGCCGGATCGGTTCGTGGTTCGCAGGCCTCCCGGCTGCTGTCTGCGGCTGGATGTTGGAAGCGGTAAAGCAAACCGGAGGCGACCCACCTGTGCTCAGGGTGCAGGTTATAACGAGATCTACACGGCCATCGCGGGGTTTCCTTGCGTGCAAAACCGGAAAATCACTCCCTTTTGCGGCGCTTTTCAGGTAAATTTCAGGAATAACTCCTATAATAATTATACTTGCACTATGCCCCGTTTTTCGGTATAATAGTCAAGCGCGTTATGCTGTACATTTTTATGCATTTGAATATTTGAGAGGACTGAACAACAAATGAGCGCATCTAGAGAAAAGAAGATCCGTCAGGATCAGGCCAACTCCGGCTACACCGACCCCAAGGCTGTTCGCGAAGCCGAACAGCGCGCCAAGGAAAAGCGCAGCACCATCCTGTACGGTGCCATTGCCTGCGTTTTCGTCCTGGCCCTCGCCGCCACGCTGATCTGGCGATCCAACTCCATCCAGAAAAAGGCCACCGCGGTGACCATTGACGGCGAAGCATACTCCGCCGGCGAAGTGAGTTTCTACTATCAGAACGCCTACCTCACTTTTATGAGCACGGCTTCCCAGTATTCTTCCCTCCTCGGCATTGACACTTCCCGTTCTATGAAGGATCAGACCGTCAGCGAAACCGCCGGTATGCTGCTGGAAATGCTGGGTCTGGCCCCCGCAGAGGCCGGCACGATCTGGCACGACTACTTTGTGGATCAGGCGCTGGAACAGATGACTTACGTCCAGAACGCCCTGAAAGCCGCCGAGGCTGCCGGCTTTACCTATCCCGAGAGCGTCCAGATCCAGTACGATCTGAATATGGACTCTCTGGCATCCACCGCCGAGTCCTACAACTACACGATGGACGAGTTCCTGGCCGCCAACTTCGGTGAAAGTATGAACCAGGAGATCTACGGCAAGCACCTGCTCCGTCTGCTGCAATTCGATGCTTACGCTTCTGACTTCGTCAGCACCCTCAACTACACCGTGGAAGAACTGGAAGCGATCTACGCCGAAGACCCCGACTCTTATGACAAGGTGAGTTACGAGGTCGTTTCCTTCCCCGCCACCGCTGAATCCACCACCGACGCCGACGGCAACAAGGTCGAGCCCACCGAGGCCGAAACCGAAGCCGCAAAGAAGGCCGCCAAGGAACTGGCCGACGCCCTGCTTGCCGCCTACACGGCCGGCGAAGGCGATCTGGAAACTCTGGCCAAGGATTATGAAGACGCCGAATACAACGCCGAGGACGGCGTCACCTATTACACCGGCAGCGCCCTGGAACTGTGGCTGTTTGACGAAGCCCGCAAGGCCGGCGACTGTGAAGTCGTGGAAGGCAACGGCGTGTTCTATGTGCTGCTCTTCTGCGACCGCTATCGCGAAGAATACAACACCATCGACGTCCGTCACATTCTGATCCAGCCTGAGGCCGGCACCAAGACCTCTGAGGAGGAAGGCTATGCTGAGGAGCAGGCCCAGTTGAAGGCCGATGCCAAGGCAAAGGCCGAGGACGTTCTGGCCGAGTGGAAGGCCGGCGAAGCCACCGCAGTGTCCTTTGCCGAACTGGCTCTGAAATACTCCACCGACCCCGGTTCCAGCAACAGCGGCGGCCTGTACACCAACGTCGCCAAGGGCGAGATGGTGGAGCCCTTCGAAGAGTGGTGCTTCGATCCCTCCCGTACAGAAGGCGACACCGGCATCGTCGAGACTCCTTACGGTTACCACGTGATGTATTTCTCCGGCGAGAACCAGCCCTACTGGCAGTTGCAGGTCGCCTCTCCTCTGAAAGCCGAGGAGTATTCCGCCTGGATGACCAATCTGATCTCCTCCTCTAAGGTCGAGAAGCATAACGTTGGTATGTCTTTCGTTGGCTGATTTTCAGGAAACACGCAAGAGAGAGTCGGCAGCAAAGCCGACTCTCTCTTTTTTGAAAGGGGATCCTCTATGGAACGCTTTCTCCGCAACGAAATGTTCTGGGGCCCGGAAGGGCAGCAAAAACTCGCTGCCGCCCACGTGATCCTGTTCGGTCTGGGCGGTGTGGGCAGTTATACCGCAGAATGTCTGGCGCGCTCCGGCATCGGTGAACTGACGCTGGTGGACAGCGACACCGTTTCCGTTTCCAACATCAACCGCCAGTTGGAAGCGCTGGACTCCACCGTCGGTATGCCGAAGGCGGAGGCTGTGGCGGCGCGACTGCGGGACATCAACCCCGCGCTGATCCTCCACCCCATCCACGCCACCTATAACGCCGCTCACCGGGACCGGTTCTTCCCCGAAGGCTGCCGCTATGACTATATCGTGGACGCCATCGATCTTGTGAGTTGCAAACTGGATCTTGCGGAAACCGCACGGCGTCTGGAAATCCCCCTGCTGATGGCACTTGGCACCGGCAACAAACTGGATCCCACTCAACTGCGCCTGACGGACATCGCCGACACCTACGGCTGCCCGCTGGCGCGGGTTATGCGCAAAGAACTGCGCAGCCGCGGCATCCTGCACCAGCGGGTGGTATTCAGCCCGGAAGAACCCGCCCCCACCCGGCAAACGGAAACACCGCCGCCTGGACGCCGCAGCGTTCCCGCCAGCAATCCCTGGGTCCCTGCCACGGCAGGTCTCCTGCTGGGCAGCGCCGTGGTGCAGGACCTTCTGGCAAAACCATAAGAAAAGAGAGAGAATGTATATGCTGACAGGCACTATCGTCAATGCGCTGGCAATTGTGTCCGGCTCCACGGTCGGTCTGCTGCTGACCTGGCTGGGTAGACATTTTTCCAGCCGGCTTCCCGCCGGCAGCGCCGCTTTGAGCGAGCGGCTGCAAACCATCATCATGCAGGGCATTGCCCTCTGCGTCCTCTATATCGGCATCAG
>SVKT01000052.1 GCA_015068335.1 Oscillospiraceae bacterium | reverse complement strand
ACGGTTTGACGAAAATGACCGGCCCGTTGCGGAAAGCACGATGCACGGCATCGGCACACGCTCCATCGCCGCCTACTGTGAGAAGTACGGCGCGGTCTGCCGGTACAGCGCGGAGGACGGGTGGTTCAGCATCAAAATCGCGCAGACGATATGGACGGAGTAAGTGGGAAGTTCATAACTGGTTGCTGACGATTTACTATGTACCATCCCAAATGAACGCAAGAGATTTAAGAAGATGGGCTTTTAATTGACTACAGCAGCCCAAAATATAACAGCGTTGTACCTTCAAATTTATTCCTGCTCTATGTGGCTTTGTGTTGCAATGGAAGCGATATATTAGAGGCTCGTTGGAATTGACCAACGAGCCTCGATTTGTTGACCACATAAACAGCCACAGACAGCTTCGGAACACTTGGAAAACATGGTGCTGAAGAGTTCTTGAAAGGAAATGAAATTGAGCGGAAATAGCTGAAAATCATTAAAAATAGCACGAAAAAATTTCTCATACCTTTTTACCTTTATTGTTGCTATAAACTCAAAATCAACCCCCTTTGTCGAAATGACGGAAAACGGACTCCACCCTTTTCGGGCGGAGTCCGTTTAAGAGAGCGACAAATTGGAATTGGTCTTATTTTGCCTTGAACACTATCCACTCATTATTCATAAGGACAACTACTCTATCGCCCTCGATAACAGCATAAGGAGTTCCCAAGTCTCTATTGAAATTTGCCTCACCATCTTTTTGAGGAATGCCGTTCTCTGCATACGAAGTGGTGTACTGAATAGCACTCTCGTCTACTTCAACGGAAACAGCATTATCGGTGGAATAGTAGTTAGTTCCATTGACCATTATTGTTGCAGGGTAGTCTCCGCCCTTTGATTTACCACAGCCTGCCAAAGCGAGAACACAAACCAATGCTAAAACTAATGCTATCAACTTCTTCATAAATACAACCTCCTTGTCAAATTCTTATTTACCTTTTAGTTTACTCTATCATATTTTTCTGATCCTATCAACGCTTGGTGAAACTGCCGGCGATTATTTCGGCAACAATTAGGGTAAAAGGGAGAAGTTACCGGAGAGGATGACAAACGCAGGCGGCTGTGGTATAATAAACAAACGGCGCGCCGCGCCGGGAGATACGCTTCCGCCAAAGGAGATGCACAATGGAGAATTATTTTGAGATGAGGCTGACGGACGATCAACTGCGTGCCATCAGTTCCATCGGCCTTGCCCATATGGGTGACGCCGTGTTTGAGATACTGGTACGCGGCTGGCTGTGCGCCCACGGGAAAGCCACCGGAAAGGGGCTGCATCAGGCGACGATCCGGCAGGTTTGTGCGGAAAGCCAGGCGGAGAAACTACACCGTATCCTTCCGGAACTGACGGAGGAGGAACTGGCGGTTTTCAAGCGCGGCCGCAACGCCCAGGTGCACCACATTCCCGGACACGCCAGCCGCGCCCAGTACGGCGAGGCAACAGGACTGGAAGCGCTGCTGGGCTGGCTGTATCTGAAAGGGAAGAAGGAGCGCATTAACGCTCTGTTTTGTATGATGATGGAGGAGAATTCCTGATGCCGTTGGATGCGATCTGCTTGCAGGCAGTTGTCAAAGAACTGCGGCCTCAGTTGATGGGGCTGAATCGATAAAGTGCAGCAGCCCGCCCGGGAGCAGGTGATCTTGCTGCTGCGGGGAAACCGGCGCCTTCTGCTCAATGCGGGGGCCGGCGCGTCTCGTATTCAACTGACAGAACTTGCCAGAGAGAATCCGGCGGAGCCGCCGATGTTCTGTATGCTTCTGCGCAAGCATCTGGTGGGCGCCCGGGTAGCGGAACTGGTACAGCCTCAACTGGAACGAATGGTGCGGCTGGAACTGGATATTACCGACGAGTTTGGCCGTCCGGGTAAGCGAACGCTTGTGCTGGAAGCAATGGGACGCCGTTCCAATCTGATCCTTTTGGACGGGGAGGGGCGGATCATCGACTGCCTGCGCCGTGTGGATACGGATATGTCCGCCACGCGGCAGGTGCTGCCGGGGCTGTACTATGAGCCCCCGGCGCCGTCCGGCCGTCTGCCCGTGACGGAGGAAACGGAAGCGGGCTTCCGGGGAAAATTGTCCGCAGCCCCGACGGAACGGCAGTTGGATGCCTTCCTGCTGGACAACTATTTCGGCGTTTCGCCCCTGATGGCGCGGGAACTGGTCTATCGGACCACCGGTGAGACCGACAGCCGCGTGTTTGCTCTGGACGAGAAGAAAATTGCCCTCCTGTGGGAAGAAATCGACCAGTTTGCAGAAGATGTAAAGGCGGAGAATTTTACACCGATTTTGCTGAAACAAAAGGGGGAACCCGCAGAGTTTTTCTGCCGTCCCATCATCCAGTATGGCGGATTGATGGAAACGGAGACCTACGACAGTTTCTCGCAGTTGCTGGACGACTTCTACGAACTGCGGGAGCGGAAAGAACGGGCAAAGCAGCGGGGGATGGAACTGATCCGCACCGTCACCACTGCGAGAGACCGTCTGCGCCGGAAACTGGCGGTACAGGAAAAAGATTACGCGGCGACGCAGGATCGCGACCTGCTTCGTATCTGCGGCGACCTTATTACCTCCAACCTCTACCGGATGGAGCGGGGGCAAAGCACACTGACCTGTGAAAACTACTATGAGGAGACCTGCCCGCAGGTCACCGTGGTGCTGGATCCGCTGCTGACGCCCCAGCAGAACGCCGCAAAGTATTATAAGCGCTACAATAAAGCAAAGACGGCGGAGAAGTACCTGCGGGAGCAGATGGAGATCGCCCGGCGGGATCTGGAATATCTGGAAAGCGTGCTGACGGAACTGGAACAGGGCGAGACGGAGCAGGATTTTCTGGACATTCGCAGCGAACTGAAAGAGACCGGCTTCCTGCGGGGACAAGGAAAGGGGAAGAAGGAGCGCCAACGCGCTGCAAAGCCCCGGGAATTCCGCACCACAGGCGGCTTCCGCGTGCTGGTGGGGCGGAACAACCGCCAGAATGACCAGTTGACGCTGAAAGACGCGGATCACCGGGATCTCTGGCTTCACACCCAGAAGATCCACGGCTCTCACGTGATCCTTGTGACCAACGGTCAGACGCCGGGGGATGATGATATCGCAGAGGCGGCGCTGATAGCCGCTTACTATTCCCAGGCGCGGGAGAGCGGAAACGTCCCCGTGGACTATACGCCGGTGAAGAACTTGAAGAAGCCTGCCGGCGCCAGACCGGGTATGGTGATCTACAACACCTGCAACACGGTGAATGTCACGCCGGAGGAGGCTCTTGTCCGGCAGTTGCGTGTGAAATGAAACAAAAAACTCCCCGCCGTAAGCGGGGAGTTTTCTGTATCGACGGCGGAAATCAGGCCGTATGGGGAGAGTGGCCGGTTTCCTCGTGGGTGTCACGGAACAGCAGTGTGATGCACCACAGGCCTGCCAGACCCACCAGAGCATAGATGAGTCGTGCCAGCAGGGACAACTGTCCGCCGAATAAAAATGCCACCGTGTCGAAGCCGAACAGGCCGATACCGCCCCAGTTCAGGGCGCCGACGATGACGAGGAGCAGCGCGATTTTGTCGAGTACCATATGCAACCTCCTTACACAGGGATTTGTGCCTATTTTGTCCGCCGCGGCTGTTTGCTATACACGGAAAACAGGAAGTGTGATTATTTTCAATTTCAATTGAAAAAACAGGAAAGGTTTGCTATAATCATTCCATATCTCACCAATGAAAGGAGCGCACATAATGAATATTGTGTGTTTGGATATGGAGGGCGTTCTCGTCCCCGAGATTTGGATCGCCTTCGCTGAGGCCAGCGGTATTCCCGAACTGAAAAAGACCACCCGCGACGAACCCGATTACGACAAACTGATGAAGTGGCGTCTGGGTATCCTGAAAGAGCACGGCCTGGGCTTGAAAGAGATCCAGGACACCATCGCAAAGATCGATCCCCTGCCCGGTGCCAAGGAGTTTCTGGATGAACTGCGTGCCACCACGCAGGCCATCGTCCTCAGCGACACCTTTGAGGAGTTCGCCAAGCCCCTGATGGCGAAACTGGGCTGGCCCACCATTTTCTGCAACTCTCTGGAAGTGGCGGAAAACGGCGAGATCACCGGCTATAAAATGCGCTGCGAGAAGTCCAAACTGACCACGGTGAAGGGTTTGCAGTCCATCGGTTACGAAACCATCGCCGCCGGCGACAGTTTCAACGATCTTGGAATGATCCTGGGCAGCAAGGCCGGCTTCCTGTTCAAGAGCACCGATGCCATCAAGGCGGAGTATCCCCAGATTCCCGCTTACGAGGAGTTTGACGACCTGCTGGCCGCCATCAAGGCCGCACTCTAAATCTCAATACAGAAAGGAAGTCACCGTATGAACGAAAATTTCAACCGTCTTGGCTTCTATCCTGCCGACATCCTGCTGCCCAAGGATGCGGATATGACAAAATGGGGCGTGGTTGCCTGCGACCAGTTCACCTCCCAGCCCGAATACTGGCAGGCAGTGGAGGAGACCGTGGGCGATGCGCCCTCCACGCTGCGGCTGATCCTGCCGGAGGCAAAACTGAATGACCCCAATGTGGATGAACATATTGCGGGCATCAACAGCGCTATGAAGACCTATCTGGACGGCGGCGTGTTTCAGGAGTTCCCGGGCGCGCTGCTCTACATCGAGCGCACCCAGTCCGACGGAAAGGTGCGTCGCGGCCTGATCGGTATGGCGGATCTGGATCAGTATGACTTCACGCCCGGCAGCGGCGCGCTGATCCGCGCGACGGAGGGCACCGTTCTGGAACGGATCCCGCCCCGCGTGCGTGTTCGTAAGGATGCCCCCATCGAACTGCCCCACGTGATGCTGCTCATCGACGACCCCGACCGTACGGTGATCGAGCCCCTGAGCGCAGCCACCGACGGGATGCAGGCGGTGTACGACTTTGAAATGCAGCAGGGCGGCGGCCACCTGAAAGGCTGGGTGCTGAATCCCGCGCAGGTGGATGGCGTTGCCGACGCGCTTGCAGGCCTCTGTGCCGACAGCGAGATGGAAAAGAAGTACGGTATGGGCGGCGTGGCTCCGCTGCTGTTTGCCGTTGGTGACGGCAACCACTCCCTGGCCACGGCAAAGCAGTGCTACGAGGATCTGAAAAAGGTCACCCCGAAGGAGCAGTGGGCCGATCTGCCCGCTCGCTATGCGCTGGTGGAAGTGGTGAACAACCACGACGATGCGCTGCAATTCGAGCCCATTCATCGTGTGCTGTTCGACGTGGATAAGGATGCTTTTATGGCCGCCTTCCGGGCAGCCTATCCCAACGCCTACGAGGGCAAGGGCGAAGGCCACGTCATCGAAATGGTCTGGGAGGGTGTGGACACCTTCTATACCGTGCCCGACCCCGCGGTGCAGTTGGCTGTCGGCACGTTGCAGGCTGTCATTGACGCATATTTGAAAGACCACAAGGGTGAAGTGGACTACATCCACGGGGATGACGTCACCCGTGAACTGGGCAGTAAGCGCGGCAATATGGGTTTCCTGCTGCCCGCTATGGGCAAGGAGCAGTTGTTCAAGACGGTTATGGCGGACGGCGTGCTGCCCCGCAAGACCTTCTCTATGGGCCACGCGCAGGATAAGCGCTATTATGTGGAGGCCCGCAAGATCCGGTAACGGATGACAACGGCTGTTTTGTGTGATACAATATCCCTGCGGAATTACTTCCGCAGGGATATTTTTGCAGGAGGGGCGGCGTATGGAATTGAAAAAGAAACGGAAATTCCTGAACGTGTCGGCGTGGCTTCTGCTTTTGCCTGCTTTGATCGGACTTTTTTTCGAAAAGGAATGGCTTTTGGTGTTGACCTGTGTGTTGGCGACAGTGTTTGCGGTAATTGGCCGGCGGATTTGGTGTTGCCCTCATTGCGGCCGGTTTCTTGGTCGAAATGACAGGATCACTTATTGTCCCCATTGCGGAAAATATCTTGAACTGGATCGAGGTTGACTATGATCGGTACACGGAACGCATATGCAAAAGTTAATCTTGCGCTGGACATTCTTGGTACCCGGCCGGACGGATATCACGATATGCGGATGGTGATGCAGACGGTTTCTCTTTGCGACCGTGTCACGGTGGAGGAAGCGGAGGATGGCTTTTCGCTTTCTATGGAGGGCTTTACTCCGCCGGAGGGAAAGAAAACGCTGGAACAGCGCGCTGCGGAGGCTTTTTTTGCGGCCATCGGCCAGCCGATGCCGGGTCTTTCCGTGGGGATCGAGAAGCGCACGCCTGCCTATGCCGGACTTGGCGGCGGCAGTGCGGATGTGGCGGCGCTGCTGCGCATCCTGCGTGACAGGTGGTGTCCCTCTATGTCCGGGGAGGAACTGGAACGCATCGGCTTTCAGATTGGCAGCGATATGCCGTTCTGCATCCGGGGCGGGACGGCGCTGGCGGAGGGCAGAGGAGAGGTGCTGACCGACTTGCCCTCTCTGCCGGATTGCTGGATCGTTCTCTGCAAGCCGGAGTTCGGCATTCCAACACCAACGCTGTTCGCGCTGGTGGACGGTGGAGAATTGCAGCGGCGTCCGGACATTTCCGGGATGATGGCTGCGCTGGATGCCGGCAATTTGCGCGGCGTGGCAGCGCGGCTGGGGAACGTGTTTGAGGAAGTGCTTCCCGCAGAATATCACGAGGTGTTTGCCATCAAGTCCCGGCTGCTGGAACTGGGGGCGCTGAATGCCGCGATGAGCGGCTCCGGTCCCACGGTGTTTGGCCTGTTTGCGGCGGAGGACGCCGCCCGGCAGGCGGCGGATACCCTGCGGCAGAGTTACCCGCAGACCTATCTGGCACAGAGCGTGAAAAAGATTTGAAAACTGGAATAAATTCCCGAGACGCCGTCCATACTTTCGGAAAGGGTTAAGAAACCACGAGTACGAAAGGGACGGCGTTTTTTATGAAAACCACATCCAAACGCACAGATCGGCTGAAACGCTGGGAGATCGTTTTGCTGCTGTCGCTGGCAGTTTTTCTGGTAAGTGGTTCGCTGGCGCTGCGCACCCAGGATGCGCTGGCGGATAAGGTGGTGCGCCTGCACGTGCTGGCAAATTCTGATTCCGAGGAGGATCAGGCACTGAAACTGCTGGTGCGGGACGGGATCCTCTCCCGGGCGGAATCCATCCTCTCTGCCGCGGAGGATCGGCAGACGGCAGAGGAGGAACTGCGCCGCTCGCTTCCGGAATTGGAGCGTGTGGCGGCGGAGATCATTGGAGAGAACGGGTATCGTTATACGGTCTCTGCGGAACTGGCAGACACGGAGTTTCCAACCAAGGAGTATGACGGCTTCACGCTGCCGGCCGGCGAGTATCTCGCTCTGCGGGTCATCATCGGCGAAGGGAAGGGACAGAACTGGTGGTGCGTGGTGTTCCCTCCGGTGTGCACGACTGCCGGTGTCGACCTGCCGGTTTCCGCGCTGGCTGTTGGGTTCGAAGAGGAGCAGGTCCGCCTTGTCACAGAGGAAAACGAAGGCTACGTGCTGAAACTGAAAACCGTGGAACTTTGGGAGCGCCTGCGGCAAATATGGGATCAGCGGAAGTAAGAAAGCCCTGTCGGAACACCGACAGGGCTCTTTTTATGTATCCAGATATGCCTCAATGTCAAAATCCAGCAGTTTCGTGTCCCGCCGGAGATACAGGGGGTGGTGGGGATGCCCGGATTTGAGCAGCGGCCCGGCGGTGTACCATCTGGCGCCGGCTTCTTTGCCGTCGGCGAGGAAATCCCGCATACAGTCCATCAGGTAGTCCCGCTTCATAATGATGTTGCCCCACGCGGCCCAGATGGCAGGCTGTTCGGACAGGGACAGCAGATACCGGAATGCCTTTCGGTTCTCCTCGTGAAGCGCGGCGTTGCACACGTGCTCCATATCGTCGGGGTGAGTGGCTCGCTGGGCGTAGACGTTGAACATCAGGAAACTGTCGTACCCGTTGGCCAGGGCGATGCGCTGGGCGGATTGGAGGGTGGGGTCCAGGGCGTCCGGTGCTGCGGTGGAGGGGTTAATGCCGATGCAGATCAAAGGCTTCTGTCCGCGGGTGCCCAGAATGTATCGGTACTCCGAATAGGTGTTGGGGACGTATAGCCAGCGGTCTACATCATAGTCGGCCGAGGGACGCAGCGCCGCTTCCAGAGCGGGCTGAAAGCGTTCCAGTGTGAGGGCTGCGGTGCTGCCCTGGGGGATATGGGCCATAGTGTGACCTCCTGTCGAATGTGGTCTTTTTTTCAGCATATCACAGTTTGGAAAAAAAGACAATGAGGGCTGTTTATAGGACGGGAAATGTGATATGATGACAAAAAAGAAACCGAGAGGAGATCCCGTATGCTGACGATATGGATGGGCAGAGCCAAAACGGGAAAATCAGATACGCTGCTGCGGCAGATCGCAGCCCTTGGCGACAGCGGACGCCAGATCCTTCTGGTACCGGAGCACGCCTCCTATCAGGCGGAGGTGGATCTGTGCCGCGTATGCGGACCGTCTGCCAGCCGCCACGCCGAGGTGTTGAGTTTCCGCCGTCTGGCCGACCGGGTCCTGGCGATCACCGGCGGAAACGCACAGGTGACGCTGGATGCCGGCGGCAAACTGCTGACGCTGCAAAAAGTGCTGCTGGAAGTGGCTCCTATGCTGTCGGTATATCGCCGCCCGTCCCGGAAACCGGCGTTTCTGCGGCAGATGGTGGAGTTGTTTGAAGAACTTCGCTGCTACGAGGTGTCCCCGGAGATGCTGGGCGCCAAAGCGCAGGAGATCGGCGGCGCCACCCACGAGAAGTTGAAGGATCTTTCTTTGCTGTATGCTGCCTATGAGGAGCGGCTCAACCGTCCCGGCTTCGACCGGCGGGACCGGATCAGCAAACTGTGCGATGCGCTGGAAGCGTCCGCCTATGTGCGCGACAAGGACATCTTCATCGACGGCTTTACCTATTTCAACGCACAGGAACTGCGGATCCTGCAAATCGCTCTGCGGCAGGCGCGCAGCGTCACGGTGACGCTGCTGGGCGAGGCGGACAGCAAAGAGGAGATTTTTGCCTCTGCCGTTAAGACCCTGGGACAACTGCGCCGTCTGGCGCAGGAGGTGTGCTGCGATGTGGAGGTAAAGACCCTGCGCGCCGAGGATCCCTCGCCGCTGGGGCATATGGAGCGCTGCTTCTTTGGGGAGACCGAGGTTTACCCTGCACCGCAGTCCACGGTACGGATCCGGGAGGCTGACCACATCTTCTCCGAGGTGGAGCAGACTGCCGCCGATATTCTGCGCCTGACGGCGGCGGGGAAGTGCCGCTATCGCGACATTACCGTGGCAGTTCGCAACATCGGTGACTATGAGGGGACCATTGAAACGGTCTTTGAGCGCTACGGCATCCCCGTTTATTTGAGCCGCCGCAGCGACATTCTGGAAAAGCCGGTGCTGAGCCTGCTCAGCGGCGTGCTTTCCGCCGTGGAGAACGGATACGAATACGAGGATATGTTCCGCTGGCTGAAAACCGGTCTGGCCGGCCTGACAGCGGAGGAAACGGACCTTCTGGAAAACTACGTCCTGAAATGGGAGATCCACGGCGCAATGTGGCTGCGGGATGTCGACTGGGTCGACAATCCCGAGGGATACGGCGAATACTGGTCGGACGAGAGGACGGCGCGGCTGGAAAAGGTCAACGAACTGCGCCGCCGGGTGCGGCAGCCCCTTGCCGCGCTGGCGGAGAGCCTTCGCAGCGGGGAAACGGCCAGGGAGAAGGTGGAGGCGCTCTATACATTTATGGAGTCTGTCGGGCTGCAAGCCGCGCTGGAAGAGCAGATGCGTGCCCAGGCTGCGGCGGGTCGGTTGCAGGATATGGAAGAGACCGCCCAACTCTGGGAGATCCTCTGCGGCGTGCTGGATCAGTTTGTGGAGATCCTGGACAAGGAAAAACTGGACCTGGACGTGTTCACCCGGCTGTTCCGGCAGATCTTGTCGGAATACAGCGTGGGCACGATCCCTGTGGCGTTGGATCAGGTATCTGTCAGCGAAATTACCCGCAACGACCGCCATACAGGAAAGTATACGTTCCTGCTGG
>SVKT01000051.1 GCA_015068335.1 Oscillospiraceae bacterium | reverse complement strand
CTTTGACCGAGGCCGGCTATGTGGGCGACGACGTGGAAAATATCCTGCTGCGCCTGCTGCAAGCGGCGGATTTCGATGTGGAGCGTGCCGAATACGGCATCATCTATGTGGACGAGATCGACAAGATCGCCCGCAAGAGCGAAAATACCTCCATCACCCGCGACGTTTCCGGTGAGGGTGTGCAGCAGGCTCTGCTGAAAATCGTGGAGGGTACTGTGGCCAACGTGCCTCCCCAGGGCGGCCGCAAGCATCCCCATCAGGAATTTATCCAGATCAACACCAAAAACATCCTCTTCATCTGCGGCGGCGCCTTCGAGGGTCTGGAAAAGATCATTGAACAGCGTCTGGATAAGAAGAGCATCGGCTTTGGCGCCGATGTGCAGGGCAAGAAGGATAAGGACGTCAGCCGCATCCTGCGCGAGGTGCAGCCTCACGATATCCTGAAATTCGGCCTGATCCCCGAACTGGTGGGCCGTCTGCCCGTAATTGCGGCGATGGATGCGCTGCGCCGGGAGGATCTGGTCCGCATTCTGCAGGAACCCAAAAACGCGCTGGTCAAGCAGTATCAGAAACTGATGGAGTATGATAATGTGGAGTTGGAGTTCGAGCCGGAGGCTCTGGACGCCATTGCCGACAAGGCCATCGCGCGCAACATCGGTGCCCGCGGTCTGCGCGCGGTTATGGAAGAACTGCTGACCCGCATTATGTATGATATTCCCTCTGACCCCACCGTTGTAAAGGCAGTCATCAATAAGGACTGCGTGGAGGGGAAGGGAGAGCCCGTCCTGACCCGTGACCCGGAAAAGGTAAGCAATTCCGTGAAACTGAACAGCGGTAAGGATGAAAAGTCCGACAGCGGCAAAAACCCGAAGTCGGCGTCTTAACGATTCGGGAAAGGGGACGCCGCCGCGCCCCCTTTCCTTTGCTTTACCCCAAGAAAGGATGACCCTATGGAACCTGTGACGTTGAATATTCCCGTTCTGGCCCTGCGCGGTCTGACGGTTTTCCCCCATATGACCCTCACCTTTGATGTGGAACGCCCCTTCTCCATCCACGCGCTGGAACGCGCGATGGAGGGGGATCAGGATATTTTTCTGGTTACCCAGCGGGAGATCGGCGTGAATGTGCCTCAGGAGAAAGATCTTTACGAGATCGGAACGCTGTCCCACATCACCCAGATCCTGCGGCTTTCCAAGACCTCCGTCCGCGTGATGGTGGAGGGACGCCGCCGTGCCCGGCTGCGCCGCCTGTGGCAGACCGAGCCGTTTTTGCAGGGCAACGTGGAACTGCTGGAAGAACTGGAACCCTCCGAGGCCTTCCTCCGCAGTCCACGGACGGAAGCGCTGCTGCGTCAAAGTTGGAATCTGTTTGGCGAGTATATCGAACTGGCCGGCAATGTGTCTGAGGAAGTCGTCACCACCGTGATGGACTGCCGGGACGTGGGCTATCTGGCCGACTTTATCGCCCAGAACATCGCCCTGCGGCATACGGACAAGCAGGAGATCCTGGAAGAGCCGGCGCCCTTCATTCGTCTTCGCAAACTCAACGGTTTTCTGGCACGGGAGTGCAACGTTCTTGGCTTTGAGCACGAGATGGAGAGCAAGATCCGTGACCAGTTGGCGCAGTCCCAGAAAGACCAGATCTTGCGCACCCAGATCCGCGTTTTGCAGCACGAACTGGGTGAAGAGGATACAGACGACGAGATCGACACCTACCGTCAGAAGATCAAGGCGCTGGAACTTTCCGAAGATACGGAAAAGCACCTGCTGAAAGAGGTCAGCAAACTGGCCAAGCAGCCCTTTGGCAGCGCTGAGGGCGCCGTGATCCGCAACTATCTGGACGTCTGTCTGGAAATGCCGTGGAATACATACACCCGTGAGCGCATCAGTGTGGATGCGGCACGAAAAGTGCTGGAACGCGACCATTTTGGTCTGGAAAAGGTGAAGGAGAGGATCCTGGAAACCATCGCCGTCCGCCAGATGAACCCGAAAGGGAAGGGGCAGATTATCTGCCTGGTGGGCCCTCCGGGCGTGGGCAAGACCTCGATCGCCATTTCTGTGGCCACAGCGCTGAACCGCAAGTTGGCGCGGCTCTCTCTGGGCGGCGTGCGGGACGAGGCGGACATCCGCGGTCACCGCAAGACCTACATTGGCGCTATGCCAGGCCGCATCATCGAGGCCATCAGCCGCAGCGGCGCGATGAATCCGCTTTTGCTGCTGGACGAGATCGACAAGATGGGCAACGACTACCGCGGCGATCCTGCTGCGGCGTTGCTGGAAGTTCTGGACAGCGAGCAGAACCACAGTTTCCGTGACCATTTCCTGGAAATCCCTGTGGATCTGCGGAGCGTGATGTTCATTACCACCGCCAATACCACCGACACCATTCCCAGACCGCTGCTGGATCGTATGGAGGTCATTCGTCTTTCCAGTTATACCGACGAGGAAAAACTGCAAATTGCAAGACGCCACCTGCTTCCCAAGCAGTTGGAGGAGCACGGATTGAAAAAGGGAAGCCTTCGCATCGGCGATGATGTGCTGCGCGCCATCATCCGGGATTATACCCGTGAATCCGGCGTCCGCCTGCTGGAACGCCGCATTGCTGCCGTTTGCAGAAAGACGGATATGCGCCTGTTAAAGGGAGATGTAAAGCGAATCAACGTTACAGAAAACGATCTCCCCAAACTGCTGGATTGCCAGCCGTATCCTCCCGCGCTCCACACGGAGAAGGAAGAGGTCGGCGTTGTGAATGGCCTTGCCTGGACGGAAGCCGGCGGCGAGATCCTGGAAGTCGAAGTCAACGTTATGGAGGGCACCGGCAAATTGGAACTGACCGGCAATCTGGGTGATGTGATGAAAGAATCTGCCCACGCCGCCCTGAGTTGTCTGCGCAGCCGCTCTGCTGTGCTGGGCATCGAAAGCGATTTCTACAAGACGAAGGACATCCACGTTCACTTCCCGGAGGGGGCAGTTCCCAAGGACGGTCCCTCGGCGGGCATCGCAATGGCCACCGCGATGCTCTCTGCATTGACGAACCGCAAAGTCAAGGCAGAGATTGCGATGACAGGTGAAATTACTTTACGTGGTAGAGTGCTGTCCATCGGCGGCTTGAAGGAAAAAACGATGGCTGCACTGCGAAACGGCATCGGCACGGTGCTGATCCCGAAAGACAATGTGCGGGATCTGGAAGAGATCGAGCAGACCGTCCGCGCGGCCCTGCGGTTTATCCCTGTGGGTACGGTGGATGAGGTGTTTGCCAACGCCCTGTGCCCCGAAGCGGCGATCTTGTGCGAGGAGCGGCCGGCTGTGCTGCCGGCATTCGCTGCGGTGAACCGGGAGAACGGTGATGCCGCGCTGCGGCAATAAAGGAGGTCCTATGGCTTTGAATTTTGTGAAAGCGGAATTTGTCTGTTCCGCTGCCAGCCAGTCCGGCTTCCTGCGGGACGGGCTGCCCCAGTTTGCCTTTGCCGGGCGTTCCAATGTGGGAAAATCCTCGGTCATTAACCGTCTGGTCAGTCGGAAGAATCTGGCTTACGTAGGCGCATCTCCCGGCAAGACCACGCAGATCAACTACTTCCTCATCGATAAGGGCGCTTATCTCGTTGACCTGCCCGGTTACGGCTACGCCAAGGTCAGTCAGGCGGAGAAAGAGCGCTGGGGGCGTCTGATGGAAAGTTACTTCCAGGATGGCGGCGATCTGATCACCGTCGGCGTCCTGATCGTTGATATCCGACATAAGCCCACGGAAAACGACCGCATTATGCACGAGTGGTTCCGCCAGACGGGCTGCCCGGAGATCGTTGTGGCCAATAAACTGGATAAGTTGAAGAAAAGCCAGGTAGAGCCTGCGCTGGCCCTGATCCGGGAAACGCTGGAACTGACCGAGGAGGACATCCTTGTGCCGTTCTCTGCGGAGAAGGGAAACGGAAAAGAGGAACTGATTGCACTGCTGAACAGCGCCTGCGAAAAGTAAGCAAAAAGGAACGGCGAATGCCGTTCCTTTTTCGTCTATTGCAGTACCTGCGGCGTTTGCGGCAGAGTGGCGCGTTTCTCGATGGGAGTTGAAAGATAAAGTTTCAGAAATTCTGCCCAGAGGGCTTCTTTTTCAAGCAGCAGATGCTCCTGCTGCGCGGCGGTGAGTACATCCAGGGCTTGCTGGGTATCTCCCGGATAAAGGTCTGCGTGATAGGCGGTGGCAGAAATGGCTCGCTGCATAGCAGGCTCCGTTTCTGTACCACCGGAGGAAAGCGCTTTGACAAAGGTGAGCGGATCGAAACAGAACGCCTGGAACAGGATGCCCGAATAGCGGTCAGCATAAATACCGTCTATTCCGGGATTCGATGCACCTAACTGCATCCACAGCATTTCGGAGGCAGTGTAGGTGCGTTGGGTTTCCAGCCAGACCATCAAAGCAAAGCGAGTTTCGTCTTCCAGATTGTAGCCGCCGCAAAGTCCGAATTCCTGCCAGTCCATCGTGGGCAGCAGACTGAAAATGTCCCTGCGGTAGGTGTACCGTTCTTCTGCGGAGAGATTATTGTTGGTTTCCAGTTGGTTCCAGGCGATATAGACCCTGCGTGCATCGCTCAGCGTTTCTTGCTCTGGGTCCTGCCTTTGTGAGAAGTCGGGCTCGCCATTCTTCAAAGGGAATCGCGAGGTGTAGTTCGGCACAAAGGCAAGGGTTCCCTCGTCGCCCATATGCTCTGCGCGGATGCCAGCTACAACGCCGTCCAGCATAAAGAACTGCAAACTTGCCCCGAAAGTTTCCGGTGTCTGGAACGCGTAATAATAGTCGTGCTTGGCCAGTGTGTAGCCACTTTCTTCCTTCATACAGTACACCAGGTCGTCGCCATAGGCGGCGAGAATCTGTGCTTTGGTACTGCCGGGATGAATGCCGCGAGGCGTGCGGACGTCCGAAACAATCGTGGATAGACTGTATATGAATTCCCGCTTCGGAGATTTAGGATCTACCTCTGCGTTTCCCTTGATGTGGTAATATCTGATATTGATGATGCCGCAATCCGCCTGATGGCTTGTCATAATATTGAAGTCTGTATCCTGACTTTCGGCAGGCTCTGTCAATTTCAGCGTGGTGTTGAAGGGGAAGAAGGCGATCTGTTCACCCAATTCCAGAAATTCCTCGCTGCCGTCGCTGCCGTACCAGAGCAGGGCGAAATCGGTTTCGGGAGCGGGCGAGGGAAGACGATTTTCGTATTCAATCTCGGGCGTAACAAGGTCTTCGTCAGGAACTTTGGAGGCGTTATGCTTCCAGATGCCAATTTGAAGCAGTATGCCGAGAATCACTGCCAATACAGCAATGGCTGCAAGCCGGCGCTGGTGTTTCTTGTAAAGGAACGGCTGCGCTTGGGTGGATTTGGGCTGTGGGGCGGTGTCTGCGATCTGCGATGGTTCCGGCGTTTCCGTTAGTTCCGCCACGGAGATGCCAAAGACACCGGCAAGCGCCAGGAGATTTTTCATATCCGGTGTTGCGGCATCTGTTTCCCATTTGCTGACAGCCTGCCGGCTGACGCCCAGATGCGCCCCCAGTGTTTCCTGGGAAATGCCAAGGGATGTGCGATAATGATGGATCCGCTGTCCCAAAGTCATAAAAACACCTCCGTTTCTGCGACGATTATCTCATATTCCGTGGGTGAAATCTACCACCCGGATGTCAAATATCGGTTGCAGTTTCTTTTTTTATAAAATTCACAGATTTGCACTTTGCAAAAGCGAAAAAATAAGGTAAAATATATCCGTTATATTTTGGGATTTGCAGGAGGTCTTTTGAGATGGCAAAACCTGTGTACAAACGCGTTCTGTTGAAGATCAGCGGTGAGGCGCTGGCTGGCGGAAAGGGCTCCGGTCTGGACTTTGAGATGATCGGCAGTGTGTGCGACGTCATTAAGGAATGTCTGGATATGGGCGTGCAGGTCGGCCTTGTGGTTGGTGGCGGCAACTTCTGGCGCGGCGCAAAAAACAGCGGCGGCGGCAAGATGGAACGTACCAGAGCGGACCACATCGGTATGTTGGCCACGGTGATGAACTGTCTGGCTGTGGCAGACGTGTGCGAGCAGAAGGGGATCCCCGTCCGGGTGCAGACTGCGTTGGAGATGCGCTCCATCGCCGAACCCTACATCCGCTCCCGTGCCATCCGTCATCTGGAAAAGGGTCGCGTGGTGATTTTCGGCGCCGGCACCGGCAATCCCTACTTCTCCACGGATACCGCCGCGGTGCTGCGCGCTGCGGAGATCAATGCCGACGTGATCCTCCTTGCCAAGAATGTGGACGGCGTCTACAATGCCGACCCCGCCAAGGATCCCTCGGCCGTGAAGTACGATACCATCAGTTATGACGATGTGCTGGCACAGCATCTTCTGGTGATGGATACCACCGCGACATCCCTGTCTATGGACAACCATATCCCTGTTTTGGTCTTTGCGCTGAAAGAGCCCCGCAACATCGTTCGCGCCCTGTGCGGCGAGAACGTGGGCACCATCGTCGGGGAATAAAGAGCAAACTGCGCATTTGCGTTTTCCAATAACACATATCGTGAAAGGTAGGAATACAAAATGTTGAAGGACGAATACAAGATTTACGAAGAAAAGATGCAGAAGAGCATTGATTCCGTTGCGGCTGATTTTGCTGCCGTGCGTGCGGGCCGTGCCAATGCCGGCGTGCTGGACCGCATTATGGTCGATTATTACGGCAGCCCCACCCCCATCCAGCAGATCGCCGCCATCGCTTCTCCCGACGCCCGCACCCTGCTGATCACCCCTTGGGACGGCAGTGCGCTTAAAGGCATTGAGAAGGCCATTCAGAACTCCGATCTGGGCATCAATCCCCAGAACGACGGCAAGGCCATCCGTTTGAACTTCCCCCAGTTGACGGAGGAGCGCCGTAAGGAACTGGTCAAGCAGATCCACAAGTATGCTGAGAGCGGCAAGGTCGCCATCCGCAACATCCGCCGTGACGCCATCGATAACTTCAAGAAGCAGGAGAAGAAGTCCGAGATCACCGAGGACGAGATGAAGCAGGTGGAAAAGGACCTCCAGAAGTTGACGGACGACAGTTGCAAGAAACTGGACGAACTGCTGGCCAAGAAGGAAAAGGAATTGATGGCGGTCTGATGGCAGAAATTTTCAGGAAAAACGATACGGCGGGGCGGGCTGCGGGCCTGCCTCGCCACATCGCTATTATTATGGATGGAAACGGCCGCTGGGCCACCCGCCGCGGATTGCCCCGCACCGCCGGACACAAGGCGGGCGCGGAGACCTTCCGCCGGATCGCCACCTATTGCAAGAACATCGGTGTGCAGTATCTGACGGTCTACGCCTTTTCCACGGAAAACTGGAAACGCTCTGCCGATGAGGTGGGTGCGATTATGGGTCTTTTGAAGAAGTATCTGCTGGAAGCGGTGGATACGATGGAGAAAGACCAGATCCGTCTGCGCTTTTTTGGCGATATGACGCCCATCGCACCGGAATTACAGGCGCTGGCGCAGCGGACGGACGCCATCAGTGACCAGTTGGCCCCCGGCGACTTTCAGGCCAACATCTGCCTAAACTACGGTGGACGGGATGAACTGCTGCGCGGCATTCGCCGGTTTGCGGCGGAGTGTGCGGCGGGGGAGAAGGAGCCCGCGGATCTGGACGAGACGCTGTTCTCCTCCTATCTGGACTCTGCCGGTATTCCTGACCCGGAACTGATCATCCGCCCCAGCGGAGAACTGCGGCTTTCCAACTTCCTGCTGTGGCAGTGCGCCTATTCGGAATTCTATTTTACTGATGTGCTTTGGCCTGACTTTGACGAGGCAGAACTGGACCGCGCCATTGCGGCCTATCAGGCAAGAGACCGGCGCTTTGGAGGCGTGAAAAAATGAGTTCGAAAATAAGTTCATTGAAATCGAGAGTTCTGGTCGCCGTGGTGGGCATCCCCTTGCTTTTGTGGGTGCTGCTGTGGGCGGATCAACTCGTGATGATGGCGGTTCTGTGCCTGCTTGCCGGCATCGGTGCGGCCGAATTGCAGCAATGCGTCAGCGGCGGGAAGAAAGGCGAGTTGGCAGGCCTCAGCGCTGTTGCTGCGATTATGACGGTGGAGTGGTATTTTGACCGGCCGGCGTATGTGGCGGTGCTGTTCGTCTTTCTGGCGGTGGAGTTCTTTCTTCTTGCCATCATCAAGGGCGGGGAAGTGAAGTTTGCCCAGATCGCGGCGGGACTCTTCGGCAGCATTGCCATCGGCTATGCATTTTCTGCCTTCCTGCGCATCCACGCTATGGGGCTGCACCGCGCCTATCTGCTGCTGCCTTTTATTTTGAGTTTTGCCTGTGATACCTTTGCGTATTTCATCGGCTGCTCCATCGGAAAGCACAAACTGGCCCCCAAGGTCAGCCCTAAGAAAAGCGTGGAGGGCGCCATCGGCGGCCTTGCGGGAAATGTGCTCTGCGGCGTGCTGTTTGCCTTCATTATGGAGCGCTGGGTCGGCGTTGAGGTCGGCTATGGTGCGGTGGTCGTTCTGGCCCTTGCCTGCGGCGTGGTGGCAGAGATCGGTGACCTGAGTTTTTCCCTCATCAAGCGGGAATACGGCATCAAGGACTATGGAAAACTGTTTTTTGCCCACGGCGGCGTGCTGGATCGGTTTGACAGCGTGCTGTTTGTGGCCCCGATGATCGAACTGATTTTGACTTTCGTGAAATAAAGGACGAGTATGACAAATACGATTTCAATACTGGGTTCCACGGGATCCATCGGCCGCCAGACACTGGAAGTGGCAGAGCAGATGGGCCTGCGGGTCGCAGTGCTCACCGCGCACTCCGGTGTGGAGCGGATGGAGGCGCAGGTACGAAAATTTCACCCCGGACTGGCGGTTATGACCGATGAAGCGGCCGCCGCGGAACTGGCGGTGCGCCTTGCCGATACCGACACCCGGGTGCTGGGCGGCGCGGATGCCCTCTGCGAGGCTGCCGCTGCGCCGGAGGCGGATACCGTCGTTACTGCGGTGGTGGGTATGGTGGGCCTGAAACCCACGCTGACCGCCATCGGAGAAAAGAAGCGCATTGCGCTGGCGAACAAGGAAACGCTGGTCTGCGCCGGCGAATTGGTGATGGACGCGGCGGAGAAAACCGGTGCGGAGATCGTGCCGGTGGACAGCGAGCATTCCGCCATTTTCCAGTGTTTGCAGGGCTGTGCCGACAAACGGGAGATCAAACGACTGATCCTGACCTGTTCCGGCGGTCCCTTCTTTGGTATGAGCCGGGAAGAAGTGGGGAAGATGACCCGTCAGGACGCCTTGCGGCATCCCAACTGGGCGATGGGCCCCAAGATCACCGTGGATTCCGCCACGCTGATGAACAAGGGATTGGAAGTCATTGAAGCGATGCGCCTGTATCGTTTGCCGTTGGAGCAGGTACAGGTGGTCATCCACCGCCAGAGCATCATCCACTCCCTTGTGGAGTATCGGGATGGCGCCGTGCTGGCGCAGTTGGGCACGCCGGATATGCGCCTGCCCATTCGCTATGCGATGACCTGGCCGGAGCGGGCATACAGCCCTGCGGAGCCGCTGGATCTGCTGAACTGTCCGCCGCTCACCTTTGCCCAGCCCGACAGGGAGGTTTTTTCCTGCCTGCGTATGGCGGAAGAAGCGGCAGCCGAGGGCGGCACGGCCTGCGCCATTCTCAACGCCGCCAACGAAGAGGCGGTGGGCCTGTTTCTTTCCGACCGGATCGGCTTCCACGACATTGCCCAACTGGTTGCGGAGGCACGAAGTGCGGTCAAGGTGGTGCAGCAGCCTTCTCTGGACGAGATCCTGGCGGCGGACGCTGCGGCGCGGGAAGCGGTGCTTCGGTAATTATTTTTAGGAGTTTTGGAATGAAACCTGTTTTTCTTCTGGTCGCGATCCTGATTTTTGGAATTCTGATCGCTGTGCACGAACTGGGTCACTTTGTGGTGGCGAAACTGTGCGGCGTGCGGGTCAACGAGTTTGCCATCGGTATGGGCCCCGTTCTGTTCCGGCGGCAGAGAGGGGAGACCCTCTATTCATTGCGCCTTCTGCCTTTGGGCGGCTTCTGCGCGATGGAGGGCGAGCGCTTTGAGTACGAGACCAACATGCTGCTGATGATGCAGCGCCAGGGCATCCCCTTCGTCGAGCAGCCGATCGCCA
>SVKT01000050.1 GCA_015068335.1 Oscillospiraceae bacterium | reverse complement strand
GCTGTTCGCCGATTAAAGTGGCACGCGAGCTGGGTTCAGAACGTCGTGAGACAGTTCGGTCCCTATCTGTTGCGGGCGTAAGAGATTTGAAGAGAGCTGTCCTTAGTACGAGAGGACCGGGATGGACATACCTCTGGTGCACCAGTTGTTCTGCCAAGGGCATAGCTGGGTAGCTAAGTATGGACGAGATAAACGCTGAAAGCATCTAAGCGTGAAACTCCCTCTAAGATTAGATCTCTCATCCTTTAAGGAGTAAGGGCCCAGGAAGACTACCTGGTTGATAGGCCGGAGGTGGAAGTGCAGTAATGTATGCAGCTGACCGGTACTAATAGCCCGAGGGCTTGACCTACGATTTATGCAGGCAGCCTGAAAGGCGGAGTTACATTGTTCGGTTTTGAGGGTGCGAAAGCGTCCTGAAAAGAAAGAATCGCACCTTTAGCTCAGTTGGTAGAGCAACTGACTCTTAATCAGTGGGTCCCCGGTTCGAGTCCGTGAAGGTGCACCACGGCCCGTTGGTCAAGTGGTTAAGACAGCGGCCTCTCACGCCGTTAACATCGGTTCGAATCCGGTACGGGTCACCACTCTTTCTTGACAGGAAGCGAATGAACCCTTATAATTGAAAATGTTCTCCGGTATACCGGAAGACAGAAGTTGGTGCTTATTAGGACGAGGGTCCACCCGTTCCCATTCCGAACACGGTAGTTAAGCTCGTTTCTGCTGACAATACTTGGCTGGCGACGGCCCGGGAAGATAGGTAGCGCCAACACGAAGCGACAGTCTTGCGACTGTCGCTTTTGCTTTTTTATATTGTTACCCTTTTGTGATGCAACTCTCACTGCAACGTGATAAAATTGAAAAAAGATTTTCCACTGGGGTGATGGAATGCAGAACAACAAACTGGATTTGCGGGCGCCTATTCAGCGCAGTTGGCTGCGGCTTCGTCTGGGAAAGGCATATTATACGCTGAAACGATACCTCCTTTGGTGCTCGCCGGCATTCCGTTGGGCAAAGGAGCGGCGAAAAACGCAACTGCCCTATATCCGGTTTTCCCACGCTACACCCCTGATTCGTCAGTTGCGGGGAGATCAAATGGAGTGGCAAACAAATAAGGTAACAAATCTTCGGCTGGCAGTGGCTCGTTTGGATGGGCTGATCCTCCACCCAGGAGAAACATTCAGTTATTGGAAACTGATTGGAAAGCCCTCCAAACGAAAGGGGTACAAAGAAGGAATGGTTCTCTTTTTGGGGCAGATCGGCAGTGATATTGGAGGTGGGCTTTGCCAACTTTCCAACCTGATTTTCTGGATGACGCTTCACACACCACTGACGGTTGTAGAACGCTATCGCCATTCCCACGATGTCTTTCCGGATTCCAATCGGACGCAGCCCTTTGGAAGCGGCGCCACCTGCGCCTACCCTCATCGTGACCTGATGGTCCGTAATGACACGGATCAGGCCTTTCAACTTTGCCTGCACGTGGGAGAGGAGAATTTGGAGGGGGAGTGGCGGTCGGTATGTCCGCCGTGTTACGCCTATGAAATCGTGGAAAAGGAGCACCGGATCGATCAGGCGTCCTGGGGCGGTTATATTCGTCACAACGCGCTGTATCGCAAGATGTATGACCTTGACGGGCAATTCGTGGACGAGCAGTTTCTCTTTACCAATGACGCCATTATGATGTACAGCCCGCTGCTTCCCAATTAGTTGTTGGAGAATATTGACAAACCTCGACCATCTATGTATACTAAACATAGATGGTCGAGGTGTTGTTTTGGAATGGGAGGTGACGGAATGAGAAACTGGTGGGACTGGCAGGATGCCGTGATCAAGCATATACGCTTCTGGCCGGACAGGGCCGCCATTGCCACGGAATTGGAGGCGCACTATGAGGATCACGTGAAAGATCTGGAACGGGTCGGATATGAACGGGATCTGGCACGGGAACGGGCGTTGCTTTCTATGGGCGATGCAGACGAAGTGGGCCGGGCGCTGGATCGGGCGCATAAGCCGTGGCTTGGCTGGTTTTGGCTGGTGAGCAAATGGAGCGTGATTGTATGCTGGTCGATGCTGCTGCTGACCGTTTTCTCGGATTCAGGTTGGCAGTACTATTTCAAAGATCCTGCCCGCCGGGTGGAGGACTATGAGCCGGACGGACCTGCCTATTTCAGTGAAGGCTGGGAGCACGACAATGCGGTGCGCATTATGATGGGCAAGGGAACCAATGCGGTAGAGCGGTGCGGCGATGTGTTTTCCGTTCCCTATGCGGCGGTCTGGAAGTGTCACTATCCCGCAGGTGCCGATAACGGCTATTCGGCCTATGATGTCTACTATTTGACCGTGATTATGGCCGCAGATGACTGCAATCCTTTTGATGAAAGGGGAAATTCCTTTACACAGGAAATGGTTTATGCGGTGGATGACGGGACCTGGTATGACACCTATTACGGATATATGGAGACAGATGAAACCGGAAAAGACATCTGGGGGCCGGCCGACGGCAGGATCACCTGCTATCCGATAGAGAGCGATCCTTTCCGTACGCTGTATCAGATCCGGTGCTTGGGTCTAGAATCTCTGCCGGAGGAGTGGAGCACCGTTTCCTATGCCTATGCGGGAACCCCGTGGGAGATCCGCATTGTGTGGGAGGAGGTGTCGCTATGAATTGGCTGAAACTGAACCGGGGAAAAAGAACGATCCTTAATTTGATTTTGACGGGAATTTTTGTGTTTTTAATGCTATGGCGCCAGGGATTTCCGGTTCAAAGTTATGAAAAACTTTTGCAGCGGGCGGCGCAGTCCTATCTGATCGAATCTCCTGTGGAGTTGCTGCACGCCGATGCGGAATCGTGGACCGTCTACGGTGCATCAGACGGAAAACTGCTGCGCGTGACCCACGGAAAAAATCTCTTTGGGATGCAGTGGAACGATGTGCGGTTGTTTTCAGAAGAGGTCCCGTACCTGTTGGAGTTCAACTACGCAGAGATGTCGGAGAATAAAGAAGAATTTACCCTTTGTGTGGGTGGCCTGCTGACAGGCTTTTTTGAGGAGGCGGCAACTGCGGAACTGACGGTTACCTTAAACTTCCACGACCGCCTCACGGGCGTCAAGGAGTCCGAAGAGACGGTGACGCTGACCGGTGTCCGGGAAAGTACCGCGTGTTTCCGGTTTCCCGAACGAAGAGACGGCAGAGATGCGTTGGGACTGTTGGTTGGGCCAGCGGTGCTGCGGCTTTACGATGAAGCGGGCGGGCTGCTGGAAGAGCATACTTATGAAAGGCTGTTTCCGGGAACAAATTTCCATCAATAAGGAGGAAACGTATGAAAATTGACAAGAGCCTGATGACAGGCAGCACGGGAATGCTGATCCTGTCCCTGTTGAGCCGGGAGGAGATGTACGGCTATCAGATGATCACCGAACTGGCCCGCCGGAGTGACCGCACCTTTGAATTGAAGGAGGGGACGTTGTATCCGCTTCTGCATACGCTGGAAGCCGAGGGGCTGGTCAGCGTACGGGAGAAAGAGGCGGATACCGGGCGGATGCGGAAATATTACCGTATCACGAAGAAGGGCCTGAAAGCGCTGGAAGAAAAGAAGGAGGAGTGGGCGTTTTTTGCCGAGAAGGTCAACGCCGTCCTCTGCGGCACGAATTGACGCCTATGAATATCAACGAAGCGTTTCGAACCTGGTGCGACACAGTGATTGCACAGGTGCGGTTCTGGCCGGACCATCCCCCCATCCGACGGGAGTTGGAAGCCCACTATGAGGACCATATGAAAGATCTGGAACGGATCGGCTACGACTGGGAACTGGCGCAGGAACGGGCGCTGGCGGCGATGGGAGATGCGGAAGAGGTGGGGCGCGCTATGAACAAAGCCCATCGTCCGTGGCTGGGCTGGCTCTGGGAGGGCAGCATCATCTTGCTGGTCGTAGCGATTATGGTGTTCGTAGTGAACTTCGGAGAGAGCGAAGTTTTCCAGCGTGTGAAAAACAGCCTTTCCCCGATGGAGGATCCCGGCGGATTTGAGATGGAATACCGCATAATGGACAATGACGTTTTTGACTGCGTAGGCAACTATACGGCGGAGGAGTCCGTCCGCTGGGGCGATTATACGCTGACGCTGGTCAAAGGAAATTGGTGGTATGGAAACGGTTTCTACCGCGGCTACTGCCTGTTCCGTATTGAAGAGGATGGGATCTGGTTCGATATGCCGGATGACATTATGAATGATTTCCGGATGGTTTCCAACACCGGACAGGAATATATCAACGGTGGCTATTATCTCGACATTTTTGCCCGCAAGGACTATGTGGAAGGAATGCAGGATCACAACTTTGCGATTTACAGAGCCAATTCTTACAAACTTGTTCCCGGGACGACGGATACGTGGTCGTTGGAGTCTTGCGAGGATCTGCGGGGTGGGTATCTGATGATGCGGCTCACGGCGCACGAAGTGCCGGAATGGACGGAGATCAGTTATCCCTATGCGGGTAACGAAGGTGCGCTGCGGATCTACTGGGAGGTGGCGTCGTGAGAAGACTGAACCGAACACAGAAGATCGTGCGAAACCTGTGCCTGGCGGTGCTGTGTGCTTTGCTGACGTGGGCGTGGGCAGGTTTTCCTGCCCTGACGCGGGGGATGATGCTGCGGCAGGAGGCAAGGAAAAACCTGGTGCCGGAGTGGGAGGAAGTGTATGCCGAGGAAAATGATTTCAGTCAGGATTCTGTGTATTATAAAGAGATGATCTGGCTGCGGAACGGCGATACCTTTTGGAGCGTTCGGCACAGTGGCCCGGCGCAGGTGTGGGAGGTTTTCCTGTATGAGAGCGACGGTGTGTTGGTGATGCCGAGTATGAACGAACCCGGCGTGCTGCTGGCCATAGGCGATGTGGAGGCCGCGTCGGCGGAACTTACGTGGAAACTGCGCCGGGAGAATGCGGTGGAGTGGACGATGACCGGACAGCGCGTGGAGGAGGACGTATTTCGATTTCCTGCGCCGGAGAACGTTCCGACAGAACTTACATATACCCTGGAAAATATGACAAAGACTTCCTGGGCAAAGGAGTATTTCGATTATACGCTGCGGCTCTACGATGCACAGGGCACGCTGATCCGGGAGAGCAAAGGATAAAAAGAACCCGCCTGACCCAATGGTCAGGCGGGCTTTGTTGTGTTTATCAACCCTTGAACTCCACGTACAGTTCGCGGACAGCGTTGGGATCTGCGGGGGCTGCGTCTTTGGGAGCGGCAGGGGCTGCGGGTTCTTCCTTGGGGCCGTCGCGCCAGGCAAGGAACTTGGGAGCCACCTGGGGGAACAGGGCCAGAGAGAGAACGTCCTCGTCGCTCTTGGCAATGTCCTTAAACTCCTCACGGTACTTGGGCAGTTCGGGTTCCAGCAGGTCAGCGGGGCGGCAGGTGATGACATCCTCGGGAGCGATGCCGGCCTTGGCACGGACGTCTTCGTTGACGGTGCCGGGGAGTTTGCCGTACTCGCCTTTCAGCATAGCCTTGGATTCCTTGGTGAAGGTCTTGTAGCGCTCGCCCATAATGACGTTCATCACGGCCTGGGTGCCAACGATCTGGCTGGAAGGCGTGACCAGCGGGGGATAACCGAAGTCCTCGCGGACGCGGGGGACCTCTGCCAGAACGTCGTAGAACTGGTCTTCCTTGCCGGCCTGCTTCAACTGGGAGAGCAGGTTGGAGAGCATACCGCCGGGAACCTGATAGAGCAGGGTGTTGGTGTCAACGTTCAGCACCTTGGGATCCAGAGTGCCGGCGTCTTTCAGTTTCTGTGCCACCTTGCGGAAGTGGACAGCGGCTTCGCTCATCTTGGTCAGATCCAGACCGGTATCACGAACGGTGCCTTGCAGCGTTGCGACCAGAGATTCGGTAGCGGGCTGTGCGGTGCCGTTGGCGAGGGGGCTGAGTGCGGTGTCCACGATGTCGATGCCGGCCATAGCGGCAGCCAGATACAGCATATCGCCGGTGCCGGAGGTGTTGTGGGTGTGCAGGTGGATGGGGATGGAAACCGTTTCTTTCAGGCGCTTGATGAGGGAATAGGCAGCGGGAGGCAGCAGCAGGTTTGCCATATCTTTGAGGCAGATGACGTCTGCGCCCATCTGCTCCAACTCCTTTGCCATCTTCACGAAATAATCTTCGTTGTGGATGGGGGAGATGGTGTAGGACAGCGTGCCTTCCACGATGCCGCCGTACTTCTTGGTAGACTTGATGGCCTGTTCCAGATTGCGGACGTCGTTGAGCGCGTCGAAGATACGGATGATGTCCATACCGTTTTCGATGGCTTTGCGGCAGAAAGCGTCCACCACATCGTCCGCATAGTGCTTGTAGCCCAGAATGTTCTGGCCGCGGAACAGCATCTGCAACTTGGTGTTAGGCAGGGCGGCTTTCAGTTTGCGCAGGCGCTCCCAGGGATCTTCGTTGAGGAAGCGGAGGCAGGAGTCGAAGGTGGCGCCGCCCCAGCATTCCAGAGAATAGTAGCCGATGGAGTCCAGGATCTCGCAGGCGGGAAGCATATCCTCCACGCGCATACGGGTAGCGGCCTGGGACTGGTGAGCATCACGGAGGATGGTATCCGTGATCAGCAGAGGCTTGTTAGATAAAAATTCCATATGTTACCTCCTATCAGCCGAACAGGGAGATCAGCACACCGGCTGCGATGGCAGAGCCGATGACGCCGGCCACGTTGGGGCCCATAGCGTGCATCAGCAGGAAGTTGGCGGGATTGTACTTCTGACCGACCATCTGGGAAACACGGGCAGCCATAGGAACGGCAGAAACGCCGGCGGAGCCGATGAGGGGATTGATCTTTTCTTTCAGGAACAGGTTCATAAACTTGGCAAGCAGCACGCCGCCGGCAGTGCCGAAGCCGAAGGCCACCACGCCCATAACCATAATCTTGATGGTTTGCAGAGAGAGGAAGGTGGTGCCGGTGGCGGTAGCGCCCACAGACACGCCCAGGAAAATGGTCACGATGTTGATCAGTTCGTTCTGCACGGTCTTGCTGAGACGGTCGGTAACGCCGCATTCACGGAACAGGTTACCCAGCATCAGGCAGGCGATCAGCGGGCCGGCAGAGGGCACCAGCAGCGCAACAAAAACGGTGACCACAATGGGGAAGATGATCTTTTCTTTCTTGGAAACCTCGCGCAGAGGCTTCATCACGATCTGGCGTTCCTTCTCGGTGGTCAGCAGTTTCATAATGGGAGGCTGGATGACGGGGACCAGAGCCATATAGGAATAGGCTGCGACGGCGATGGGACCCAGCAGGGCGGGTGCCAGCATAGCCGTGACGAAGATGGCGGTGGGACCGTCAGCACCGCCGATGATGCCGATGGAACCGGCTTCCGGGCCGGTGAAGCCCAGGAAACGGGCGCCGACAAAGGTGAGGAAGATGCCCATCTGCGCGGCAGCGCCCAGCAGCAGGCTCTTGGGGTTGGCGATCAGCGGGCCGAAGTCGGTCATAGCGCCGACGCCCATAAAGATCAGGCAGGGATAGATGCCCAGTTTAACGCCCAGATACAGGATGTCGACCAAACCGGCGGAGACGGTGACGTTGGAGAATTCCACGCCATACTCGGCCAGCAGATACTGTTCGGCTTGCAGCAGGGTCTCCAACTGCACTTCCAGGGCACTCAGGGAGCTGCCGAAAGAGGTGGTGAGGTCTGCCACCAAGGTTTTGATGGTGTCCGGCCCGAAGGTGGATTCCGCCAGGGCCATCAGTTGATCGATGTACGGAGCCAGTACGGCGTCAGACACGCCTGCGGAATGCATCTCGGCAAGGAAATCTGCGGTAATGGGAGCACCGCCGATGAGATCCCAGTGGATGTGACCGCCGGCAAAGAAGATCTCGTGGAACATATTGGCGCCGGGCAGGTTGGTCATCAGCATACCAAAGGCGATGGGGACCATCAGCAGGGGCTCAAACTTTTTGCCGATGCCCAGATACAGCAGGAAGCAGGCGACGATGATCATCAGTGCATTTTTCCAGCCGCCATCCTGCAAGAACAGGATAAAACCTGTATCGTTAATAAAATTCAGGATCGCTTGCATAGTAAGTCCTCCGGTCCGTTACTGGATGACGCACAGCAGCGTGCCAGTCTCAACGGCAGCGCCCTTGGAGGTGTTGACAGAAGCCACAGTGCCGTCGCAGGGGCACATGATTTCGTTTTCCATCTTCATCGCTTCCAGAACCATCAGGACGTCGCCCTTCTTCACGGAAGCGCCGGCAGTGACGTTGACAGCCAAAATGGTGCCGGGCATAGGGGAGGTGATCTGCTCACCGTTGGCAGGGGCGGCAGTGGGAGCGGGGGCAGCGGGAGCAGCAGGGGCTGCGGCGGGAGCAGCGGCAGGCGCGGCAGCGGGGACTGCGCCGGTCAGTTCTTCCAGTTCGATCTCATAAGCCGTGCCATTGACGGTCACTCTGTACTTTTTCATTGTGTTTTCTCCTTCTTATATCCAGTTTTTTAGATCACAGTTTCTTGATGGACAGAATGCGGATGCCTGAAATATCAGTTCCCAGGTCTTCGGCGATCGCGGCAGAAACGGCGGCGATCAGTTCCTGACGGTCAGGCTCTGCGAAAGCCGGGGAATCTGCGGGAACGGCGGGGGCTGCACTCTGCTTTTTGCCGCAGACCAGACCCATCAGCCAGGTCAGGACGATCAGACAGATCAGGCCAAAGAACACCGTGCCTATGCCCATCAGGCAAACAAATGTGTTTGAATACTCCATAGGGTTCCTCCTGAATTTGGTTGTAGGTCAATTATATCAATTTTTGCGAGAAACACAAGTAAAATTAAGAGAATGACCGGTGTGTGAAATAGTAGAACTTGTGGATTTGAAGGCGAAAGAGGCTTTTGCATCGGCGTACAGGGCAAAACTGTGGTATAATGGGAAAAAAGCAGAAAGGACGAAGGAAAATCTATGCAATATCTTAACGTGATCCGCGGTTGTTTTCTGGAACGTCCCAATCGGTTTATTGCCCAAGTGGATACGGGAGATGGGATCCAAACCGTCCACGTCAAGAACACCGGCCGCTGTCGGGAACTGCTTACCCCGGGTGCGGTGGTGTATCTGGAACGGGGAACGAACCCAAAGAGAAAAACACAGTACGACCTTATTGCGGTGGAAAAAGGAGAGCGGCTCATCAATATCGATTCCCAGGCGCCGAACCGTGTGTTTGAGGAATGGGCCGTGGCCGGCGGTTTCCTTTCTGGTGTGACCACGTTGCGGCGGGAAGTCACGCTGGGCGATTCCCGGCTGGACTTCTGTCTGGAAACAGAGCAAGGCCCCTGCTGGGTGGAGGTGAAGGGGGTAACACTGGAAGAGGACGGCGTCGTCCGCTTTCCGGACGCCCCTACGGAACGGGGCGTAAAGCATATTCGGGAACTGCAACGGGCGGCGGATCGGGGAATGGCGGCGGTCATCGTCTTTGTGATCCAGATGGAGGGCGTTTCCTGTTTCCGACCCAACGATACCACGCATCCTGCCTTTGGCGCGGCGCTGCGCGAGGCTGCGGCCCACGGAGTGGGCGTCTATGCCGTTGACTGCCGTGTTACGCCGGAGAGCCTTATGATCGGCGATCCAGTTCCGGTGATTCTTTGAAAGTCGAAAAGAACAGCCCCGAGGCATCGCCTCGGGGCTGTTTTACAGTTTTTTCAGAAGGTTCGGATAATGTCTACCAGTTCTGCGCCGATGCGCTTCTGTGCCTCCTTGGTGCCGGCGCCGATGTGGGGCAGGCAGGAAACGGCGGGATGGGCAGCCAGTTCCCAGTTGGGATTCTTTTCGTCCGCCCAGACATCCAGGCCGGCGGCCCGGACCTTTCCGGAATGCAGCGCATCCAGAAGGGCAGCCTCATCCACATTGAAGCCGCGGGAAACATTGATGATCACAACACCGTCTTTCATCTTTGCCAGACTTTCCGCGTCCACCAGCGGCTTGCAGTCGCAGCAGGACGCGCAGAGAACGATGACGTCAGACTGCGCCAGCAGTTCGTCGCGGGGGACAAAGTGCATCGTTTCGCTCTCGCAGCCCTCGGGCTTGGTGCGGTTGACGTAGGACAGCACATTCATTCCCAGCGCCTGTGCCTTGGCGCCCACCAGTTGGCCGATACGGCCGTAGCCGATGACGCCCACGGTTCTTCCCATCAACTCAAAGCCCTTGGAGTAAGCCTTCTTTTCCCATTTCTGCTCCCGCATCGTGTGACCGGCGATGGAAATATTGCGGGCACAGGAAAACAGCAGGGCGATGGCAAGTTCCGCAATATTTCCATCGCCAGTCA
>SVKT01000049.1 GCA_015068335.1 Oscillospiraceae bacterium | reverse complement strand
CGCCGTCCTTCACCTGCAAGCCGGTGTGGGGCACTGCGTAGGTGCGGGTATCGCCATCGTCAGCGGTGATGATGATGTTCAGCAGGCTGCCCTTGGTGGCTTCCTCGAACTTTACCTTGCCGCCGATCTCGGCCAGGGTCGCCATACGCTTGGGCTTGCGAGCCTCGAACAGTTCCTCCACTCGGGGCAGACCCTGGGTGATGTCGCCGCCGGCCAGACCGCCGGTATGGAACGTACGCATCGTCAACTGGGTACCGGGCTCACCGATGGACTGTGCGGCGATAATACCGACAGCCTCGCCGGGGCCAACGGGCTTGCTGGTGGCCAGGTTCATACCGTAGCACTTGGCGCAGACGCCGCTGTGTGCCTTACAGGTCAGGACGGTGCGGATCATAACGGTGGGCTTGCTGTCCACATCGGCGGGATCGTAGGCGCACTCGTCGCCGGAGCGGGGATTGTTCTGGACCCACTTGCGGCTTTCCAGGATCTTGGCATCCTTCTCGCTCATCATATGGTCGGCGCTCAGCAGCACCTCGCCGGTCTCGGCGTCCACCACATCGGCCACCAGGAAGCGGCCGCGCAGACGGTCGGAGAACTTCTCGATGATCTGTCCGTTTTCGCTGATCTCGCTGACCTTGATGCCGTGGGTCACGCCGCAGTCCTGCTCGCGGATGATGACGTCCTGAGAAACGTCAACCATTCGACGGGTCAGGTAACCGGAGTCGGCGGTACGCAGAGCGGTATCGGCCAGGCCCTTACGGGCGCCACGGCTGGAAATGAAGTATTCCAGGGCGGTCAGGCCTTCGCGGTAGTTTGCCTTGATGGGGATCTCGATGGTCTTACCGGCGGTGTTGGCGATCAGACCACGCATACCGGCCAACTGACGGATCTGCTTCATAGAACCACGGGCGCCGGAGTCCGCCATCATAAAGATGGGGTTGTAGCGATCCAGGTTCTCTTGCAGAGCCTTGGAAACGTCGTCGGTGGTCTTTTCCCAGACCTGAACCACCTGCTTGTAGCGCTCGTGGTCGGTCATAAAGCCCATCTTGTACTGGTTTTCAATGTCCAGAACCGCCTGCTCGGAAGCGGCGACCATCTCGTACTTCTTGGGAGGAATGGTCATATCCGCGATGGAGACGGTGATGGCGGCGCGGGTGGAATACTTGTAGCCGGTGGCCTTGATGGCGTCCAGCACTTCGGCAGCCACGGTGAAGCCGTGCTTGTTGATGGTCTTGTCGACGATCTTGCCCAACTGCTTCTTACCGCAGGTCTCGGTGATCTCGTAATCGCAGACGTGGGCGGGATCGGTGCGGTCCACAAAGCCCAGATCCTGGGGGATGTTGTGGTTGAAGATGATGCGGCCCGGAGTGATCTCCACCACGCGGGTGTACTCCACACCCTCGATCTCCTTCTTCACGCGCACCAGAATGGGGCAGTGGGGACCGATGACGCCCTCGTTGTAGGCCATCAGGGCCTCATCCTCGCTGGCGTACATATGAACGGGCTTGTAGGTGGCCTGCTTCTTGCCTGCGGCCTTGGCGGCGGCGTTGGCGGCCAGGAACTCGTCGGCATCCATCTTGACGCCGGCAGTCAGACCGGTCTCGCCGGCATCCTCGACCCAAACGGTCTCGGCGCCCTTCTCGCCCTTGCCCAGACGGTCCATCGTCAGGTAGTAGGAGCCCAGCACCATATCCTGGGTGGGAACGGTGACGGGGCCGCCGTCCTGGGGACGCAGCAGGTTGTTGGCGGAGAGCATCAGGATACGGGCTTCGGCCTGGGCCTCGGCGGACAGAGGCACGTGGATGGCCATCTGGTCACCGTCGAAGTCGGCGTTGAAGGCGGTACAGGTCAGGGGGTGCAGTTTCAGGGCGCGGCCGTCCACCAGCACGGGCTCGAAGGCCTGGATACCCAGACGGTGCAGGGTGGGGGCGCGGTTGAGCATCACGGGGTGATCCTTGATGATGAAGTCCAGCGCATCCCAGACCTCGGTGACGCCCTTATCCACCATCTTCTTGGCGGACTTGATGTTGTTGGCGGTGCCGTCTTCCACCAACTTCTTCATGATGAAGGGGCGGAAGAGTTCCACAGCCATCTCCTTGGGCACGCCGCACTGATAGATTTTCAGTTCGGGGCCGACAACGATAACGCTTCGGCCGGAGTAGTCAACACGCTTGCCCAGCAGGTTCTGGCGGAAACGGCCCTGCTTGCCTTTGAGCAGGTCGGACAGGGATTTCAGCGCACGGTTGTTGGCGCCGGTGACGGCACGGCCGCGGCGGCCGTTGTCGATCAGGGCGTCCACAGCCTCCTGCAACATACGCTTTTCGTTGCGCACGATGATGTCGGGGGCGTTGAGTTGGATCAGGCGTTTGAGACGGTTGTTGCGGTTGATGACGCGGCGATACAGGTCGTTGAGGTCAGAGGTGGCAAAGCGGCCGCCGTCCAACTGCACCATAGGACGCAGTTCGGGAGGGATGACGGGCAGGATGTCGATGACCATCCACTCGGGCTTGTTGCCGGAGAGACGGAAGGCATCCACCACTTCCAGACGCTTGACGATGCGGGCCTTCTTCTGGCCGGAGGCGTCTTTCAGTTCGGCGTGGAGTTGGGCAGAGAGTTCTTCCAGATCCACGTCCTGCAACAGTTTCTTCACGGCCTCGGCGCCCATACCGGCCTGGAAATCGTCCTCATACTTCTCGCGGTAGTCGCGATATTCCTTTTCGGTGAGGATCTGATTTCTGGACAGCGGGGTCTCGCCGGGATCGGTAACGATATAGTTGGCAAAGTAGAGGACCTTCTCCAAAATACGGGGGCTGATGTCCAGCAGCAGACCCATACGGGAGGGGATGCCCTTAAAGTACCAGATGTGGGAAACGGGGGTAGCCAGTTCCACGTGGCCCATACGCTCACGGCGCACCTTGGCGCGGGTGACCTCAACGCCGCAGCGGTCGCAGATCTTGCCCTTGTAGCGGATCTTCTTGTACTTGCCGCAGTGGCACTCCCAGTCCTTGGTGGGTCCGAAGATCTTCTCACAGAACAGACCGTCCCGCTCGGGTTTCAGGGTGCGGTAGTTGATGGTCTCGGGCTTCTTCACCTCGCCATAGGACCATTCCAGGATCTGCTCCGGAGAAGCCATTCCGATTTTGATAGCATCAAAAGCAATGTTATTGCCGGTATTGTGTTCGATCATAGTTCGATTTCCTCCTTGTAAATGATTCAGATTTCAGTAATGGACGAATTTCTGAATCATTCGTCGTCGAAACCGACGTCAATGTCTGCGCCGGCATCATCGGGGGCATCTTCAATGTCGAAGCCGGACTCCTGGAAGTCCGCATCCTCGGCATAGGCGCGGTGACGGTCGTCGCTGGCGTCCATACGGGCCAGATTGAAGGTGTCCATCGCGTCCTCGTCTTCCTTCAACTCGATGACGTTGCCTTCGTTGTCCAGCACCTGAATATCCAGGCACAGGGACTGCAATTCCTTGACCAGGACCTTGAAGGACTCGGGCACGCCGGGCTTGGGCACGTTGTGGCCCTTGACGATGGCCTCGTAGGTGCGGACACGGCCGGTGACGTCGTCGGACTTGACGGTCAGGATCTCCTGCAAGGTGTAAGCGGCGCCGTAGGCTTCCAGCGCCCAGACTTCCATTTCGCCGAAGCGCTGGCCGCCGAACTGGGCCTTGCCGCCCAGAGGCTGCTGGGTGACCAGAGAGTAGGGGCCGGTGGAACGGGCGTGGATCTTATCGTCGACCAGGTGGTGCAGTTTCAGGAAGTACACATAGCCCACGGTGACCTTGTTGTCGAAGGGTTCGCCGGTGCGGCCGTCGTACAGGACGCTCTTGCCCTCGGGATCGAGGCCGGCTTCTTCCAGCATCGCCTTGATGTCCTCCTCGCGGGCGCCGTCGAAGATGGGAGTTGCCACCTTGTAGCCCAGTTTCTGGGCGGCGTAGCCCAGATGGACTTCCAGCACCTGACCGATGTTCATTCGGGAGGGAACGCCCAGGGGGTTCAGAACGATATCCAGAGGCGTGCCGTCGGGCAGGAAGGGCATATCCTCCTGGGGCAGGACGCGGGAGACAACGCCCTTGTTGCCGTGGCGGCCTGCCATCTTGTCGCCCACCTGGATCTTGCGGCGCTGGGCGATATACACGCGGACGACCTGGTTCACGCCGGGGCCCAGTTCGTCGCCGTTTTCACGGGTAAAGACCTTGGTATCCAGAACGATGCCGCTCTCGCCGTGAGGCACTTTCAAAGAGGTGTCGCGGACTTCGCGGGCCTTCTCGCCGAAGATGGCGCGCAGCAACCGCTCCTCGGCGGTCAGGTCGGTCTCGCCCTTGGGGGTGACCTTACCGACCAGAATGTCGCCGGACTTGACCTCGGCACCCACGCGGATGATGCCGTTCTCGTCCAGATCTTTCAGGGCATCCTCGCCCACGTTGGGGATATCGCGGGTGATCTCTTCGGGACCCAGTTTGGTGTCGCGGGCATCGATCTCGAACTCCTCGATATGGACGGAGGTGTACATATCCTCGCGGACCAGGCGCTCGTTGAGCAGCACGGCGTCCTCGTAGTTGTAGCCTTCCCAGGTCATAAAGCCGACCAGGATGTTGCGGCCCAGAGCGATCTCGCCCTGATCGGTGGCGGGGCCGTCAGCCAGGACGGTGGGATTGCGCAGCACACCGTCGGGACCGATGCCGCGGCCGTGGACGCGCTCGCCCACGTTCACGATGGGACGCTGGTTGATGCAGGTGGTGTGGTTGGAGCGCAGGAACTTGGTCAGTTTGTAGTCCTTGGTCTCGCCGTCATCGTACTTGACGGTGACGTGGCGGGCATCCACGGAGGTGACCACACCGTCGCCCTCGGCCAGAACGGCGATCTCGGAGTCAATGCAGATCTTGTGCTCCATACCGGTGCCGACGATGGGCGCCTCGGGACGGAGCAGGGGCACTGCCTGACGCTGCATATTTGCACCCATCAGGGCACGGTTTGCGTCGTCGTTGGGCAGGAAGGGGATCATCGCCGTTGCGATGGAGACCATCATACGGGGACTGACGTCGATATAGTCCACCATCTCGCGGTCCACTTCCACGACCTCGTCGCGGTGACGGCAGGTGATACGGGCGTTGATGAGGCAGCCGTTCTCATCCACAGGCTCTGCGGCCTGACCGACGATGTAGTTGTCCTCTTCGTCGGCGGTCATATAGGTGATCTCGCCGGCGACCTTGCCGGTAGCCTTGTCGACTGCGCGGTAGGGCGCCTCGATGAAGCCGTACTCGTTGATGCGGGCGTAGGTGGCCAGATAGGAGATCAAACCGATGTTGGGACCTTCGGGGGTCTCAATGGGGCACATACGGCCGTAGTGGCTGTAATGCACGTCTCGGACTTCCATATTGGCGCGCTCGCGGCTGAGGCCGCCGGGGCCCAGAGCGGACAGACGGCGCTTGTGGGTCAGTTCGGCCAGGGGGTTGGTCTGGTCCATAAACTGGCTCAGGGGGCTGGAACCGAAGAACTCCTTGATGGCGGCGGTGACGGGGCGGATGTTGATCAGGCTCTGGGGGGTGACGATATCCAGATCCTGAATGGTCATACGCTCGCGGATCACACGCTCCATACGGGAGAAGCCGATGCGGAACTGGTTTTGCAGCAGTTCGCCCACGCAGCGCAGACGACGGTTGCCCAGATGGTCGATATCGTCCTTCACGGAGATGCCGCGGGCCAGACCGTTCATATAGTTGATGGAGGTCAGGATGTCATCCACGATGATGTGCTTGGGCACCAGTTCGTCGCGATGCAGTTTGATCTGGTCGATCAGTTCCTCGCCGGCGTACTGACCCAGCAGTTCCTGCAACACGTCGAAGCGGACGCGCTCCTTGATGCCGCACTCCGCCACGGGGTCGAAGTCCACATAGCGGCTCATATCGCACATACGGTTGGACATCACGCGCAGGCTCTGGCCGTCCACCTCGATGGTGACCTCTGCCACGCCCACAGCGTCCAGTTCCCGGGCGTCTTCCTTGCTCAGGACGTGACCCTCGTCAAAGAGGATCTCGCCGGTGGCGGGATCTGCCACGGGCACCAGCAGTTTGTAGCCGGTGACGCGCTGCCACAGGGACAGTTTCTTATTGAACTTGTAGCGGCCCACGATGGACAGATCGTAGCGCCGGGGATCGAAGAACAGGTTGTTCATCAGGGTTTCGGCAGCCTCCACCGTGGGGGGCTCGCCGGGACGCAGTTTGCGGTAGATTTCCAGCATAGCGTCCTCGTAGGTCTTGCAGGAATCCTTTTCCAGCGTGGCCATCACGCGGGGATCGTCGCCGAAGCGCTCCTTGATCTCTGCGTCGGTCTTCAAGCCCAGGGCGCGGATCAGGCAGGTGATGGGCAGTTTGCGGTTCTTGTCGATACGGACCCAGAACACCTCGTTGGTGTCGGTCTCATATTCCAGCCACGCACCGCGATAGGGGATCACGGTGGAGGTCAGCAGAGGCAGGTCGGTTTTCAGGTCGATCTCCTTGCCGTAGTACACGCCGGGGCTGCGGACGATCTGGGAGACCACCACGCGCTCGGCGCCGTTGATGACGAAAGTGCCGGAGTGGGTCATAAGCGGGAAATCGCCCATAAAGATTTCCTGCTCCTTGATCTCCTCGGTCTCCTTGTTGCGCAGACGGACCTTGACTTTCAGAGGCGCGGCATAGGTGGCGTCGCGGGCCTTGCACTCCTCCACGTCATACTTGGGGTCTTCATCCATTCTGTAATCGATGAAACTCAGTTCCAGGTTGCCCTGATAGTCCGTGATCGCACCCACGTCGGCAAACACCTCACGCAGGCCGTTTTCCAGAAAGTCCTGATAGGAGGTTTTCTGGATCTCCAAAAGGTTCGGCACGGGCACGACTTCCTCGTACCGGGCAAAGTTCTTACGAAGGGTTTTTCCGTAATACTTGTCTTTGGCCATCTTTTCATTCACCTTTCTTCCGCCTCCTCCGCCCTGTCCGGCGGAGGGGGCAAGTAGTTGATTGCGGGACGCAGGATTTGACACACCAGGCGCAGTTGTTAAATTTAGTGTTTCCTGCTATTGCATTGACTTGGGAAATGTGCTATCTTATACCCAAGGATCAGGATGGGATAATATCCCACCTTAAACATATAAGCGATTTATTTTACCACGCGACTTTTCCCGTGTCAAGGTTCTTTTTGGCAAATCCGGCTTTGGCCGGTTCTTTTTTTGCCCGGACATAAAAAAAGGGCCCCTATCCAAGTGGATAGGGGCCTTTTTATCTGCTCTTACAGGTACATTTCCTCGTCTGCGAAGTCTTCGCTCTCACGGGTGAATTTCTGTTTCAGGCGGGTCTTTGCGCCGCAGACGCCGACTTTCAGGTCGTGCCAGCCGCCGATCACCAGGCAGACCAGGGCGGCGGCCGCCAGACTGATCCCAATGATCTTCATAACCATACGTGCCGTTTTATTCATTACCATATCCTCCTGTTCCGGCTGTCTATGCCTTTCTGTTCAACATCATAGAAGTATATAGGCATATCATACACAATTTTTTCGACATTTACAACTGTTTTTCTTCCCCCGCACTTATTGCGGTATGAAAAAGAACCAGGGCGCTGCCGCAGCAGTTATGAGCCCAGAAATCAAGTACCGCTTTTTCCCTGAAAGTGTGCAGTATTTGAAATCGACCCGGCTGTGCAGAAAAAACGGAAGAAAAACCGCCACACAAAAGGCCCCTGCGCAAATCAGCGGATACCGGCTGTCATATACCGCAACATCCCAAATACACACCGCAGCAAACACGCACAAGCCTGCAAGGTCTCCCAGAAAGCCAAATGCAAGGCCTTTCAAAAACAGTTCCGTCCGGGCGATGGGGGAAAAGCGCAGCAAGGCGGCAAGGATAATTACCGTCAGGCCAACTCCTGCCAGTTTGATGACAAACACCGCCAACGAAAGCGGCGGCATAAAATACATCAGCCAAATCGGCAGCATCTGTCCCCACCTCTTCCTTTCGCTCTGCCCGATACGATTTATCCTTCTCTGCTCAGCAGCACCACGCTCTCCACAGTTGTCCCTTTAGGTAGGGAGTCTACCAAGGTGATTGATATATTGAAATTTGGCGGACAGTTATGCCTTACTTTATGCAAAACTTTGCCAACTCACTATTTCTCTTGTAGTTATCGGTCAAATAACTGGAAATGGCATTTACATCCTTTTCCTGTACCATTTTATAAGCAGCTTTGAGTGGTGCATCTTTAACTTCATGCCGCGCTACCATCTCTGCAAACTTTTCTTGAGAAAAGGTTCGTTTCCAACTTGCTTGCGCATCAGCATGTTGCTTCAAGATTGCAGACATAGTCTGCTCGGCTTGTATCCATTCACCAGCAGCTAAATGTGCATCAAAGCGCAGACTATCGTGAGGAACGGGCCATATTTCATACATTGCCTTAGCTGCTAATGACTGGCTTGTCATATCATTCAGCCAAGGTAGCACTTTTTCTTTCAAGATATGTACTTGCTGTTCAGGGGTAAAATAGTATTTCCAATGTTCTCCATTTTTGTCCCGTAACCACTGTTTTGGTTCAACCATAACAGGAAATCCATCATAGAGAAATTGCCCATTGTCAGTCTTTGTGAAACGGTTTGGAGAAAGATAATAGTCCACAGAACGAAGACCAACAAAACTGGCAATGCTTGCTCTTGGTATACACCCACTGGAAGTAAACCATTCTGGGTATAGTCTTCCGTACATCGAAAAAACGCCAATACTCAAATCGTGAACTTGATAAATTCGTTGACGTTCAAATTTTAGAACCTGTAAGACACCGTCACCCCATACCCTAAAGAAAGCAGCGCCACGGCGTGCAAAGCCTGTTCCTTGCAGAGCGTCTTTCAGTAAATAAGCGGGGTTCATTCGTATCATCCCCAATTCCCACCCTTCAAATTCAAGCTGCCGGTCAGTTCTTTTTTGCTTGCAAATCTTTCGTATGAACGGATATACGGATATAATCGTCGGCTTTTTCCCTACTCAAACAAACAACGCTTTCGACGGTTATCCCTTTAGGTAGGGAGTCTACCTAGATGTTTATCATATTGGAATTTACACAATTCCCATTTGGACCAAACTTATCCAAATCAATACGCCGCCTATAACAAACGATAAAATAGAAACAAGGTGTCCTAAATACTGCTTGATAATAATGGCAACGAAATTAAAAAAGCCTATTCCAACAATGAAAGCACCAACCCAGCCCAGCATCATCCAAGCACTATTGATATCATAAGGAATTACAAAAAATAGATATAGTATAACAGGAAGCATCAAGGCAACAATACCAAGCAACACTAGAAAACCATAGCCGATGGGATGTTTCTCTCTGAATTCATAATCGGATGCAGCAGAAAAATATGCAGAAGCCCCCTTTGGCGGTGTCCACATGCTGCTTTTTTTGCGGTTCCTTTTCTTGTTTTTCTTTCCCACTCCTGTGTCCCTCCTCGAAGACTCTTTCTTTATCAGTCAGTTCGCTTTTGGTTGCAAATCCCTGGTATGAACCGAAATGCGGACATAATCGTCGGCCTTTTCCCTACTCAAACAAACAACGCTTGCAAGTGTCATTCTAAACATTCAACATCAATAATATCTGTAATAAACATTTCTATGTTGGAGCGGCTTGTAGCGGTATTGAGCTGAAGCATTTTCCAATTTGTCAATTTGCTGTGGTACTCATCGTAGATGACCATATTTCCAGCCTTAAAAAGGGAGGAAAAATGTCTGAAAGAAATCTCTTTCCAACCATTCATTCTCCAGTTGATTCTGCGGATCGTAAGAAAGGATTCAATGGGTTCATTTGGAGAATTATCTTTATCAATAACGAAAGCCAGCTTCTTTCTCAGAGGTTTCCACTCCTGCCCACTTTCGTCGGCGACATAGAAACCATGGGGAAAAGAAAAGATAATTCTGTTGCTTTCCAAAATTATGGAGTCAATTTCGCAATCATGGAGCTGATATTGCATAACACGCACCCTCTTATTCCTTGCTGCCTTTGGCGGTGGTGATGGATTTGGTAAGCATTCTCCGAATGACACCAGATTCCTGCAAAAGTGAAGTTGGCGTTGCCAGTGAAGTTTGGCCTATGCCAAGTGAAGTTAAGTTTGCCAATCACTTCGCCGAAAGGCGAAACTTCACTGCGCAGCAACTTCACTTCCGCAGGAAACTTCACTTGCCGCAGGCAAACTTAGTTGTAGAATCAATCGCGTGTTAAGCACACGATTGATTCTACGTGTGCGCAGCGCGGGAAAAGATCCGCGGCCATGGCGTTTTGGACACGATAGCCCCGGTCTTTTAAAAGGGCAAC
>SVKT01000048.1 GCA_015068335.1 Oscillospiraceae bacterium | reverse complement strand
GAAGAACTGATGTACACCCGCGACCTGGGCTCCAAGGGTATGCTGGACTCCGCCGTTGACGAGACCGTCATCTGCCGTTTCAACGACCTGGAAGACGTGGAAGCCAAGATCAAGGCCTATCCCGACCAGATCGCTGCCATCATCACCGAGCCCGTGGCGCACAACCTGGGCTGCGTGAAACTGCAAAACGAGTTCCTGAAAGGCCTGCGCAAACTCTGCGACGAGAACGGCATCCTGCTGATCTTCGACGAAGTCATCACCGGTCTGCGTGTCGGTATGCACGGCTATCAGGGCATCTGCGGCGTCACTCCCGACCTGTGCACCATCGGTAAGGCCATCGGCAACACCTATCCCATCGCCATCGTTGCCGGTAAGGCGCAGTATATGGATATGTTCAACACCGCTCCCAAGGGCAACGTTGCCTACGGCGGCACCTTCAACGGCGGTCCCTTCGTTATGGCTGCCTGCTTGAAGACGATGGAGATCCTGGAACGCGACAAGGTCCACGACTACCTGTTCGACCTGGGCGACTACCTGCGCAACGGTATGAACAAGATCTTCGAGCAGCAGGGCTACGAGGCCGAGATGACCGGCTACGGCTCCATCGCCATCCCCCTGTTCGCCAAGGGCCCCTTCACCTGCCAGGACGACATTATGCGTTCCGATATGGCCAAGGTCGTGGAGTTCCGCAAGGGCCTGGTCAAGCGCGGCTACTATCTGGTGCCCGGCGACGTCAAGCGCCTGTGCCTGATGTATTCTCACACCAAGGAGGACATCGACGGTCTGTTCCAGGCTGCCGAGGATACTCTGAAAGAAATGAAGAAGTAATTCTCATCCATTGTTCCGCCGCCCGCTGGGCGGCGGAACTTTTTTGCAGAAAAAAGAGGGGAACGGTCACCCGTTCCCCTCTTTCCGCACCCGTCCGGCTGCGGTTCGTTATTCCTCGTTTTCCAGTTGGCGCAGGCCGGCAATGTCGCTCACCGGCAGCGAGAACACCAGCGACTGCGCCGCCGTCCGCATACCGGTTTTCGCCATAATCGCCTTCATAATGGCGTTGCGGTCCTCCGCCCGGGTCAGGATCAGCACCATCTCCTTCTCCTCGGCAATGGATACGCCGAAGAACTTCCGCGCCAGTTCCGTGCCCGTGCCCTTGGCGTGGACGGAGGTGCCGCCGGTGGCTCCGGCAGCGCGCGCGGCGTCCATCACCTGGTCGGTGTAGCCCTGATTGGTAATGGCAACGATCAACTCGTGGGTCAGTTCCTTTTCCGTCATTTCCTCCGCCTCCTCGTGCTCGGTATGCAGCAAATATTCTTTGGCGGCAGCGCCGCCCACACTGGACACCGGCACGGTCATCAGAATGCCGCGTCCGGGAACGTCCAGCCAAAGTTCCTTGGCCGCCCGGCGTACCAGCCGGGGCCAATGCGGCGCCACGCAGAACAGCACCGCTTTTTCCGTTGCTTCCAGTCCCAGGCAATCCAGCACCTCGGTGGTGGCTGTGCCCTGCCCCAGCGCCGTCAGCACCAGGGGGGCGCCCTGTCTTTCATACCAGGCCGCAAACTCTTCTCCGCGGCTGCGGTCTGTAATGGTGATCATAAGAACGGCTCCGCCCATAGCAGTTTCTCCTCTCTGTGGTGTCGGTTAGAGATCGATGATCTCCTCGTCCAGTTCTTCCGCCTCTTCCTGCGCGGTGTGGTTCAGTTTCCACTGGTAAACAAGACCCAGCATCTGGATGGTCAGCAGCGGCGTCATAGCGACCATCGCCACCACGCCGAAGGCGTCGGTGACGATGTTGCCGCCCAGCGCATCGCAGGCGCCCTGGGCAAAGGGCAGCAGGAAGGTGGCCGTCATCGGGCCGGATGCCACGCCGCCGGAGTCGAAGGCGATGGCCGTAAAGATCTTGGGAACAAAGAAGGACATCACGATGGCAGCCAGATAGCCCGGGATCAGCAGCCAGAAGATGGAAAGCCCGGTCAGCACGCGAACCATCGCAAGGCCCACGGAGACCGCCACGCCGATGGACAGGCTGGTGCTCATCGCCTTGCCGGGAATGGCGCCGGAGGTGATCTCCTCCACCTGCTTGTTCAGCACGTGGACGGCGGGCTCCGCCTGCACGATAAACCAGCCCATCAGCATACCGATGGGGATCAGGATCCAGGCATAGGGCAACTGCGCGATCTGGCGGCCCAGGAAACTGCCTGCTGGCATAAAGCCGACATTGACGCCGGTGAGGAACAGGACAAGGCCCAGATAGGTATAGAGGATACCCACTACGATTTTCAGCACTCTCTTCCGGGGCATCCGCAGGGAGATGACCTGAAACACGGCGAAAAAGGCCGCAATAGGCGCCAGAGAGACCGCGACTTCCTTAAAATACTCGGGGAAGTCGTGGGCAAACAACTGCCACAGTTCCCGGCTGTCCGCCGCGTCTGGCAGAGGCGTGGGCGTATAAGCACCCGCCGCAGGGAACACCAGCGAGAGGATCATCACCGCCAGAATGGGCCCCACAGAGCACAGCGCCACCAGGCCGAAACTGTCCTGGGAGGCGCCTTCGTCGCTTCGGATAGAGGCCACGCCGAGACCAAGCGCCATAATAAAGGGCACGGTCATCGGGCCGGTGGTCACGCCGCCGGAGTCAAAGGCCACCGCCAGAAAGTCCCCGGGCACGAAGGCAGCCAGACCGAACACGATGATGTAAAAGAACACCAACAGGCGATTGAGGGGAACGCGGAACAGGATGCGCAGCAGGGCGACCACAAGGAACGCGCCCACACCCACAGCCACCGCGCCCACCAGCAACGCATTGGGCACGCCCGGCACCTGCTGGGCCAGCACCTGCAAATCCGGCTCGGACACGGTGACGATCACACCGATGAGGAAGCCCACGATCATCACGACCCAGAGTTTTCTGGACCGGGTCATCGCGGCACCCACACGCTCGCCGATGGGGGTCATTGCGGTGTCCGCACCCAGCGTAAACAGACCCATACCGAAGATCAGCAGCACCGCACCCACCAGAAACGCCAGCAGCGCCGCATTGGGAATGGGCGCGATGGTGAAGCACAGCAGCAGCACGATCACCGTGATGGGCAGCACGGAAGCCAGCGCTTCCCGCACCTTTTCCCACAGGATGGTTCTGGTCCTGCCTACCCGCTCGATCCACTTTTTCTTCAAGCGTTCCAGCATAGTGTGTCCTTTCCCGAAAGCATTTGATTTTATCAGTTTATCACGGATGGGACCGCCTTTCAAGTGCGGCATTCCGCCCCCTGTCTTCTTGACGATTTCTTGTCGCGGTTCTGTGAAAAAAGCGCAGGCAAAGCGGCGAAAAAATCTCGTTTCTTCCTGTTCGTTTTTGCACGTTTCCTTTCTCCAACGGCTGTTTTTGCCTCATTTTGTTCGGAATTTTTTGCTTTTTTCCCTTTTTTCGTCAAATCTTTTATTTGTTGATTCCGCCACTTCTCAAACGGCCTCTTTGACGATATAATATAAGATAGGTAAAAATGGAAATATAATTTACACACTGTAAGACCGATCATAAAAAAGGAGTATTGGAATGGATATCTTCTCCCTCTTTACCTTATGCGGCGGCCTTGCCTTCTTCCTGTACGGTATGACTGTTATGTCCAAGAGTCTGGAAAAAATGGCGGGCGGCAAGTTGGAACGTCTGCTCAAACAGATGACCTCCAACCCCTTCAAGAGCCTGCTGCTGGGCGCCGGCATCACCATCGCCATTCAGTCCTCTTCCGCGATGACCGTTATGCTGGTCGGCCTGGTCAACTCCGGCGTGATGGAACTGGGTCAGACCATCGGCGTGATTATGGGCTCCAACATCGGCACCACCCTGACGGCGTGGATCCTGTCCCTGACGGGCATCGAGAGCCAGAACCTCTTCCTCAACCTCCTCAAACCCAAGAACTTCTCCCCCGTGGTGGCCCTCATCGGCATTCTGCTCATTATGGCCTCCAAAAAGCAGAAGCGCCGCGACATCGGCCGCATTATGATGGGCTTCTCCATCCTGATGTACGGTATGGAACTGATGAGCAGTTCTGTGGCCCCTCTGGCGGATATGCCCGAGTTTGCCCGGTTGATGACCGCCTTCAACAATCCCCTGCTGGGCGTTCTGGTGGGCGCGGTGTTCACCGGCATCATCCAGTCCTCCGCCGCCTCCGTGGGTATTTTGCAGGCGCTGGCCCTCACCGGCTCCATTACCTATGGTATGGCCATCCCCATCATTATGGGTCAGAACATCGGCACCTGCGTCACCGCGCTGATCTCCTCCATCGGCGTCAACCGCAACGCCAAGCGCGTGAGCGTTGTGCATATCTCCTTTAACGTCATCGGCACCGCCGCGTGCCTGATCCTGTTCTTCGGCGGCGATTTGATCTTCCACTTCCCCTTTATGGACAGCGTGATCGGTGTCGGCGGCATCGCCCTGTGCCACACCATCTTTAACGTGTTCACCACCGTGCTGCTCCTGCCCTTCTCCCGCCAGTTGGAAAAACTGGCGCGGAGAGCCATCCCCGTGGAGGCTGCCGCCGAGCAGTTCGCCTTCCTGGATCCCCGCCTGCTGCGCACCCCCGGCGTTGCCGTCAGCGAATGCGTTGCTATGACCAAGCAGATGGCCGAACTGGCGCATCAGAACACGATCCTCTCCGTCCGTCAGTTGACGGATTACAGCGATGCCCGCGCCACCGAGATCCTTGAAAACGAGGATAAACTGGACATCTACGAGGACCGTCTGGGCAACTATTTGGTCCAGATCTCCCAGCACGGCGTGTCTATGGACGACATCCGCACCGTGTCCCTGCTGCTCCACGCCATCGGCGACTTTGAGCGCATCGGCGACCACTCCCTGAACTTGCAGGAAGCCGCCCAGGAGATGGAAGAGAAGGATCTGCACTTCTCCGAGGCCGCCAAGCGCGAACTGACCGTGATGCTCTCCGCCCTGGAAGACATTATGGACCGCGCCTTCACCGCTTTCGCCAACGACGATCCCGCCCTCGCCGCCACCGTGGAGCCTCTGGAAGAGACCATCGACCACCTCAGCGAGGAGATCCGTCTGCGTCACATCCACCGCTTGCAGAAGGGCGAATGCACCATTCAGTTGGGCTTCGTGCTCAACGACCTGCTGACCAACTGGGAACGCGTTTCCGACCACTGCTCCAACCTGGCCGTTTCCGTCATCGAGGAGCGCGGCGAGGAGATGGACCGCCACGCATATCTGCACAACGTGAAGGATGCCGGCAGTTTCGTTTCCTCTCTGGAAAAGGATATGGAAACGTACAAACTTCCGGAAGTGTAAGACAAGCCCCCATACAGAACCGAACCGGAGCAGCGATGGCTGCTCCGGTTTTTTGCGCGGCTTTACGGGTATGGAAAAACCGGGCGGAGCAACAACTCCGCCCGGTGGTTCGATTCAACTTTGCGGGTGCGGGAAGCAGATCAGCACTTCTCCACCACAACGGCAGTGCCCTGACCGCCGCCGATGCACAGGGTAGCCAGACCGCGCTTGGCGTCCTCGCGCTTGGCCAGTTCGTGCACCAGAGTGACGATGATACGGGCGCCGGAAGCGCCGACGGGATGGCCCAGAGCGATGGCGCCGCCGTTGACGTTGACCTTGGCCATATCGAAGCCCAGTTCACGGCCCACAGCGATGGACTGTGCGGCGAAGGCCTCGTTGGCCTCGATCAGGTCGATCTCGTCGATGGTGACGCCGGCCTTGGCCATAGCGGCACGGGAAGCGGGCACGGGGCCGACGCCCATAATCTGGGGATCGACGCCGCCCTGACCCCAGCCGGTCAGTTTGGCCATAGGCTTCAAGCCGTACTTTTCAACAGCCTCGCCGGAAGCCAGGATGATGGCGGCAGCGCCGTCGTTGATGCCGGAGGCGTTGGCGGCGGTAACGCGCTGGACGTGCTTGTCAGCGTCCTCGGCGTGGATGCCGGTGGGCTCGAAGGTGTGAACAACGTTCACGGTCTCGGGCAGGACGGGGAATGCACCACGCAGTTTGGCAACGCTCTCGGCGGTGACGCCGGCCTTGGGATACTCGTCGCGCTTGAACTCGACGATGTCCTTCTTGACCTTCACGGGGACGGCAACGATCTCGTCGTCGAAACGGCCGGCGGCCTGAGCGGCCTCAGCCTTCTGCTGGGAAGCGGCGGCAAAAGCGTCCTGCTCCTCGCGGGTGATGCCCCAGATGTCGTTGATGTTCTCGGCGGTGGTGCCCATATGGTAGTTGTTGAACACGTCCCACAGGCCCTCGTTGATCATCGTATCAACGACCTTGCCGTTGCCCATACGGGCGCCCCAGCGCTCTGCGGGCAGAGCATAGGGAGCGGCGCTCATATTCTCGGTACCGCCGCAGACCACGATGTCGGCGTCGCCGGCCAGGATGGAACGGGCGCCTTCGATGACGGTCTTCATACCGGAGCCGCAGACCATACCCACGGTGTAGGCGGGGATGGCATAGGGGATGCCGGCCTTCACGGCCACCTGACGGGCAACGTTCTGGCCGATGCCTGCGGTCAGGATGCAGCCGAACATCACTTCGTCAACCTGCTCGGGCTTCACGCCGGCGCGGTTCAGGGCTTCCTTGACGACGATGGCGCCCATTTCGGCAGCAGGGGTGTTTTTCAGGGAGCCGCCGAAGGAGCCGATGGCGGTTCTGCAACAATTCACGATGTACAGGTCTTTCATAGAAATTCCTCCGTTTTCTGTTCTTTTTCTTGGGCGGGCCGCACGCCCGCTCCGGTTTGCAAATTTGTGTGGGTTGCGGCCCTGTGCCTTGCAAACAGGCCGCAGATTTCCTCATTTTTGATTATATGCGGTTTTTTCCTGTGCGTCAATGCCATTCTTTGTCACTTTTCCGGAACTTCCGGGATTTCGTTTCCGGGTGAGCAGGCAGCGTCAGGAGGCAGGGGTCAGCGCCCGTCTGCCAATGTCAAAGTCCACCACATCCAGTTCCGCGTATTCCTGCGTCTGAGCCACAAAGGCCTCCGCCGCCGCGGACAGCAGCAGCGCGTCAAAGTATCGGTCCAGCAGTTCTTCCCGCACCGGAGGCAGCCGTTTGAGAATGGAGAAGCCCTCCTCCGATTCCAGGATCCCGGAAAACTGCCCCACGGCCAGCGCCGCGGCCGCCTCTTCCAGCGCGGCAGGAAGCATTCCGCCGCCGCGGGTGACGGTGCGCGCGCCGGCGGGGTCATCCCCCTCCTTTGCCAGCGCGTCAAAGGCCGCCGCCTGATCCGGGGCGTTGTTCAGCGTTGAAAACACCTCCGCCGCCTTTTGCCGGGCGGCCTCCCGGTCCTCTCCGCCGGCAATGAGGATGCGATCCACGGTCAGGACGCCCACAGCGTCGGCGTAGGCTGCCAGCGCGGCGTCATCGGGGCACAGGGGGCTCCCCTCCGTGCGGCAGAAGCGGAGAAGTTTTCCGTACTGCACACCCACGGCGGAGAGCGCCTCGGCCCGGGTGCGGTCCAGCCCCTGCTTCGCCAGTTCTGCCAGATAGATGGCTTCGCCGCCCCGCTCTGCCGCCTGCGTGTCCCACTCCGCGGCAAGTTCCCGCTTCTCCGCCTCCGTCAGGGTGCAGTCATATTTCTCCGCCCAGTTTTCCACCGTGGCGTACAAAATCGTATTCTCCAATGCCTGCTGCTTTACGTAGCCCGCCAGCGTGCCGCCCTCCACCGGCGTTTCCCAGTCCACGCCGGCGTCGCCGGCGCCGTACTGCCGGCACACGGTCTCCCAGCCGCGGTTCAACCAGTAGAGATACTGCCACGCGGCGACCTCCCGCCCGTCCACTTTCAGTAGCACCGCATCCTCCGCCAGGCCTATGGTTTTCCCCAGAAACGACTGCTGACCCTGTTCCGCCTCCTTCTCGCCGCCGCAGGCGGAGAGTGTCAGGCACAGCAACAGGGTCAGCACGATCATACCTTTTTTCATAGCGCACGCTCCTCTCCCCGGTCATCTTTCCATCTATATGCGGGAAAGGGACGCGTTATGCCATTTTTTCAGGATCCGCCTTTTTCGGACGCCAGTTTCAGATCCTCCACCAGCGCCAGCGCCGTTTCCAGCACATCCTCGCCGGGGCGGAGTTTCAGGCTCAGGGCGGGCACGTCGCCCGCAGCCAGCGTCAGACGGAATTTGTATTTGGCCAGAGCGCACACCGCCACCAGCGCCTCGGGGCGGAAAATGCCCAGCGTGAATTTCAGGACATCCTTCTTCTGGGAAATATCGGACACGCCGGCCTTCGCCGCCGCCGCGCGCAGCAGCGCCACGTCCAGCAGCGCCAGCACCGATTTCGGCGCCTCGCCGTAGCGGTCCAGCATCTCGTCCAGCAGGTCGGAGGCGTCCTCGTCGCTGCGGATGGCGGCGATGCGGCGGTAGAGATCCATCCGCTGCTCCGGGGCGGGGATATAACTGTCGGGGATGTTGGCGTTGATGGTCAGGTCGGCGGCGCACTCCGTTTCGATCTTCTTTTCCTCGCCCCGTTCCTCCAAAACGGCCTCCTCCAACAGTTTCAGGTACAAGTCATAGCCCACGCTCATCAGGTAGCCGGACTGCTCCGGCCCCAGCAGGTTGCCGGCGCCGCGGATCTCCAAATCGCGCATCGCGATCTTGAAGCCGGAGCCGAACTCCACATATTCCCGGATAGCGGAGAGCCGCTTGGCCGCCGTTTCCTGCAAGATCTTGCCCTTGCGGAAGGTGAGATAGGCGTAAGCGCGGCGGGCGCTGCGCCCAATGCGGCCGCGGAGTTGGTGCAGTTGGGCAAGGCCCATCTTATCCGCATCCTCGATGATGAGGGTGTTGACGTTGGGGATGTCGATGCCGGTTTCGATGATGGTGGTGCACACCAGCACATCCGCCTCGCCGTCCACCATAGCCTGCATCACGGCAGACAGTTCCTGCTCGCCCATCTTGCCGTGGCCGGTGACCACGCGCACCTCGGGTCCCAGCAGTTTCTGGATGCGGGCGGCAGTGACGTCGATGCTCTCCACCCGGTTGTGGAGATAGTAGATCTGACCGCCACGGGAGAGTTCCTTGCGCATCGCATCTTCCACCACGGCCATATCGTGTTCCAGCACATAGGTCTGGACGGTCTGGCGGTCGGAGGGCGGCGACTCGATGGTGCTCATATCCCGCAGGCCGGAGAGCGCCATATTCAGCGTTCTGGGGATGGGGGTGGCGGAGAGGGTCAGGACGTCCACCTGACGGCTGATCTCTTTCAGCCTCTCCTTGTGGGTGACGCCGAAGCGCTGCTCCTCGTCGATGATGAGCAGACCCAGATCCTTGAACTCCATCCCCTTTTGCAGCAGTTTGTGGGTGCCGATGAGCAGATCCACGCTGCCGGCGCGCAGGGCACTCAAAATCCGCTTCTGTTCCTTGGGAGAGGTGAAGCGGGAGAGCACCTCGATCTTCACGGGAAAATCCTTGAAGCGGCCCATCGCGGTGGCGTAATGCTGCTGGGCCAGCACCGTGGTGGGCACCAGAAGGGCAGCCTGCTTGCCGTCCAGAATGCACTTCATCACCGCACGCAGCGCAACTTCCGTTTTGCCGTAGCCTACGTCGCCGCAGAGCAGACGGTCCATAGGCCGGGGCTTTTCCATATCCTTTTTGATCTCCTCGATGGCGTGGAGTTGGTCTTCCGTTTCCGCATAGGGGAAGGCGTCCTCAAACTCCCGCTGCCACGGGGAATCCGGAGAAAAGGCAAAGCCCGGCCGCCGCTGCCGCTCGGCATAGAGTTGCGTCAGCCCCTTTGCCAGATCCTTTGCCGCGGATTTCGCACGGGTCTTCTGCTTCGCCCACTCCGTGCCGCCCAGTTTGTTCAGTTTCCGGCTGTCGGCATCCTCGCCGCCGCCGATGTATTTGCTCACCAGATCCAGCGCCGTGGCGGGGACGTACAAACAGTCCTCCCCGGCGTAGGCGATCTTGATATAGTCCTTGATGACGCCATCCACCGGCATTTTCTGGATGCCCACAAAGCGGCCCACGCCGTGGTGGACGTGGACCACCAGATCGCCGGGCGTCAGATCTGTGTAGGATTGCAGTTTCTGGCGGTTGGAGTCCTTTTTCAGCCGCGCCTGCCGCGGCTTTGCCGCAGAAGTAAACTGCCCCTCCGTCAGCACCGCCAGATCCAGCAGCGGCCACTCGCTGCCGGCCGAGAGCGCGCCCACGGCGATGCGGATCTCGCCCTTTCCGGGCATAGCGGTCAGGTTCCAGTCCGGCACGGCGGGGATGTTACGCTCTTCCAGCATCCGGTGGAGGTTTTTTGCCCGGCTCTCGCTGCCGCACAGCACCAGCACGGCGGTGCCGCTTTGGCGATACTGTTCCAGATCGGTGACCGCCGTTTCCAGACTGCCGCCGTAAGAAGAAAGTTGCCTGGCG
>SVKT01000047.1 GCA_015068335.1 Oscillospiraceae bacterium | reverse complement strand
GCCGAATGGATGGAGATGTCCCGTGATATGTACGCCCGGGTGCCCGTCAAACCCGGCGTGCGTGCCTTTTTGAAGCAGTGCAAGGCAGAGGGCCGCCGTATGGCGGTTGTGACTTCCAGCGTGCCGGAGCATTGCTATACCGCGCTGAAAAAACTGGAACTGGAAAAGTATTTCGAGAATGTCACCTTCGCCCAGCAGGCCGGAATGCACAAAAAACATCCCGACGTATGGCTGGCTGCCGCGGAGAAAAACGGCGTCCGTCCCCAGGACTGCACCGTGTTCGACGACAGTCTGGCCGCTTGCAGCGGCGCAAGAGCCGCCGGTATGCGGGTCGTGGGCGTGTATGACAAGTACTTCAACGCCGAGGCAAAGGAAATGCGCGCGTTCTGTGACGTGTTCATCGAGAGTTTCGAGGATCTTCTGTATCCGCGAACGCAGCGCTGACGGAGGCGTAAAATGGAAGCCTATTACTTTCAGCGACTGACAAAACCACAGCAAAGCGCGTACCACGCTATGAAGACCGGTTTTTCTTCGTTGATCCCCTCCTTTCCGATACCAAAACTTGAAAACAAAGACCTTTCTGACATTTTCTTCAAACTTCGGCTGGACTGTCCGGAGATCTTCTACGTCACCGGTTTCTCCTATCGGTTTTATCCCGGTGCGGATCACGTGGAACTGATCCCGGAGTATCTCTTCGAAAAGAGCAAGATCAAAGATCACCAGAAAGCGCTCTCCGCCCGTATTGCCAAACTGACCCGCCCGGCGCAGAGTTTCACGCCACTGGAAAAAGAACGGTACATCCACGATTTTATCTGTCAGAACGTGCGGTATGACAAACTGAAAAAGCCCTATTCCCACGAGATTATCGGCCCGTTGGGGCAAGGCGTGGGTGTATGTGAGGGCATCGCCAAAAGCGTGAAGATCCTCTGCGATGCGCTGGGCCTGTGGTGCATCATCGCCATTTCCGAGGCCGCCCCCGCACAGGGGATCAAATACCGGCACGCCTGGAATATCCTCAAAATCGACGGGCAGTATTTCCATCTGGACGCCACCTTTGACAACTCTCTGGGACAGGGCGACGCCATCCGCTACGATTACTTCAATCTGAGCGACGACCGCCTGTTCCGCGACCATCAGCCGGTCATTTATCCCGTCCCCGCCTGCACACAAAATGACCGCTTCTATTACCGGGAGAACAAACTCTCCTTTACAAAGATCGAGGAGGTCTGCAAGCGGGCGCAGATGCCCATCCGCAAGGCGCTCCCCTTTGTGTTCCATTGGCGGGGCGGTTATCTGACCCGGGAGGTCCTGCTGGAACTGGTAACGGCGCTGGAAGCCGAAGCGCAGAAAAAGGGACGGCACGCCGCCGTTTCCTACAACTTTCCCCAGGCTGTTCTCTCCGTCCGCTTCCCCACCGAACTTCCTCAAACCGAAGCCGTTGCAGAAGACGCCAACGAAGGAGAATTGTATACGGAAGAAGCATAAAAAGAGTCGATTCCTGTTGGAATCGACTCTTTTTCTTACAGTTTTTTCATATGCTTTCCGGCGGCTTTCAGCATCAGTTTCTTGGCGCCCACCGTATCGAAGGCCACTTCGATCAGCGCGTCGCCGCCCATAGGCCGGACGGACAGCACCATACCCTTTCCAAAGGCGGTATGACTTACCATATCCCCCTGGTTCAGTTGCAGCATCGGTGTACTGTTCTGCGCAGACGCCGCAGAACGCGCAGCAGTGGCAAGAGGCTTTCTGACGGGCTCACCGCCTCCGGTATCCCGATAGATTTGCACACCACCGCGGCTTCCGCCGGACGTCCGTCCGGAGGATCCGCCGCCAAAACCACTCTCAAAGCGGTCGCCGCCGAAGGCATCCTCCTCCATACCGCCGAAGCGGGGCTGGGGCTTGCTCTCCCAGCGCATATTGTCCTCCGGGATCTCATCCAGGAAGCGGGAAGCGCGGTTGGCGCTGGTGCGACCGTAGAGCATACGCTGACGGCAATTGGTCAGGGTCAGTTTTTCCTTGGCGCGGGTCATCGCCACGTAGCACAGACGCCGCTCCTCTTCCAGTTCCTCCTGATCGTACTGGGCGGAAGCGCCGGGGAAGATCCCTTCCTCCATACCCACCACATAGACTACCGGGAATTCCAGACCCTTGGCAGAATGGACGGTCATCATCGTAACGCAGTTGTCATTGGCCTCCACGCTGTCCAGATCGGTATAGAGGGCGATCTCGTTGAGGAAGCCGGAAAGCGTCGCATCCTCCGGTTCCTGTTCCAGGAAACCGAGAATGTTGGATTTCAATTCCTGTACGTTTTCTATGCGGCCGCGGCTCTCCATATCGTTCTTTTCTTCCAGTGCGCGGACATATCCGCTCTTGTCGCAGACAGCATCGTAGAACTCCGGAAGGGCAAGCGAACCGCCGTCCCGACGCAGTTCGTCAATGAGATCGGCAAGTTTCATCAGTTTGCCGCAGGCAGATTTCAGTTCCGGGAACAGGTCGGCATTCCGAAGGATCTCATACAGGGAGGCGCCCTGTGCGTCCGCGATGGCCGCCACCTTATCCACCGTTGCAGCGCCAATTCCACGAGGCGGATTGTTGATGATGCGGCGCAGACGCAGATCGTCCAGCGGGTTGTTCAGCACGCAGAGATAGGCCAGCATATCCTTCACTTCCGCGCGGTCAAAGAACTTCATACCGCCCACGACTTTATAGGGGATGCCGTTTCGTTTCAGGGCATATTCCAGCGCGTTGGACTGGGCATTCATCCGGTAAAGCACGGCATTTTCCCGGAAGTTTCGACCGCGATTGACCCCCATCACAATGTCGCCCACCACATAATTGGCCTCGTCGCTCTCATTGAAGGTGGTCTTGACCGTGACGGTATCGCCGGTTCCGTTGTCCGTCCACAGGGTCTTCCCTTTTCGCCCCTGATTGTTGCGGATTACCGCATTGGCGGCATCCAGAATGTTCTGGGTGGAGCGGTAGTTCTGTTCCAGACGGATGGTGCGCGCCGCAGGATACTGCTGTTCAAAGTTCAGGATATTCTCGATATTGGCACCGCGGAAGCGATAGATGGACTGATCGTCATCGCCCACCACGCAGAGGTTTTTCCGTCCGCCGGCAAGCAGACTGGTCAGCAGGTACTGCAAGTGGTTGGTATCCTGATACTCGTCCACCAGCACATAGCGGAACTTATTCTGGTAATAGGCCAGCACGTCCGGCTCCTGCTGCAACAGGGTGACGGTGTGATAGATGATGTCATCAAAGTCCAGGGCATTGGCGCTGCGCAGTTTCTGGGCGTATTTGGCGTAGATCTTTGCGATCCGTGCCATCTTCCAGTCCATCTCGTTGTTGTGTTTTGCGGCAAAGGCCTCGGGGCTCTCATAGCGATCCTTGGCAGAACTGATGATCCCCAGCACGCTTTTAGGCTGGAAGGCTTTGTCATCCAGATTCAGTTCCTTCAAAATATCTTTGATCACGCGTTTGGCGTCATCGGTATCGTAGATGGTAAAATCCTTGTCGAATCCGATGCGGTCAATGTCCCGCCGCAGGATGCGGACGCAGGCAGAATGGAAGGTGGACGCCCAGATGTCATTTGCACGGGGCCCGAGGCGCGCCGCCAGACGGTCTTTCAGTTCCCCCGCCGCCTTGTTGGTAAAGGTAATGGCGATGATCTCCCAGGGGTTCGGCACATCCACGGCGCACAAACGGCGGGCGCGCTCGACCTGCGCCTCATCCGGCCGCTCCGGGAAAGATTCGAGGAACGCCAGATCCTCCTCCGTCGCCCACGTGGGAACAAAATCGCTGTCGCTGCCGCAGCCGTAGGTCAGCAGGTTATAGACCCGCTGGATCAAAACCGTGGTCTTTCCGCTGCCTGCGCCTGCCAGCAGCAGAAGCGGTCCTTCCGTGGTCATAGCCGCCTCGCGCTGCATAGGATTCAGCCTCCGAAGGTCGGAGGCAATGACCGCACGGCGGGCAGAAATATATCGTTCATTGAAACTCATAGGTTCACCAAATTTCATCAAATCTTGCTGTCTATTGTAGGGGAAAAACGGCCTGTGGTCAACTTGTTTTCTCAACAAAAAGGAGAGGCATCGCTGCCTCTCCCCGTTGGTTCAAATTCCCGCGCGGAACCGTTCCGCCTCGTCCAGGAGTTCCCCGGCGCTTTGCAAAAGGGCGTCTGTCACCTTGCTGCCGCCGGTGATCCGCGCCAGTTCCGCCTTGCGCTGTTCCCGGTCCAGACAGAGGACTTTTGTGTAGGTACGTCCGTTTGCTTCTCCCTTTTCGACGGAAAAATGTACATCCGCCATCGCCGCCAACTGGGGCAGATGGGTCACACAGAGCACCTGCTTGCAGCGGCTGACCTGCGCCAGTTTTTCCGCCACTTTCTGGGCGGCGCGGCCAGAAACGCCGGTATCCACTTCGTCAAACACCAGGGTGCTGACGGCTTCCTGCTCTGCCAGCACATTTTTCAGCGCCAGCATAATACGGGCAAGTTCGCCGCCGGAAGCGATTTTTGCAATGGGCCGCAGATCCTCGCCCACATTGGCGGACATCAGGAAGCGGATCACATCGCAGCCGTCCGGGGCCGGCTCTTTTCCGGCGAAATCAATGGAGAACCGGACCTTTGCCATATCCAGTTCCTGCAACTCCTTCTGGATGCGCTGTTCCAGCGCCAGCGCTGCGGCCTTTCGCACCGCAGACAATTCCGCGCCGGCGGCGAATACGGCAGTCTCCGCCTTTTTCAGTTTGGTTTCCAGCAGAAGAATGGTGTCATCGGCCGTTTCGATCTCATCCAGTTCCGCCCGGCACCGATCCAGATACGCCAGCATATCCTCAACAGTGGCGCCGTATTTCTTTTTCAGGCGATACAACTGGTCGCTGCGGCTTTCCACGGCGTCCAGTTCGTCCGCGGAGAAGTCAAATTCCTGCCGTTTATCGCGGATCGTTTCGGCAAGGTCAAACACTTCACACCGCAGTTCTTCCAATCGCTTATACAGTTCAGCAAGGTCATCGCCCAAGTTGCGGATCCCGGCCATAGCCGACTCCGCCTCCCGCAACTGTGCAACGGCGCCGGCAGAATCATCGCCGCCGGAGAGGCACCAGTCCGCGCCGGAAAGCGCGGCGATGTACTTCTCTCCGTTCCGCAGGATGTTGCGTCGGGTCAGGAGTTCCTCCTCCTCGCCTGCTTTCAGTTCTGCCCGTTCCAATTCACCGATCTGGAAGTGCAGGCTGTCTACCCGCCGCGCCTTTTCTGCTTCGTCCATCTGCAAAGCGCGGATCTGGATCCGCAGGTCGTGCATCGCCGTATATGCTTCCTGATAGGCTGCCAGCGCCGCCTCTGTTCGCCCGAAGCGATCCAGGTAGGTGCCGTGCTGCTCCTCATCCAGAAGTTGCTGACCATCGTGCTGACCGTGAATGTTCAGCAGTTCGTTGCCGATCCGGCGCAGTTGCGCCACAGTGACCGGCCGGCCGTTGGCGCGGCAGTTGTTTCTGCCGTCGGCAAAAATTTCGCGCTGCAACAGCAGTTCGCCGTTCTCATCCGGCTCGGTGCCGGTCTCCGCAAAGGCCGGCAGGTCACGGCTGATCCGGGAAAATGCGGCACTGACGAAGGCCTTCTCGGCGCCGGTACGGATCAGTTCCCGGGAGGTCCGCCCGCCCAGCACCGCGTTCATCGCGTCAATGACGATGGATTTACCGGCGCCGGTCTCACCTGTGAGTGCGTTGAAGCCGGGGCGAAAACTGATGTCCGCCTCTTCGATGACCGCAATATTCTCAATATGCAGAAGTTCCAGCAAGGCAGACGCCTCCTTTTCCGGCTTTACAGCATAGATTTCAGTTCCTCGCAGAAGATGGTTGCGGATTCGGTATCCCGCATCAGCAAAAAGGCGGTGTCGTCGCCTGCCAGAGAGCCGACCATATAACTGATCTCCATATTGTCCAGCGCGCTGCACGCGGCACTGGCTAGGCCAGGCATCGTTTTGATGACCACGATATTCTGGGCGCTGGCGATGCTGGTGATGCTCTCGCGAAAGATCGTGCGCAGTTTCTCCGCCACATTCAGTTTGGTGCGGTTGTTGGACACAGCGTACTTGTACACGCCCTGCCCCACCGGCTCCTTGATGAGGTGCATTTGCTTGATGTCGCGGGAGATCGTGGCCTGGGTACTGGTGATGCCCTTCTCCTGCAAACGGGCAAGCAACTGCTCCTGCGTTTCGATATTTTCCTGGGAAATGATTTCAAGAATCATACTTTGACGGTTATTTTTCACTGTTCAGCCCTCCCGGAAGCATTTTTTGGGCAAAAATCTCGCAGAAACTGCGTTCCGTCAAGCGGACGAGTTTCAGGGCGTGCTTGCTGCGGCGCACGACGACCTTATCATCCGCTTTCAGCGCAAAGGCACGGCTCTCATCCACAAAGAGATACACCGGCTTTCTGCCGTTGCGCTCCAATTCCACCGTCAGGGTGTGTTCCGGCGCCAGCACATAAGAGGAAAAGCGCATATTGTGGATGCAGATAGGACACACGACCATCGTCTGCGCCACCGGTTCCACCACAGGGCCGCCGGCAGAGAGTGAGTAGGCCGTGGAGCCTGTGGGCGTGGCGACGATGACGCCGTCGCCGGCGATGTCCGCCAGATGCCGCCCGTCGGAGGAGATTTTCAGGTGGATGGCGTGGGAGATGGGGCCCTCCCGGATGACGGCATCATTCAAACCCAGATTGGTGTAGATCTGCTTGCCGTCCCGCATAACGGAAACGTCCAGCATCATACGATGCTCGGTTTCAAAGGTCCAGTCCTGCAACTTCCGGAGGACGTCAAGTTCGCCCTTTTCCAGTTCCGCAATAAAGCCCAGACCGCCCATATTGATGCCCAGAACGGGGATCTTGTGCAGCGCGGCCAGTTTTGCAAGGTGCAGGATCGTGCCGTCACCGCCAAAGGTGATGAGCAGATCTGCGCCTTTCAGTTCCTGCAACAGCGGCTTGACATCGTAATCCGCAAAAGATTCGTCCTTCTGGTCGCGGAAGGGCGAACAGACAACGGTCTGGAAGCCCATCTCCTGCAAAATGCACTCCGCCGCCTTGGTAGTTACCATTCCAAGATCGCGGTGGGGATTGGGGCACAGAATGATCTTCTTTTTCATTGTCCGCTCCCCTCTCCGTGTTCTTTCAGCGTCTGATGAGATTCCTCCACCAGCGCCTTCAAATCAAATTTCAGTTCCGCCCATTCCGCCTTTTCCAGATAACCGAGATATTCGATATTTCCCTCTGGCCCACGAATGGGAGAGTAAGTTAATCCAAGGACTGTAAAGCCGGATTCCTTTGCGTGGTTCAGGAAGTTTTCCAGAACTTCCTGATGGACAGCAGGGTCTCTGACCACGCCCTTTTTCCCTACCTTTTCCTTTCCGGCCTCGAATTGCGGCTTCACCAGGCAGGCCACGTGGCCGCCTTCTTTCAGGATGCCGCAAACGGCAGGCAGGATCAGTTTCAGGGAAATGAAACTGACGTCGATGGATGCAAAATCCAGTTCATCGGGGATCTGTTCGTGGTCGAGATACCGGGCGTTGGTGCGCTCCATACAGACCACCCGGGGATCCTCGCGCAGTTTCCAGGCCAGTTGACCATAGCCCACATCCACGGCATAGACTTTGGACGCGCCGTTTTGCAGCATACAGTCCGTAAAGCCGCCGGTGGATGCGCCGATATCACCGCAGATGGCGCCATTCAGTTCCACAGGAAAGGACGCCATTGCTTTTTCCAGTTTCAGACCGCCGCGGCTGACGTATTTCAGGGTGTTTCCGCGAATTTCGATTTTGGCATCGTTGGCAATGGCGGTGCCGGGCTTATCCACCCGCTGATCGTTTACAAATACCAGTCCGCTCATAATGGTAGCCTGTGCCTTTTGGCGGCTTTCCAGCAGTCCCTGCTCCACCAGCAGCACATCCAGCCGTGTTTTATTTGCCACTTGCGATCGCCTCCTCTGCTGCTGCCGCTACGGCTGCTGCGTCCAGTCCGAAGCGATGTTCCAACTGGGACACGCTGCCCTCGGGCGCATAGGTTTTTCCCAGATTTTTCAGAATCAGACGGTTGGGGGCCTGTCCGTTCTGTGTAAGGATAGCATTCAGCCGCTGTCCCACGCAGCCCGGGCCGAAGGAATCTTCCAACACGAGAATGTTCTTTCTGTTCCCCAGCGCCTTGCAGACAGCCTCACCGGACAGGGGTGCGATGCGGTTTAGTTTCACCACTTCCGCACGGATGCCCTTGCTTTTCAGAAGGTCTGCCGCGTCCAGCAGGTGATTGACAAGAATACCGTAGGAAACCAGCGTAATGTCCTCGCCCTCGCAGAGCCGCACGATATCAGCGTCCGAAGTGTCCTGACGGAAGCGCCCCTCCCCGCCCCGGGGATAGCGCAGGGCAACAGGTCCATCCAATGCAAACAATGCCTGATGCAGCATAGAGCGCAACTCCGCAAAACTGGTGGGGCAAAGCACCGTAAAACCCGGAATTTCAGGCAAAAACAACGCGTCGAAGCATCCGTGATGGGTTTCTCCGTCCGCGCCGACAAGGCCTGCGCGGTCAACGGCAAACACAGCGTGAAGGCGTTCCAGGGATACATCGTGGATCAACTGGTCAAAACCGCGCTGCAAAAAGGTGGAATACACCGCAAACACAGGAATCATCCCCTGCGCCGCCATACCGGCAGCCATAGCAACACCGTGTCCCTCTGCGATGGCCACATCGAAAAAGCGGTCGGGACAGGCAGCCGCAAAAGGCGCAAGACCCGTGCCGTCTGCCATAGCGGCCGTGATGGCGCAGACGCGGTCATCTTCCGCGGCGCACACCGTCAGCGCGCGGCCGAACACGGCGGAGAAGGTGTCCTCTCCGCCTCCCTTTACGATACCGGTGGCGGGATCGAAGGGGCTGATGCCGTGAAATCTGCCCGGCTCCCGCTCGGCAAAGGCGTATCCTTTGCCCTTGCGGGTATGAACGTGCACCACCACAGGCTGTTTCAGTTCCTTTGCCAGTTGCAGAATGTCACAGAGTTGTCCCAGGTCGTGGCCGTCCACCGGCCCGAAATAGTTGAAGCCCATATCCTCAAACAGGGTACTTCCGGGCAGCAGGGTCTTTTTCGCAAAGGTTTTGACCTTGTGGTTGAACCGGTAAAGCGCGTGGCTGGTGGGCTGGGGGCCGAACAGGCTGCGATACCACTTTTTGAACCGATAGTAGCCCGGCTTGCTGCGCAGGCGGGTCAGATGGGTCGGCATACCGCCCACATTGGGATTGATGGACATTCCGTTGTCGTTGAGGATAACGATCAGCGGTTCGCCGGACGCACCGGCGTTGTTGAGTCCCTCGTAGGCCAGACCGCCGGTCAAAGCGCCGTCGCCGATCAGTGCCAGAACGTGATAATCTGCCTTTTGCAGCGTTCTGGCCCGCGCCATACCCAGCGCCACGGACACGGAATTGGATGCGTGGCCGGCGATAAAGGCGTCGTGTTCACTTTCGTGGGGCTTGGGAAAACCGGAGAGACCGTCCAGTTGACGCAGGGTGCCGAACAGATCTTTCCGCCCGGTGAGCGCCTTGTGGACGTAAGATTGATGTCCCACGTCAAAGACCAGGCGGTCGCTGGCGGTATCGAACACGCGGTGGATCGCCACCGTCAGTTCCACGGCGCCCAGATTGGCTGCCAGATGCCCGCCCGTCTTTGCAACGTTTTCAATGAGAAAGGCGCGCAGTTCTTCGCAAAGTTGCGGAAGTTGCTGCGCAGAAAGTGCCTTGACGTCGGCGGGAGAATAAATTTGTTCCAGAATCATCGAAAATTCTCCTCTGTTAACGACGACGGAACAGATACAAAACCCTGCCCGCCAGATAGACGACTCGCGTACTGCGGTTCATCGCAAAGGGCTTACCCAGCGCTTTTCCGCCAATGGTAAGGCCGGAGATCAGTGCGGTCACACCCACGGAAGCCAGAATGGCATTCAGCCCCAGACCGGATTGCAGTCGAACCACAATGACTGCGCCGGTGGCGCCGGATACGATGCCGCAGATATCACCCACCACATCGTTGCAAATGCTGGACACGCGGTCTGCGTGCCGCAGCAGCATCAGCGCCTGTCTGGCGCCTTTGACCTTGTGCGCAGCCATAGAATGAAAGGGCTTGGGGTCCGCTGCCGTGACAGCCACGCCGAGAATATCAAACAGGATACCGAGTGCGATAAAGACCAATAAAATCAAAAGGGCGACTGCCATACCCGCACCGTCCAGCATCGATTCCGACGCCAGCGTCAGCACTGCGGATACGGCCACCGCCATCAAAAACGCCGTCAGCGCCCACCGATAGGGCGAACTGCCTTTTTTATCTGATTTTTTCTTTTTCAAGAAAACGTCCTCCAAAGAAATGCTTGGTTTCGTTTGCTAAGCCGACGGCGGCAAAAAAGGTAAATCTTACGGCTTAGGTACGGGTTGGATTTCCCCGAGACACACCTCTCGTTGCCGATGGAGGCGGTTCCCCGTTCGGTGTCACGGCGCGGCGTTGCCT
>SVKT01000046.1 GCA_015068335.1 Oscillospiraceae bacterium | reverse complement strand
CGCCCTGAAAGGCGCTGTGTTCGCCGCCAATATTTATGAAAAACTGGGCTTTGCCTGCGTCCCCACCGCCACGGAAAGCCGCCACGACATCATTCAGGCGGTGACCCTGGGCAGCCGTGAAAAGATGGTGGCCTTCTGCCGCGGCATTCAGGCGGCCGCCCCCGTGGACAGTTATGTGACCCCCGAGCCCTGGGCGATGCCCGGCTACGATTCCGACGTCATCATGGCTGCCGGCGCCTTCATTCAGGGCAGCAGCATCGAACTGTCCGCCGATGGCCCTATCCGCGAGCCCTACGCCGTCTATTTCCAGGGCGGCCTGACCTGGTATCACGCCAAACTGGGCATCCTGATGAGCCTGCAAAAACTGGTGGAAGCCGGTCTGGTGACCCTTCCCTCATAAGAAAAAGCGCTCTGCAATGCAGAGCGCTTTTTTTACACTTTCGTATCCAGTTTTGCCAGCAGGAACGCCAGCAGAAAGCCGCCCACGCAGCACAGCGCCGACCAAAGCGCCTCTCCCTGCGCATATTGGGTGGGAATGATGACCACGGTGGATGCCAGCACGATGCCCAGGATCCCGTGGAAGGCCACGGCGTAGTATCGCCGGAAAAACCAGTTCACCAGTCGCGCCAGCAGCAGAACGGTCAGCACCAGCCCCGGGATGCTGGCGGACAGCACAAAGAAATCAAGGCTTGCCAGACCTTCCAGCAGCGGCTGGTACAGCCCCAGCGCCATCAGCACCGAGGAGGACGTCATCCCCGGAATGACCACGCTCATCCCCCACAGAGCGCCGCAGAAATTATACCACCAGAAATTGGGGGTAACGGACACGTTGGCGATGCGGCTGACATAGAACAGCCCGGAAAACACTGCGGCAGCGCACAGCAGCAAACTGAGCCACGCCCGCATCCCGCGGCCTTCCTTCCCTGCCTCCCGAAACAGAGAGGGCAGCGTGCCCACGATCAAACCTACGAAAAGCCACGTGGTGATGGTATCGGAAAGACGGATGGCCGCGGCAATGCCCTTGGCAAAGCCCAGAAATCCCGCCGCCCAGCCGACGGCGATGGGCGGGAACCAGATCCAGTACTTGGGGATGGCGGTGCGGGGGCTGGTGAGCACCTCCATCATAGGGCGGTAAATATCAAACACCACCGCCAGCACGCCGCCAGACACGCCGGGCAGAATGGCGCCTGCGCCGATCAGGAGGCCGCACAGCAGATCCCGCAGCCAGCGCAGTGCAAAATTTCGGTCTTTTGGCAAACGCACGCCACTCGCTCCTTTTCATAATATGGACAATGGTAGCAGTCTTTCCTGACCCACACCATTCGATACTTTCAAATTTACGGCGGACAGGCCGCCTTTTTCCCGCGAAGGGTGCTTTCTCCAAAAACTGCCTCGCCTTTTTTCAAACTTTTGGGGCAAAGGTCTATTGAAACCAACACGTTCCGGTGCTACATTGTCAATAGGAAACCTGTCAGTCTTGGGAAATGCGGGAGGGTCTTGCGCGATGAAAAACCGTTATGAAATCGATATGTGCAGCGGGACGATCCTGCCCAAACTGCTGCGTTTTGCGTTTCCCCTGATGCTTTCCAGCATCCTGCAACTGCTGTTCAACGCGGCGGACGTGGTCGTGGTCGGCCGCTTTGCCGGCGACACCGCGCTGGCCGCCGTGGGTTCCAATACCAACCTGATCTCCTTGCTCACCAACCTGTTTATGGGCTGTTCTGTGGGCTCCAATATTCTGGCTGCACGCTTTTACGGTGCACAGGAGCACGAGCGCCTGCACCGGACCGTCCACACCTCTATGCTGCTGAGCGTGATCGGCGGTCTTGTGCTGAGCGTGATTGGCTGCCTGGGAGCCAAGACGATCCTTGTGTGGATGAACTGCCCGGACAACATTCTGGATCTGGCCGCCCTGTATCTCCGGATCTATTTCCTCGGTATGCCCGCCACGATGCTCTACAACTTCGGCGCCGCGCTGCTGCGCGCCGCAGGCGACACCCAGCGTCCGATGTACTATCTCACGCTGGCGGGCGTAGTAAATGTACTGCTGAACCTGTATTTTGTCATCGTTCTGGAAATGAGCGTGGCAGGAGTTGCCACCGCCACCGTCATCTCCCAGTATATTTCCGCAGCGCTGGTGGTGCGGTGTATGACCCGCAATTCCGGTGCCATCCATCTGGATCTGAAAGCGCTGCGCTTCCACAAGGGATATCTGAAACAGATCCTTCAAGTGGGTCTCCCCGCCGGTTTGCAGGGCGTTTTGTTCTCCGTTTCCAACGTTCTGATCCAGTCCTCCGTCAACACCTTCGGCGACGTGGTGATGGCGGGAAATGCCGCCGCAGTCAACATCGAGCATTTTATCTACGTTTCGATGAACGCCTTCTACCAGGCAAATATGACCTTTGTCAGCCAGAACTACGGCGCGGGACGGTTCGAGCGCATCCGCCCCATCATCCTGCGCGCCCTGGGCTGTGTGATGGTCGTGGGCGTGGGGCTTGGCAACCTCACCGTACTGTTCGGCAGGCCGCTGCTGGGCATCTACTCCACCAGCGCCGACGTCATCGCCGCCGGTATGAATCGGCTGTCCATCGTCTGCGCGTTTTACGCCCTTTGCGGTATGATGGACTGTATGATGGGCGCACTCCGCGGACTGGGCTACATCACGCTGCCGATGCTGGTCTCCCTGTTCGGCGCCTGCGGTCTGCGGCTTTTGTGGCTGGCGACGATCTTCCAGATCCCCTCGCTCCACTCGATCCGGACGCTTTACTGGTCCTACCCGATCTCCTGGCTCATCACCTTTGCCGCCCAGACCTGCTTCTGCATCTGGGCGATGAAACGGCTGAAACGCCATCTGGAAACCGGAACGCCGCTGCACACCTTCTGAGGTGTGCAGGTTCTTTTACAGGCCCAGCGCCACCTTGAAGCCCGCCACGGCACAGGCGATAAGCAGCAGCGTCAGGGCCCCGGAGCCCCAGAGAAGGTTATAACTGACCGCTTCCTTGTCCTTTTTCCGCAGTTCCCCCGCACAGACGCAGGTCCATCCCGCGATGCCGACGCCCGCCACGGCGATCACACCCGCCACGGCAGCCCAATCCAGCGCCATCGCCGCCAGATACAGCAAAAAGCAGACGGCGCCGATGCCGGAGCCTTTGTTCAGCCGCTTCGTTGTCACGGGGCGGCGGGGGTTCTTCTTTTCTTCCATAGGATGCGCTCCTTTTCCTGTTTTCTCTTTTTCGCAGTATAGCACGTAATCCCCCGTCTGTACAGCCCGGAAGCCTTCGGCCGAAAAGCGGCGGGAAAATCATCGAAATTCCTGAATAATACTTGACCAAAAGGCAAAAACCCATTACAATATATGTTTGTGTATTATGCTTAAAATACGATGATTCTGTCGTCAAACTCATATACGAAAGGCCGATCGATACCATGAAACATCCCTACAAAACCCGGGAAGGCGGCGCAACGGTCACAGTTTTCGTGCCCTATGACTGCAACAACCACTGCCCCTTCTGCGTCAACAAGGGCGAATACGCCGATTTGACGGGGTTCTCTCTGGAAAAGATCTGCGAAAGCATCCGCCGTATGGACGCCATCACCCCTTACTGCGACTTCGTTTTCACCGGCGGCGAACCCTTTGCCGACATTGAAAAGTTGCAGACTATGCTGGATCAGGTCCCGACCACCCATAAAGTCTATATCAATACCACCCTCCCCGTTTCCCAGAACCAGACCGAGGAGGACATTCTCGCCTTCGCAGAGCGGAACAAGCACAAGATCACCTGCATCAATGTTTCCCGCCATATGCAGAAGTACGTGGTGGAGTCCAACGATGCGCTGCTCTCCCGTCTGCCTGTCCCCTTCCGCATCAACTGCGTGCTGTACAAAAACTATCCCGCGGAGAACATCCCCGCGTTTCTGGAACGCTTCCTGAAAGTGCCCGGCGCTTCCATCCAGTTCCGCTTCGACTACACCGCCACCACCCCGGAAAACCTCTATCAGGAAGAGGGCGACAAGATCCTCTCCGACCTGAAAAAGATCGCCCGCTACACCGGACTGGACGGCTGCCGGATGCGGAACGGCTTCCATTTCGACTATAAGGGTATGGAACTGACCTACCACAAAACGCTGCCCTACTCCACCATCGTTGAGACTGACCCCGCCGACGGCGTGACCTACGACATTCTGTACGATATCCTCATCAAGCAGAACGGCGACATCCATTCCGACTGGACCGGCATCCTGATGGATGTGGACGCCTACGAAAAGGTCGTGTTCGAGCCGTACGACTTGAAGTGGTTGGAGCGTGTTTGATGTATCAAAGGCGACGGGGATCTCCCCGCCGCCTTTTACTTTTCCAAAGGAGTGATCGTATGAAACCCATCAAAACCGTCGGCATTATCGGTCTGGGCGCGCTGGGCGTTCTGTATGCTCAGTTGCTGACGAAGGGCCACGGCCGTGAAAACACCCTGGTTCTGGCGGATAAGGCGCGCATCAGCCGCTATCAGGGCCAGCACTTCACCTTCAACGGCGAGACCTGCGATTTCCATTACGCGGACGCCGCCGAGGTGACAGAACCGGTGGATCTGCTGCTGTTCGCCGTCAAGTTCGGCGGTCTGCCGGGCGCCATCGAGACCTGCCGCCATCTGGTAGGGCCGGAGACCACGCTGATCGCCGTTCTCAACGGTGTTGCCAGCGAGCCTATGCTTGCCGAGGCGTTCTCGCCGGAGCAGGTGGTCTGGTGCGTGGCCCAGAAGATGTCCGCCGTCAAGCAGAACACCGACGTGTGGGTAGAGCCTTACGGCGACCTGGCGCTGGGTGTTCCCGCCGGTGCGGACGATGCGCATCTGCGCCGTCTTGCAGCATTCTTCGAAAGCGTGAACTTCCCCTATTCCCTGCCTGCCGACATCCGCACCCATATGTGGGGCAAACTCCTGTGCAACACCGGCTGCAACCAGACCGCGATGGTCTATGAATGCGGCTACGGCCTGCTCCACCAGAACGGCCCCGCCAGAGATACGATGCAGGGCGCTATGCGGGAGGTGGTCGCAGTGGCCAACGCCGAGGGGATCCCCCTATCCGAAGAAGATGTGCGAACCTGGACGGCCGTCATCGACACCCTCCCCGCCGACGGCGAGCCCTCTATGCGGCAGGACGCCCGCGCCCACCGCAAAAGCGAAGTGGAACTCTTCGCCGGCACCATCCGGACGCTGGCGCGGAAGCACGGCATTTCCGTTCCCGTCAACGACTGGCTCTACGAGCAGGTGCAGAAAATGGAATCCGCCTATTAAGCACAAAACACCCCGACAAAATCGTCGGGGTGTTTCTTTTTCTTTTCACCGCAGGAAGATCCGCTTTCCGCCGCCATACGCCCGTACCGTGCCGATGCGCTGGGCGCTGGGAACGCAGGCGCGCAATTCCTCAAACAGCGCCTCGGCATCCCGGCTGTCCACCGCAATGAGCAGGCCGCCGGCTGTCTGGGGATCGTAGAGGATGTCCTGTTTACATAACTCTGTATCTCCCGCGTCCACGCCCTCCTCGGCGAAGGTGCGGTTGCGGTACATTCCCTCCGGCAGGATGCCCATCTGCGCCAGTTCCAGCGCCTCCGGGATGAAATCCACGCCGTCCACAGAAAGTTCCAGTTCCACATCGCTGCCCTGCGCCATCTCAAAGGCGTGGCCCAGCAATCCGAAGCCCGTCACATCCGTGCAGGCGTGAACACGATACTTCACCATAGCGTCCCGGGCGGCCCGGTTGAGGGTCGTCATCAGGCGGTACGCCTGCTCCATCCCCTCCGACGAGACCATATCCGCTCTGGCAGCGGTGGTCAGCACGCCGATGCCCAGCGGCTTGGTCAGCAGCAGCACATCTCCCGGCCTGGCGCCGGAATTGGTCAGCACTCGGTCAGGGTGGACAAATCCGGTCACCGCAAGGCCGTATTTCGGTTCCTCGTCCAGAATGCTATGCCCGCCGGTGATGAGGGCGCCGGCCTCGTAAACCTTGTCGTAGCCGCCTTTGAGCAGTTGATGCACCGCCTCTTTGGGCATATCCGCCGGCACTGCCATAATATTCAGGCACAGTTTGGGCTCGCCGCCCATCGCATACACGTCCGACAGGGCGTTGGTGGCCGCGATCTGCCCAAACAGGTACGGGTCATCGGCAATAGGCGGGAAGAAATCCACCGTCTGCACCAGCGCCAGTTCCTCCGAGATCTGATAGACCGAGGCGTCATCGCTCTTGTCGAAGCCCACCAGCAGATTGGGATCGTGGTGAACTTTGATGTCTTCCAGCAACTGTGCCAGCACACCGGCGCCGACCTTTGCACCGCAGCCGGCGCATTTTGCCAGTTTGGTCAGTTTTACGTTCTGTTCCGCCACGCTTCTCCCTCCTTCAAAACGCCGCTCAAACCCAAAAGGGCTTCCAGCACGCCGCCACCGACAGCAATCGCCTTATCCGAAGCGGTGTAACAGTGTTCCACTTTACAGCGCGGGTCGATGTCTCCCGCTTTCATTCCCTTGAAAACCGGCGTTCCGTCCGCCAGAATGCCCCGCAGCACACCGTCCAGCGTGCAGACCATAGGGACGCCATCCACTGTGGCGGCAACATCGCCGGTCTTTACTGCGGCGCCGATCTCCAACCGTTGGCAAAACACACCGTCCGCCGGGGCACGGAGAACGCGCTCGCCCGCAAAGCCACCAATCAGACCGGGAATCCCGGTATTTGGAATGGCACTCCCCTGCCGGATCACACGTCCCAGCGTATGCCCGCGCATCGTCTCCACTACGGCGTGGCAGTCCACCCCCGCCGTAAATCCGGGGCCCACTCCAATCACAATGGGCGCCATAGACATCTCTGTCCCCAGATTCCGCTTGGCAAGGATGGCGTCCACCACCGCATCGGGCTTCAACTGCGCAATACACGCGCCCTCCGGGTCTGCCAGCACCGGGATCACCCCCTCTGCCAGCAGCGTCTTTGCTTCTTCGCAGTCCTTTGCGAAGCGGGCGGTCACATCCTCCACCACCGCCTCACCGTGGACTATCGCCTGGGAAAAACATACCGTCCGCCGGATGGCGGTGGGGCGTTCCACATCCGTCATCGCCACCTGTATATGGGCGCGCCGCAGCCGCAGCGCAATGCCGGACGCCAGATCGCCGGCGCCGCGAATCAGCACGAGCATAGAAAATACTCCTCTCTTTGCAGGCTGCCCGCCACCAGCGGCGTGCGAAGCAGCGCCGCAAGGGCTTTCGCATCCGCCAGTTCCGGCAGGGTCTCCACTTGGTTTACATAAATCCTATCGTGCAGCCTCTCTGCCCGCAGTACCGCCGCCTCGGTTTCCGCGGTGGCCTCTGCCTGCACGCTGACGCCCGCCAGCGCCGCATAGCGCTCCGGGCGGTGGACAACCTCTCCAATGGGGCATCCAAAGCCGGACGCTCCCACCACGCAGATAGTCTGCTGCGCCGCTGGCGGGATCACCGGCTCATAGGGGGCGTGGGCTTTCAGGGGCCGCTGGGCGGAGCCGTCCGCCTCCACCAGCACATAGTCAAACATCTGCGCCAACTCTGCCATCGAACCGTCCGGTGCTGCCAACTTGCCGTTTTCCAGCGGCGTTCCGCCGCACACAAGACGGTGCTGCTGCCGCAGCCGTTCCAGTTCCTTCCTGCTGCGGGCGCAGGGCAGACCGGGGAACGGATAGATTTTTGTTGTAGTGCAAAGCAGCACGGTGTGCCGCACAGACAACTCCTGCCCCAGCCGCAGCAGCAGCGAGGTCTTGCCGCCGCCGCCGATCACAGCCGTCACGCCCCGCCTGATCTCCAACAACTTTGCAAGTGACACGTCTCTCCCTCCCCCGTTCTTTTTTTCATAGAATAACACTCCCACAAGGATACCGTCAAGTGCGCCGCTCCCCACGCGCCGCTTGGTGGCAGGAAAACACCTCCCTCCGCCAAAGCGGGCGGAGAGAGGTGCTGATACCGGGAAGTCCCAACAGATCGGCATTCATCGGGCCTCTGATTTACAGGTCATCTCCCTCATAATCATATTCCCAGATGCTGAGTTTTCCTTTTACGGGGATCGGTTCCATTTTCCGGACGTTCTCTATTTTGAACGCATACCCTTCCCATTCCGGACGGGTGATGACGCCGGAATAGACCTCGGCATTCTTCTTTTGCAGTTCGTCCCTGAGCGCATCATCCACCCTGATACAGTCGGACAACTGCACCTTTGCAACGATGCATCCGCTCGGATACTCCAACCCGTACCCCTCAAACTTCTTCATAGCCGCCTCGTCTACGCCCTTCCCGGCGTGAAGGAGGAGTTCGCCTCTGTAATTCGTCTTCCAGGTACGAAATTCATATTCTTTGATCCCCGCAGCGATCAAGGCGGCATAGGGCTGTTTGACTGTGATCACCTTCATAGAACACACCTCTGCAACATCCTGTTTATCGTTTTTTATTCTATCACACGTTCCCGTTCCCATCAATCCTCCGCTTCCTCTCCTTGACTTTCCGCCAAAGAATGGTATAATATCCACAGCGTTAACCTCAATTGAGTATCACGGTCAGGAGGGTGGTTTTATGCAGGATCTCTGCGGACGGAATATCGATTATCTGCGGCTGTCTGTCACAGACCTGTGCAACTACCGCTGCCGCTACTGTATGCCGGAGAGCGGCATCTGCAAGCGCCCTCATCACGAGATTTTGACCATTGAGGAATGCATCGAGGTGGCCGAAGCCGCCGTATCTCTGGGCGTGAAAAAAATTCGCCTCACCGGCGGCGAACCACTGGTACGCCGCGGCATCGTGGACATCTGCCGGGCGCTGCGTGCCCTCCCCGGTTTGGAGGAACTGTGCCTGACCACCAACGGCAGCCTGCTGCAGGAACTGGCACAGCCCCTGCGTGACGCCGGTGTGGACCGGCTGAACATCAGTCTGGACACTCTGCGCCCCGACCGGTTCCGGGACATCACCCGCATCGGCACGCTGGAAGATGTCCTCTCCGGCATCCGCGCCGCAGAGGACGCAGGCTTCCGCAGATTGAAACTGGACACGGTTTACATCGGCGGCTTCAACGACGATGAGGTGGGCGATTTTCTCGCCCTGACCCGGGAACACAACTGGGAGATCCGCTTCATTGAACTGATGCCGATGGGTCCCTGCGCCGCGTGGGACCGAACCTGCTTCCTGCCGGTGAGCAGGATCCTGGAACAGTTCCCCGAACTGGAAGAGATCGAACCCAACGGCGTAGCGCGGCGGTATCGTCTGCCCGGTGCGGCGGGAACGGTGGGCCTCATCTCTCCCGTCAGCCACGATTTCTGCGCCCAATGCCGCCGCATTCGCGTGACGGCGGACGGCAAGTTGAAGGGCTGCCTGCACAGCAAGACGGAGATCTCCCTGAAAGGGCTCCACGGTGAGGCCCTGGCAGACGCCTTCCGGCAGGGCATTCTGCAAAAGCCGGCACGGCACTATCTGGCGGAACGCCCCAGCGACACCCCCAGAAATATGAATCAGATCGGAGGCTGACGGAATGTCTTCGTTTACCCATTTCAATGAACAAGGTCGCGCCAAAATGGTGGACGTGACCGAAAAGGCCGTGACGCATCGTCAGGCCACCGCCGCCGGCGAGATCCGTGTGGCAGCGGAAACGCTGGAAATGATCCGCAGCGGAACGATGAAAAAGGGCGATGTGCTGGCCGTGGCGCAGGTGGCGGGCATTCAGGCCGCCAAGCACAACTGGGAACTGATCCCTATGTGCCACCCCCTGCCCCTCACCGGCGTGGACATCCGCTTTTCTTTGGAGGATGACCCCTGTATGGTGAAGATCGCCGCCACAGTATCCTGCACCGGCGTCACCGGCGTGGAAATGGAGGCGCTGACCGCCGTTTCCGTGGCCGCGCTGACCATTTACGATATGTGCAAGGCCGTGCAGAAAGATATGCAGATCACCAACATCCGTCTGCTGGAAAAAACCGGCGGAAAAAGCGGCACCTACCGCGCGGAGGAAACCGTATGAAACTGATCAAAACCACCGATGCCGTGGGTCACGTGCTGTGCCACGATATGACCCAGATCATCAAAGGAGAATATAAGGACGCCCGCTTCCGCAAGGGACACGTGGTGCGTGAAGAGGACATCCCCGTGCTGCTCAGTATGGGCAAGGAGCATCTCTACGTCTGGGAGATGACCCCCGGTATGCTCCACGAAAACGAGGCCGCCGAGCGGCTCTATGCCCTGTGCGCCGCCGACCATATGGAGCGCAGCGAAGTCAAGGAGGGCAAGATCGAACTGACCGCCGCCTGCGACGGCCTGTTTCGGGTCAACTCCGAAAAACTCATTGCCGTCAACACCACGGACGATATTATGATCGCCACCCGCCACGGCAACACCGCCGTGCGTAAGGGTGACAAACTGGCGGGGATGCGGGTCATCCCCCTCATCATTGACGAAGAGAAACTGCTCGCGGCGGAGGCTGCTGCCGGGGGCGAAACGCTGTTGGAACTGCTGCCCTACGTGAAAAAGACCGCCGCCATCATTGCCACCGGCA
>SVKT01000045.1 GCA_015068335.1 Oscillospiraceae bacterium | reverse complement strand
TGGACACCAACCTGACCTACGAGCAGGTCGAAGAGGCCGGCAAGGACGCTGCTATGCAGATCGCCGCTCTGAATCCCCGTTTCTGGGATAAGTCCCAGGTCACCGACGAGGTTTTGGAGTCTGAGAAGAAGATTATGATGGTTCAGATGGCCAACGACCCCAAGATGGCCAACAAGCCCGAGCAGGTCATCGAGAAGATCGTTGTCGGCAAACTGAACAAGTTCTATTCCGAGAACTGCCTGTTGCAGCAGGAGTTCGTGAAGGACAACAACTTCACCGTCGAGCAGTATATCGCTTCTGTTGCCAAGGCACAGGGCGGTACCATCACCTTCAAGGACGCCGTGCGTTTCGAGAAGGGCGAGGGCATCGAGAAGAAGGAAGAGAACTTCGCAGCCGAGATCGCTTCTATGGTCAAGGGCTAATCACCCATTTCCAAACAAAAAAGAGGCAGACGCATTCCGCGTCTGCCTCCTTTTCTTTTGAGGTGCCCCCCGTCAATGGGCAGAGGAGCGCCTCACATAGATAAAGAACAGAATACGGCATTTACCCCTGCGCTCCAATTGCGCAACAGTCTACCGAACTCTGCTCCTGAGAAGAACGTAACACAGTTCAATAAAAAAGTCAAGGAGTTTAAAAGACAAACAAAGTAGCGTTATTTCTTAAAATCTTGAAAAGACAAACTTCAAACAGGGTTTTTCTTGTATTTAGTGTTTGAATCTGGTATAATGCAACTATATTTTGGGTTATTGTGACTGGGAGATACTATGCTGCATTATTTTCAGGAACTGCTGCAAGCGCTGGATGTGGGCTCGCTGCTGGACGCGCTGCTGCGCGTTGCCGCGGTGCTGCTGTGTCTGACGGTACACGAGACCTGCCACGGACTGGCAGCATATCTTCTGGGAGACCCCACTGCAAAACGGATGCGCCGCCTATCATTCAATCCGCTGCGCCACATCGATTGGTTCGGTCTGGCAATGATGTTCTTTGCGGGCTTCGGCTGGGCAAAACCCGTACCGGTGGATGACCGCTATTTCAAAAAGCCAAAGTTGGGAATGGCGCTGACCGCACTGGCCGGCCCGGTCTCCAATCTGCTCTTGGCTGTTTTAATGATATTTTTAAGTAAACTGATATACCTTTACAGTCCTTATTACGTATGGGTTGACGAGTTGTTCAGTTTCCTATTATACGTGGCAGCGCCGCTTTCTGTGGGACTTGGTCTGTTCAATCTGATTCCCATCCCTCCGTTGGACGGCTCGAAACTCTTTGCGGCGTTTCTGCCGGACCGGGCATATGAGAAACTGATGCGTTATGAGCGCTACGGTATCCTGGTGCTGCTCGCGCTGTCCTATTTCGGTGTGATGAGCAATTTTATCAGCGATGCCATTGTCTTTGTTTATACATTTCTTCTGAACCTGATTTATTGAGGTGGACTGTTTGGAAAATCCTGTATACAAACTGGAAAAGGTGGTTCGCTCCCGCAGCGAGGAAATGCAGGACTTTGAAGGCCCTCTGGACCTGATCCTCTTCCTGCTGGGGAAGAATAAGATGGAGATCCAGGACATTTCTATTTCCCTGATCTGCGACCAGTACATTCTCTGGCTGGAACAGCGGCAGAAACTGGATCTGGAAGTGGCCAGCGAATTTGTCACAATGGCATCTCACCTGGTATATATCAAGACCCGTATGCTGCTCTCCATCGAGGATGAAGAGGCGCAGAGCGAGATGGATGCGCTGATCCAGTCTTTGGAGGAGCGCAAGCGCAACGAAAACTACATCCGCGTAAAAACGATGGCGCAGAAACTGGAACCGTTAAGCGAATTCGGACGGAACATTATGACCCGTAATCCGGAACCCGTGAAGCGCGGAAAGATCTATGAATACGATCAGGAAAAGGCGGATCTGGTTCTTGCTATGGCAGAGATCCAGAACCGCGCCGAGCGGAGTCTTCCCCCGCCGAAAACTTCGTTTCAGGCCATCGCACAGCACGAACCCTACCCGGTGGAGAGCAAGGCGCGCGAGATCCTGCGGCACCTCCGCGAAAGCGGCATCACCCGATTTCGTCTTCTGTTCCGGGGCAATCGCAGCCGCAGTGAGGTGGTCGCCACCTTTTTGGCGGTGCTGGAACTGTGCCGTGCCCGCGTTCTGCATCTTGCCGGCTCGGAAACAGACTGCACCGTGCGTCAGGAGGGAGAACTGCCTGACGATCTGCGGCTGTGACCGCATTCTAAAACTTACGTAAGGAGAAATCCGCCGTGGAAACCTTGGAGATGAGAGAAATAGAATCTGCCATCGAGGGTATCCTGTTCGCATCGGGAGAACCCGTTCACGTGGACCGTATCTGTGTCGCGATGGAGATGGACCGGTCAACCGTTGAGCAGGTCCTCCAACGACTGATGGATTACTACGCCTATGAACGGCGAGGCATCCGTCTGCTGCACATTGAGGACAGTTGGCAACTTTGCTCCTCGCCCGATTACGCCGATGTGATCCGCAAGGCCTTTGAGATCCGCAAGCCGGCAAAGTTGAGCCAGCCCGCGTTGGAGGTTCTCACCATTGTGGCCTATTATCAGCCCACGACCCGCGCTTACGTGGATCAGATCCGCGGCGTGGACAGTTCCTACACAATGGGCCTGCTGCAAGAGCGAAAACTCATTGAGGAGTGCGGTCGGCTTCAAGTGCCCGGCAGGCCGCACCTGTATCGCACCACCAAACACTTCCTGCGCGCATTCCATCTCAACAGTCTGGATGATCTGCCCGAAATGCCTGACCTGGGCAGCGACGGGCAGATGCGCCTGACCGATGACGGCCAGATCGTTGACCCGTCTGAAACCGCCGGGGTCTTTGGAATCGATTTGCCGGAGAACGCCGCATTTCCCGGAGAAGATAACGCGGAATAACGGGAAACACTAACCCTGTCGGAAGGAGGTGCCGTCTGTGCTCTGGCTATGGATCCTCGGGATTCTGATCGCCCTTTTCCTGCTGCTGTGTCTGACGCGGGTTGGAATTTACGCACAATGGCGCAGCAACGCCCTGACGCTGGATGTGCGCATCGGCCTTCTGCGTTTTCATCTGCCTTCCAAGGACAGCAAGGCAACTGCGGAACCGAAAGACGGCGCAGATGCTGCCGATAGCAAACCATCTTCCAGAAAGAAGAAACAGGCCGTAAAGCCGACCTTTGCAGATATCAAAGATGTCTGCCGCGTTCTTTGGCCGCCTTTGAAGCGGGCGCTGCACCGCCTGGGACGAGGTGTGCGCATCACGCCTCTGCAAGTCTCCCTGACCATTGGCGGGCAGGAAGATCCCGCCGCCGCAGCGCAGCAATACGGAGCGATATATGCGTGGCTCTGGACCCTGATGCCCCAGGCAGAACAACTTCTGGACATTCCGGATCCCCGGATCCATATCGGGCTGGATTTTGACACAGCAGAAACCACCGCAGAAGCAGAGGTGGGGATCTCCATTCGTATCGGGACCCTGCTTGCCGTCGCCTTCGGCGCCGGAATCCCCGCGCTGCGCTGGTATCTCGGCTATCAGAAAAAAGGACAAAAGACCGCGACCGCTCCGGAAGCAGTCAGGACATAAGAAAGGATGACGCTTATGGATAACACGATGGAAAAAAAGAACAACCTGAGCGACCTGATCCGTTCCTCTATGGATAAGGTTCGTGAGATGGTGGACACCAACACCATCGTCGGACAGCCCATCACTACGCCGGACGGCGTGACCCTGATCCCCATCTCCAAGGTTAGTTTCGGCTTTGGCGGCGGCGGTGCAGATTACGGCAAAAGCACACCCAAAGACGGCTTCGGCGGCGGCGCGGGCGCCGGCGTAAAGATCGATCCCGTGGCATTCCTGGTGATCAAGGACGGCTTTACCCGTGTTCTGCCGGTTGCAGCCCCGCCCAAGACCACCGTGGATCGCATTGTGGATATGGCGCCCGACCTGCTGGATAAGGTGGAAAAATTTTTCGACAAAAAGGAAGAAAAAGAAGCCCTGTAAGCGGGACATACTATCATCACTGTGAGCAAACGAGGTGATGACAGTTGTTACGGCGCGCGCTTTCCGTGTTTTTTCTGGTCCTGCTGGTGCAGACATTGTCGGTCAAGTCCTTTGCCGTCAGCACTTCTGCCACCTCTGCGATCCTGATGGACGCAGACAGTGGGCGAGTCCTGTACGAGCAGAATGCCGACAAACAGATGCTGATCGCCAGCACAACAAAGATCCTGACGGCGCTGGTTGCCATTCAGGAAGGAACCCTGACCGATATCGTAACCGTCTCCCGCGAGGCGGCCTACACCGAGGGTTCCTCGATGTATCTGAAAGCAGGGGAGCAGTTGACGCTGGAAACGCTGCTGTACGGTTTGCTGCTCTGTTCCGGAAACGATGCGGCGGTCGCCGTCGCCCAGCACGTCGGCGGCAGCACCGAAGCCTTCGTGTCAATGATGAATGAAACGGCAAGGACGCTGGGAATGGAGCACAGTTCCTTTGCCAATCCCAACGGTCTGGACGCGGACGGCCACTATTCCACTGCACGGGATATGGCGATCCTAGCCTGCGCAGCGGCGAAAAACGAAACGCTGATGCGCATCGCATCCACCCGCTCCGCCACCATCGGCGGAAGGACGATGACCAACCATAATAAGTTGCTGTCCTATATGGAGGGCTGTACCGGCCTGAAAACAGGATATACAAAAGCCGCCGGACGGACTCTTGTCAGTTGTGCGGAGCGAAACGGGCAGCGGCTGGTGGCGGTCACCTTGCAGGACGGAAACGATTGGGCAGACCACCAGACACTTTTCGAGTATGGCTTTTCTGCATTTCCCCTGTGTCAGGCAGCCGTTCTGGGGCAGCCGCTGGGGGAGATCCCCGTTCTGAACGGTACGAAAGAAACCGTGCCCCTTGTGGCGGCGGAGAGTTTTGCCTGGCCGTTGGCAGAAGGGGAACGGCTCACTTCGCAAATCACCCAAACCGCCCCGCTTGCTGCGCCGGTATCTGCCGGCACCCAAGTAGGCGAGGCGATCTTCTCCCTGGACGGCAGGGAAGTGGGGCGTGTGTCGCTGCTGTGCGGCGAAAGCGTTCCGCCCCAATTGGTATCTGCGCTGTATACCCTGAAAAACGGATTATCTGGATGAGGTCACATATGCAGGAGCGATTGCAAAAAATCCTCTCCGCCGCCGGGATCTGCTCCCGCAGAGCGGCGGAGAACTACATTTTATCCGGCAGAGTCACCGTGAACGGAACGCCTGCCGTTCTGGGCCAGCAGGCCGACCCGGAGGTGGATGACATCCGGGTGGACGGTGCTGCCGTTTCCGTCGAGGAGAAGCGGGTCTATCTGCTGCTGAACAAGCCCTGCGGCTATGTCACCACACTCTCTGACGAAAAAGGCCGCCCCACCGCCGCCGATCTGGTGGCAGACTGCGGCGTGCGGGTCTATCCCGTTGGGCGGTTGGACCTGAATTCCGAGGGCCTGCTCCTGATGACCAACGACGGCGCCCTGATGCAGCGTCTGCTGCATCCCGCAGGGGAAATCAACAAAACCTACCACGTCTGGGTCAGCGGTGCGATAGATGGCGCAGCAGAGCGCCTTTCCGCCATCACGGATCTGGAAGGGGAGCCGATCCGCCCCGCAGACGTGACCGTTTTGACACAAAGCAAACACAAGGCGACCCTTTCCATCGTGATCCACGAGGGAAAAAACCGTCAGATCCGCCGGATGTGTGCCGCCTGCGATCTGCACGTGGAGCGGCTGCGCCGCGTTGCGGAGCATACCCTGTCTCTGGGCGATCTTCCTGCCGGAACGTGGCGGTATCTCACCGAAGCGGAAGTGGAAGCGCTGAAAAACGCATAAACGGAAATAGCCGCTTACGCGGCTATTTTTTTGCAATTTTGAAAGAAATCCTGCAAATAGAGTTTGAAATATGACGAGTTTGTGATACAATATGAGAGCGTCTGTCCTGTCCCCATTTCGTTGAGACGCAGAACAGAGAGAACACGGAGGGATGACCGTGCCCAAGAGCATCTTACACATTGTCGAGAGCAATATGAGTTCCTTCTCAAAGGGGCAGAAGCGCATCGCGGCATACATTCTTGAAAATTACGACAAGGCCGCCTTTATGACCGCCAGCAAGTTGGGCAAATTGGTTGGCGTCAGCGAGTCCACCGTGGTTCGTTTTGCCTCGGAACTGGGCTACGAGGGCTATCCCAGTATGCAGCGCGCCTTGCAGGAGATGATCCGCAGCCGATTGACCTCCACCCAGAGAATCCAGGTCGCGGACGATAAACTCTCCGGCCCGGACATTCTGGGCTCTGTGGTGCAGGCGGATATTGACCAACTCCGGGAAATGGCCGCACGGTCGGATCGCGGCGCCTTCGGCGAAGTTATGGAACACATTCTGAACGCAAAGCATATCTACATCGTCGGCTCCCGCTCCTCGGCATTCGTGGCGGGATACCTGCATTTCTATATGCACCTGCTGTTTGAAAATGTAACGCTGGTCCAGTCCAGCGCCACCGGCGAAATTTTTGAGCAGTTGTTCCGCATCGGCCCCGGCGACGTGCTCATCGCCATCAGTTTCCCCCGGTACTCCAAGATCACCCTCAGCACCGTCCAGTTTGCCAAGGACAGAGGCGCGACGATCATCGGCCTGACAGACAGTCCGATGTCTCCCATCCACCAGAAGGCCGCAGCATCCCTGTTCGCCCCCTGCGAAATGCTCTCCTTCGTGGACTCTATGGTGGCGCCGCTGTCTATCCTGAACGCGCTTCTGGTGGCCCTGGCACACCGTATGGGCGCCGACGTGTCCACGATCTTCGGGGAGTTAGAGGACATCTGGGACGCTTACAGCGTATTTGGTAAAATGGATGATGAATAAGAGAAGGATCGTTGTAGTCGGCGGCGGCGCAGCCGGTATGATGGCTGCCATTTCTGCCGCAGAGCAGGGGGCTCAGGTCACTCTGCTGGAACCCAATGAACGATTGGGAAAGAAACTGAATATTACAGGCAAAGGCCGCTGCAACGTCACCAATGACGCAGACCTGCAAACCCTTCTGGCCAACACGCCCCAGAACGGCAAGTTTTTGTACAGCGTGTTTTCCCGCTTTGACGGCAGGGATGCCAAGGCTTATTTCGAGCAGTTGGGCGTTCCGATGAAAACGGAACGGGGAAACCGCGTGTTTCCTGTCAGCGACCGGGCATTCGATGTCAGCGGCGCGCTGGAACGCCGCCTGAAAGCCCTGAAAGTGGCGCTGGTCCGCGACCGGGCAGTCAGCCTGCAAATCGAAGACGGTGCGGTATGCGGCGTCACGGGTGAGCAGAAGGAATATCCGGCAGATGCGGTCATCCTTGCTACCGGCGGCGTGTCCTATCCCGCCACCGGTTCCACAGGAGAAGGGCACCGCATCGCAGCCGAGGCCGGCCACACCGTCACGCCCCTGCGGGCCTCGCTGGTCCCCCTGAAAGAGAAGGGGAACCTCTGTGCAAGAATGCAGGGGTTGAGTCTGCGGAATGTTGGACTGACCGTCTTTGAGAACAACAAGAAACTCTACACCGATTTCGGCGAGATGCTCTTTACCCATTTTGGCGTCAGCGGTCCGCTGATCCTGTCCGCTTCCGCCCATATGCGCCACTTCGACAAGAAAGAATACCGTCTGGAAATCGATTTGAAGCCGGCGTTGGACGAGCAGACATTGGACAAACGCCTGCTTTCGGATTTTGAAAAACACGCCAACAGCGATTTCTGCAACGCGCTGGACGATCTGCTCCCCCAAAAACTAATCCCGGTGATGGTGGAACTGACCGGCATCCCCCCGCACCAGAAGGTCCACGACCTCACCAGGGAGCAGAGGCGGCAATTGCTGGGCCTGTTGAAGGCGTTTCCCGTAGAGATCGCGGGGCCGCGTCCGGTGACCGATGCGATCATCACATCCGGCGGCATCAAAGTTGGGGAGATCAACCCTACAACAATGGAATCAAAACTTGTAAAGGGACTTTACTTTGCAGGTGAACTCATTGACGTGGATGCCTATACCGGCGGATTTAACTTACAAATCGCCTGGGCGACCGGCAAAGCGGCCGGTTTTGCCGCAGCGCAAAACAATATGTAACAGGAGTGAACCCTATGAAAACCATTTCCGTTGCCATCGACGGCCCCTCCGGAGCCGGAAAAAGCACGCTTGCCAAGAGTCTTTCTGCCAAACTGGGCTATGTGTATGTGGATACCGGCGCGCTGTACCGTACCATTGGCTACTATGTGTTCAGCCACGGAATCGAGCCTAAGGACCAGGAGGCCGTGACGGCGATCCTGCCTGAGATCCGGGTGGAAATGTGCTACGGCGAGGACGGCTTGCAGCATATGCTGCTCAACGGGCAGGATGTTACCAAAGAGATCCGCCTGCCCGAGATCTCTATGTACGCCTCTGCCGTTTCCGCGCATCCGCCTGTCCGTGCATTTCTGCTGGAAATGCAGCGGCAGTTGGCCCGCACCAACAACGTGATTATGGACGGCCGTGACATCGGTACGGTGGTTCTGCCCGACGCACAGGTCAAGATCTTCCTGACCGCCACCGCAGAAGAGCGTGCACGCCGCCGCCATCTGGAACTGGAACAGCGCGGAACGCCCCAGCCCTTCGAAACGGTTCTGCAAGATATCCAGCAGCGGGACTACAACGACTCCCACCGTGCCGTGGCGCCCCTGAAACAGGCGGAGGATGCCACCCTGCTGGACACCACCAGCCTGAACTTTGCCGAGGCCGAGCAGGCGGTGCTGCAAATCATTAAGGAGAAGACCCGCTGATGAAACCGTTAAACAAACTGTTTGGATTCCTTTATCGGACGTTGGGGCCGGTGGTGCGTTTGCTGTTCCCCGCCCGGGTAGAGGGACTGGAAAACGTCCCGCCCAGCCGCGTTCTGTTCTGCCCGAACCATTGCAGCGATATCGATCCGCTGCTGGTGGCTGCGGCGCTTCCGGTCAATTCCAGACTGCACTTTATGGGCAAGGCAGAGTTGTTTGAAAACAAACTGCTCAACTGGTTCTTCCGCAAGTTGGGCGGCTTTCCGGTAAAGCGCGGAGAAAGTGATATTCAGGCGGTTAAAACTGCGATCCAGGTCCTGAAAGCAAATGACAATCTGCTGATCTTTCCCGAGGGAACGGTCATTCGCGACGGCATCGGCGCCGTGGATGGTCTGCCCGCACACGCCAAGGGCGGCGTGGCTATGATCGGCGTCCGCACGGAAGCCACCATTATCCCGGTCTTTATCGCACAGGGGAAGCGGCTGTTCCACCGCACCCGTGTGGTGTTCGGCAAACCCTACACACCGACTGTCAGCGGCCGCCGCGGCACTGCCGAGGAAATGCAGCAGATCGCCGACGAGATCCTGAAAGCCGCCTATGCGCTGGGCGGTCAGGCCGTGGGAGGGAAGCCCCTGTGAGCAGAAACATACTTCTTGCCGAAAGTGCCGGCTTCTGCTACGGCGTACAGCGCGCTGTGGATCTGGCAGAAAAAACCGCAGAGGAGACCGGCGGCTGCCGTATGCTGGGCGACCTGATCCACAACACCCACGTTATTCGTGCATTGGAGGAGAAGGGCGTCCGCAAGGTGGCGGATCCGTCCACGTTACAGGCAGGGGATACCGTTGTGATCCGCTCTCACGGAGAACTGAAAAGCGTTCTGGATGACCTGGAACGCCGCGGGATCGCCTGCGTCAATGCCACCTGTCCCAACGTCATCCGGATCCAGAAACTGGTGGCGCAGGCGGAGCAGGACGGAAGACAGCCTGTCATCATCGGAGAGCCCCACCATCCCGAGGTCATCGGAATTGCCAGTTGGTGCAGTGATCCTCTGGTATTCGAAGGCCCCGATGCTGTGCAGAAATGGCTTGCCGGCGACGAAACGCGAAAGGATCTGCCCCTGACTGTGGTGGCGCAGACCACGTGCATTCGCGAACTTTTTGAAACTTCTTGGAAAATCCTAAAAAAAGAGTGTACAAACGCAAAATTCTTTGATACAATATGCAATGCTACGCATAAGCGGCAGTCCGAAGCGATGATGATCGCCGAACAGGCTGACGTAATGGTTGTAGTGGGAGACCGTAAAAGCGCCAACACCAAACATTTGACGGAAATCTGTATGAAGAGATGCCCCCGTGTGATCCAGATCGAACACGCGGACGAGCTCTCGCCGGACTTTTTCGATGGATGCTCTGTTGCTGGGCTTACAGCCGGCGCCTCTACACCTGCGGGCATTATTAAGGAGGTATATGCAACGATGAGCGAAGAAATCAAAGTGGCCGAGGGTATGGAATCCTTCGAGGAATTACTGAATCAGTCTTTTAAAACTTTAAATACAGGAGAGAAGGTCACCGGTACCGTTATGGCCATCAACCCCACTGAGGTTCTGGTCGATGTCGGCGCCAAGCAGTATGCTTACATCAAGATGAGCGAACTGACCGATGACCCCACTGCAAAGCCTGAGGATATCGTCAAGGTTGGCGATGAGATCGAGACCTACATCGTCCGCGTCAACGACGTGGAGGGTTATGCCGAGCTGT
>SVKT01000044.1 GCA_015068335.1 Oscillospiraceae bacterium | reverse complement strand
CGCTGGCATATGAAGCAGCGGGGCGCTATGCTGGCAAAGGGCCGCCTGCTGGGCATTCAGTTCCAGGCCCTGCTGGAAGACGGCCTCTACTTCGACATTGCCCGCCACGCTAACGAGATGGCGTTCCGCCTGCGGGACGGCATCGCCGCGCTGGGTTATCCCTTCCCCGTCCCCTCCCCCTCCAACCAGCAGTTCCCCGTTCTGCCCAACACCGTGGTGCGTCAACTGAATGAGATGGGCTACGAGTTCGAGATCGACCACACCGAGGATGACGAGCACACCAGCGTCCGCTTCGTCACCAGTTGGGCAACACCCGAAGCCGCCATCGACCGCTTCCTGAAAGATTTGGCCCAGTGCAAGTAACCTACTGCACCCACAAAGGAGTTGTGGTTATATGAAATGTCCGTATTGTTCAAGGGATTTGGCTCTCGGTTACCTCTATAACGGCACCCAACCCGTGCAATGGCTCCCCGACGGCAAAAAGCCCTCCTACCTCAATTTTTCCGTTTCCGAAAACGCAGTAGAACTGCAAAACAGTTTTTCCTTTTTCAAGGTTGGAGGATACGCCGCCGAAGCCTATTATTGCGACACCTGCCATATTGTCCTTGCTAAAACAAAATGATACCGCTGACCGCCCCGTCCTTCTCCACACCGGCGAAGGGCGGGGTTTGTGCGTAGATGCATCGCCCGGAAACTCCATTTCCCCTGCGTTGTGTTCGTCCTCAAAACATTTATCGAAAATTTGTTCGATTTCCTATTGACAAGAACGTTTGTTCGAGTTATATTGTCAATAGAACAAGAGTTCGATAAGGAGGATTTCACAATGACTTGGAGTTTCTTTTTTACGCTGATGGCCGTTTCCCTGATCACCGCGCAGATCTTCCGTCTGATCGACGCCATTGAACAACCTCCCCGCCGCGCCCGCCGGCGCGCTATGGCCCGCTGATGCAGCGCTATGGATGTTCTGGAAAAACTGACGATCCTGACAGACGCCGCAAAATATGATGCGGCCTGTACGTCCAGCGGTGGAAACCGCACATCAAAAAAAGGATTTCTTGGCAACACATCTTCCTCTGTGGCAGGGTGTTGCCATTCCTTTTCTGCGGACGGCCGGTGTGTAACTCTGCTGAAAGTTTTGATGACCAATTGCTGCATCTATGATTGCAAGTATTGCGTCAACCGCCGCAGCAACGACACCCGGCGCACGATGTTTACCCCGGAGGAACTGGCAGACCTGACCATCAGTTTCTATCGCCGGAACTATATCGAAGGACTGTTCCTCTCCTCCGGTGTCTTTCGCTCGCCGGACTACACCACAGAACTGATGATCCGCGCCCTGCGTATCCTGCGCGAGCAGTACCGCTTCAACGGATACATCCACGCCAAGGCGATCCCGGGCACTTCACCGGAACTGGTGGAGCAACTGGGGCTTCTCTCCGACCGGCTCAGTGTCAACATTGAATTGCCCTCCGAAGCGGGCTTGTCTGCTTTGGCACCGGATAAAACCAAAAGCGCCATCCTGGCGCCTATGCGCCAGATACAAGCCAGAAACCATCAAAACCGGGAGGAACTGGCCAAATATCGCCACGCACCGAAATTTGCACCGGCCGGTCAGAGTACACAGTTGATCGTGGGCGCAACACCGGATTCGGATTTCCACATCCTGCGACTGACACAGAGCCTCTATGACCGTTACCGCCTGAAACGCGTGTTTTATTCCGCCTATGTACCGGTGGTAGAACACGCCTTGCTGCCTTCCAAAGACGTGAAGCCCCCGCTGCTGCGGGAACACCGCCTGTATCAGGCAGACTGGCTGCTGCGCTTTTATCACTTCCGCGCAGAGGAACTGCTGGATGCGAACCGCCAAAACTTCGACCCGCGAGTCGATCCAAAATGCAGTTGGGCTCTGACCCATCTGGACTTTTTTCCCGTGGAGGTCAACTCCGCAGATTATGAAACCTTACTGCGGATCCCCGGCGTGGGCGTCACCTCTGCCAAACGGATCCTGACAGCCCGTCGGGCCGGCAGGCTTCAAATCGATGATCTGAAAAAACTGGGCGTTGTGATGAAGCGCGCCCAATACTTCCTCACCGCTTCCGGAAAAATGGCCGAGGGTCTGCGCTTTACGCCGGACACGCTCCTGCAAAACCTGATCGCAGCAGAACAGCCTCTGCTGCCACAGCCGGAAACACAACAGTTGTCCCTCTTCGACAACGCCGGATAGAAAGGTTCCGCTATGTCCGAAATGGTGTACTATTACGATGGCAGTTTCGACGGATTCCTCTGCTGCATTTTCGAAAGTTATGCCAATAAAGAAGTCCTCACCGCGATCTACCGCGATGAGGACGACATTCCCACCCTATTTGCTTCTCGTACGATTTCAACAGATAAAAACCACGCAAACCGTGTATTAAGAAAGGTTGTAAAGTGTTCTACCTGTGCAGCGGAATTGCTGCACAAAGGCTTTCTCACCTGTCTTCCGGAAAAGGAAATGCATCTGTACCGACTGGTGGTAAAACTGCTGCGGGAAGGCTGTGGCTTCCTGCGCAACTTTTCCGACGAAACTTTGTATCCGGTAGCCGCCGCAGTCCGTCACCTCAATGGCGAAGCCCATCTTCTGAAAGGTTTTGTTCGCTTTTCCGAACTGGGCGGTGTGCTGGGCGGCGAAATCGAACCCAAGAACCGGGTACTCCCCCTGCTGCGCAGCCACTTCTGCGCCCGTTATCAGGGGGAATCCTTTTTCCTCTATGACCGCACCCACAAGGAGGCGCTGTTCTATTCCGCAGGCAAAGCCGTGATCCGCCCGGTGGAGGATTTTCAAATGGCTCCTCCGGATGAAACCGAGGCCAGATACCGACTTCTCTGGAAGCGGTTCTACGACACCATCGCCATCAAGGAACGTGAAAATCCCAGCTGCCGGATGACCAATATGCCGAAGCGCTATTGGAATACGATGACCGAATTCCAAACCGAGGAACACTTCAAAGTTCAAAACTCTCCCGCAGACGCATCAACCCCCGGCGTTCCAGTCGGGATACCTGCACCTGAGATACCCCCAGCACACGAGCCGTCTGCTCCTGCGTAAGGCTTTTGAAATAGCGCAGAAGAATGGTCACTTTCTCTTTCTCTGGCAGGCGATCGATGGCTTCCCGCAGAGCGATCCGTTCCACCAGTGACTCCTCCGGCGCATCCGTTCCCAGCACGCCTTCCAGCGTCAATCCATCACCGGTCTCCTGTTGCAGCGATTCCGGCACTTCCGTGGCCAGGTCTGTCTGCGCGATCTCCTCTGCCGAAAGCCCCGTAGCCTCGGATAGTTCCGAAAGGAGCGGCTCTCTGCCCAATTCCTGGCGGAGACGTTCCCGGGCGCCGTAAATCATCTGCGCCCGTTCCCGGATGCTGCGCCCTACCTTTACGATGCCGTCATCCCGGAGAAACCGACGGATCTCTCCTGCGATTTTAGGGACGGCATAGGTGGAAAAGCAGGTGCCGTACCCAAAATCAAACCCCTGTACAGCCTTCAAAAAGCCCATACAGCCCAATTGATACAGATCCTCTGCCTCTACCCCACGGCCGTAATACCGCCGCACGATGCTCCAAATCAGGCCGCTGTTTTCCAGGATCACCTGCTGACAGGCATCCCGATCCCCCTCCTGCGCAGCCCGCAGCATCTCCAATTCCACGCTCATTTGGATGCTTTCATCCGTGCTGCCAGTTTCTTTTTCATTGTGACGGTCGTCCCTTTGCCGGATGCGGATCGCACAGCCAATTGATCCGTAAAACTTTCCATAATGGTAAAGCCCATTCCGCTGCGCTCTTCCCCGCCGGTGGTAAACATAGGTTCCCGCGCCCGCTCCACATCCGGGATACCGCGGCCGTGATCCTTGATCGTAAGTTCCAGAACATTCCCCGGGAAAATCCTCGCCTTCACCCAAACCTTTCCAATGGAATCCGGGTATGCGTGTACGATGGCGTTTGTCACGGCTTCGCTGACCGCTGTTTTGATGTCTTCCAGTTCATTGAGCGTGGGATCCAACTGCGCTGCAAAACACGCAACCGCAGACCGGGCAAAGCCCTCATTGCTGCTTCGGCTGGGAAATTCCAGCGTAATCTCATTATCCGCTTTTGTCCTCATATGTACCCCTCCTTATTTGATCGTAACCAGTCGGCTGATACCCGCGGCGTCCAGCACGCGTTTGGCCTGTGGCGGCACACCGCATACCAGCAGACTGCCCTCCAACAGTTGCATCCGCTGCTGCGCCCGCAGGAGCAGCGCGATCCCGGAACTGTCCATAAAGGTCACGCCCGACAGATCCATCACCAGCCGCCTCGGCAGCGCCGCGTCCACGGCCAGTTCCAGTTCCCGCAGGGCATCCTTCGCCCCGTGATGATCCAATTCTCCTCGCAGTTCCAGCAGCAGATTGCGGTCTGCGCTTTTTGCCTGTATTTCCATAAAAATCTCCTTCTCCCGATCTTGATCTGCTGATTGCTCTCCTAATGTTCATTATAGGTGCCTGTCCCTCCTTTTTTTGTCGGATTCTTTCCGAGCCCACCCGTTTTTCGAAACTTTTTCAGGAAAATGCGCCCAAGCAGCAAAAAAACACCCCTGCGGACCCGCAGGGGTGTTTTTCTATGCAATTTACAACTGCATCGCCTTCGCGGATTCTTCCAGTTTGGCGATCAGTTCCTTAAACTTGGTGGCCTTTTCGCGCTCAACAGCGACAACCGCCTCGGGCGCCTTGGAAACAAACTTCTCGTTGTTCAGTTTGCCTTCCACGATGCGCAGACCGTTCTGCGCCTTCTCGATCTCCTTTTGGATGCGATCCAGTTCTGCCTGAATGTCCACCAGTTCTGCCATCGGCATATAGGCGGTGGCGTTGGCGGTGACCACGGAAACCTGGCCGGAAATATCGGCAGGTGCCGCTTCGGCAAAGGTCACCTGAGAGGCATAGGCCAGACGCTGCAAGAAGTGCAGGCCCTGCTGATAGATTTCCGGCGTAGCGGTGACCAGCAGCACTTCGGCCTTCTTGGAGGGCGGCACATTCATTTCGGCACGGCGGGCGCGGATGGCCTTGATGGTATCCATAACAGCCTCCATCGCGGCGGCTTCCACGGGGAAGTTCAGGGCTTCCTGATACTCGGGCCACTGGGCGGTCATCAGGAAATCGCCGCTGTGAGGCAGCGCCTGGAAGATCTCCTCGGTGATGAAGGGCATAAAGGGGTGCAGCAGTTTCAGCAGGTCGGTCAGCACGTAACACAACACGTTCTGGGCAACCAGTTTTGCTTCTTCATCCTCGCCGTTCAGACGAGTCTTAGTCAGTTCGATATACCAGTCGCAGTAGGTATCCCAGATGAAGTCGTAAACCTTGGCAGACGCCACACCGATCTCGTAGGCATCCAGATTTTCCGTGACTTCCTTCACCAGGTCGTTCAGTTTGCTGAGAACCCACTTATCCTCCTGCTCCAACTTGTCCGCTGCGGGCAGTTCGCACTTGTCGATGCTCAGGTTCATCAGCACGAAGCGGCTGGCGTTCCAGATCTTGTTGGCAAAGTTGCGCATAGCCTCGCACTTTTCGGTGTAGAAGCGGGTATCGTTGCCGGGAGAGTTGCCGGTGATGAGGTTGAAGCGCAGGGCGTCCGCACCGTACTTCTCTGCCATTTCCAGCGGGTCGATACCGTTGCCCAGAGATTTGGACATCTTACGGCCCTTATCGTCGCGCACCAGACCGTGGATCAGGACGGTTTCGAAGGGGATCTTCTTCATCTGCTCGCAGCCGGAGAAAATCATACGGGCGACCCAGAAGAAGATGATGTCATAACCGGTGACCATCACGGAGTTGGGATAATAGTAGTCCAGATCGGCGGTCTTTTCCGGCCAGCCCAGCGTGGAGAAGGGCCACAGCGCAGAGGAGAACCAGGTGTCCAGAACGTCCTCGTCGCGGGTCAGGTGGGTGCTGCCGCACTTGGCGCACTTGGTGGGATCTTCACGATCCACATTGATGTGACCGCAGTCATCACAGTACCAGGCAGGGATCTGATGGCCCCACCACAGTTGACGGGAAATGCACCAGTCGTGCACGTTCTCCATCCAGTTGATATAGGTCTTGGAGAAACGATCAGGAACGAACTTCACCTCGCCGTCCTTGACAACGCGCAGCGCTTCCTCGGCCAGAGGCGCCATCTTCACGAACCACTGGGCAGAGATCAGGGGCTCCACATCGTTGTGGCAGCGGTAGCAGGTGCCAACGTTATGGCTGTAAGGCTCGGTCTTGACCAGATAGCCCTGTTCCTCCAAATCCTTCACGATCTGCTTGCGGCACTCATAACGGTCCAGACCGTTGTAGGGGCCGCCGTTTTCGTTGATGATGCCGTCATCGCCGATGCAGCGGATGACTTCCAGATTGTGACGCAGACCGACCTCGAAGTCGTTGGGGTCGTGTGCGGGAGTCATCTTCACGGCACCGGTACCGAAGCCAAGTTCCACATAATCGTCAGCAACAATGGGAATCTCGCGATTCATAATGGGCAGGATGCAGGTCTTGCCCACCAGATGCTTGAAGCGCTCGTCCTCGGGATTGACTGCCACGCCGGTGTCGCCCATCATCGTTTCAGGACGGGTGGTAGCCACCACCAGATCACCGGAGCCGTCGGTCAGAGGATAGCGGATATACCACAGATTGCCGGGCTTGTCGGTGTATTCCACCTCCGCGTCAGACAGGGCAGTAATGCAGTTGGGGCACCAGTTGATGATGCGGCTGCCCTTGTAGATCAGACCCTTATCATACAGGTCGCAGAAGGTCTCGCGGACGGCCTTGGCGCAGGTATCGTCCATAGTGAAGCGGGAGCGGCTCCAATCGCAGGAAACGCCCATCTTCTTCTGCTGCTCCACGATGCGGCTGCCGTACTCTTCCTTCCACTTCCAGACGCGTTGGAGGAACTTTTCACGGCCCAGATCATAGCGGGTCAGCCCCTCCTTGACACGCAGTTCCTCCTCCACCTTGATCTGGGTGGCGATACCGGCGTGGTCAACGCCGGGCAGCCACAGCGTGGCATAGCCCTGCATCCGCTTGAAACGGGTCAGAATGTCCTGCAACGTGCAGTCCAGCGCGTGACCCATATGCAACTGGCCGGTAACGTTCGGAGGCGGCATAGAGATGGAAAACGGCTTTTTCTTGGGATCGGGATCCCCGTTGAAGCAATTTCCATCCATCCACATCTGATAAATGCGGCCTTCGGCCTGCTGGGGTTCATACACCTTGGGCAGTTCTCTGTTCATATATTTCCTCTCCTATCTTAGAACCTGTCAGTTCAAATTACAAACTATACTCCACCGGACTTCCGGTCTTTTCTGCGATAAACGCGCGAAACGCGTCGATCTCCTCTGCGTCAAATCCCTTTTTCGCAAAGATCTTTCCCTTCTCCTTGCTGATGAAAAACAGAAAATAGTCCTGCGTTTCATAGGAATACCGGATGCAGTCATAGCCGCACTGCATTTCCGTTTCCTCCGTGGATACCACAAACCCGTCCTCATCGAACACCGTTTCGTAGTCCCGCATAGCCGGATCCAGTTTGTTCAGCGTAAATCTTGCTTGCAGCGCATCCTGCATAAGAATGCAGAAAAACAAAGCAACCACTACCGCCATAAAAACGGTGGAACGAACCAGTTGACCGGGCTCTCCGGCAAGCAGCGACATAACCAGTGTGAAAAATTCCGCCGCTGCCAGTACACCAAGCAAAATATACGGGACCACGCGGCGCTTTCCGTGCAGCAGGGTTCGCCGCACACGAAAGTATACCGTCAGCGCAGCCCGGTCATAAACTGTTTGATTGACAAAACGCATCGCTTTCTCCTTTGCAACAAAAAACGCCCCGAGCCAAAAGGCTCAGGGCGAACAAAACCGTCCGCGGTACCACCTGAATTCCGCATCTGATCTGCGGCGCTCATCACTCTGTATCGGGAGTTCCCGTCCGGCTTACTGCTTTCAGCACGGCTGCTCCAAGGCGACTTCCGCACACGCTTCACGAGGACTTGCACCACCCGTCCCCTCTCTTTGCTTCCGCGTATCCGTACTACTCCTCTTCTCTGCATTAACCGCAGATATTATATGCTAACCGCCGCCGTTTGTCAAGACAGGCGCAGGATCTCCTTTTTCAGCCGGGAAATGATTCGTTTTTCCAGTCTGGAAATGTAGGACTGCGAGATCCCCAGATAATCCGCCACTTCTTTTTGGGTCCGTTCCCGTCCGCCGCCAAGCCCAAACCGCAGCGTGATGATCTCCCGCTCCCGGGGCGACAGCGCGCTGATCGCCGCTGCCAGCAAACTGCGATCCACATCCTCCTCGATGGGACGCATCACGGTATCGCTGTCCGTTCCCAACACGTCTGACAGCAGCAGTTCATTCCCGTCCCAGTCGGTATTCAGCGGCTCATCAAAGGAGACCTCTCCCCTGCGGTTGGCATTTTTCCGCAGATACATCAGGATCTCGTTTTCAATGCAGCGGGATGCATATGTGGCCAGTTTGATGTTTTTGTCCACCTTATACGTCCCCACCGCCTTGATCAACCCGATGGTGCCGATGGAGATCAGATCCTCGATATTAATCCCCGTATTTTCGAACCGCCGGGCAATATATACCACCAGGCGAAGGTTGTGTTCGATCAGTTCTTTTCTGGCGGTTTCATCTGTCAACTGCTCCAAAAGTTCCGATTCCCGCTCCTTTGTCAGCGGCGGCGGAAGGGTATCGCTGCCGCCTATGTAATGGACGCCGTCCTCCGGCAGGATCCCCAGCCGCATCAGCAGCAGTCTCCATACGTTTTTTCCTTCCATACCGTCCTCCCTGTTTGATCTCGCCACCCCACAGCGCCGAATAACCATCCCCCAGCGGCGTAGGCGACAGCGCCGCCGGCAGCCCCATATGCCGCGTTCCGTCGATCTCAACCCACTCCGTGGTAACGGTCAGCAGCAAGCCTCCGGCCAACCCAACCGTATGATACGGAAGCAGTCTTGGGCGCAGTTCCGGCGCCGCCAGCCGCAGCGGTTCCAGCAATGTTTCAGGCGCATTCAGCGCTCCGTTTTTCAGCAATCCCCGAACCGATGGCGGCAGGTTCCTGTCCAGACTGCCGGAGGCTGTCACAAGCACAGGTCTTCCACAGGTGCCGTCCCGCAGCGTATTGCCGCTGTCCCACAGAGCGGTGAGTTCTGCCGTTCGACCGCCGAGCCGCACCAGCACCGGAATCAGTTTTCCCTCCGTCCCGCTTGCCGCGGCAGACCGAAACACCACTGACAGCAGCAGATACGCCGCCGTTGCCGCCGCCAGCAGCACGCCGCTGTTCACATCCGTGAAAAACACGCCTCCCACAACAGGGGCAGAACCGCCGGCCAGCAGGCTCAGCCCAAGTACGCCTCCCGCCATAGCGCAGGAAAGACCGAAAAGAAGCAGGATCAACCGCAGCAGTTTTTCTTCTCCGCCAAAGGCAACAAGAGAAAGGAGTACGCCTGCCCCGATCTTCACCGGTGACACGCTTATAGCCTCCAATCCCGGCAGAAATACTGCCAGCGCATAGAGTCCTCCCAGCAGCGCAGCCAGCGCATAGCGCCCGCGCCGCAGCGGCAGCCCCGCCAACCGCGCCGTTCCAAGAAAAAGGACGTAATCCATCGCCATATTCAGGAGAAACACACTGTCCGCATATACAACCGTCATATGCAGCCCCCCTCCGCTTCGCGTGTTTATTATAGGCCAGGCATTGCGGAAAAGCCGTCGCAAAAGCAGAGGGCTGAAAAAGAAAGACGGAACTTCCGTTCCGCCTTTTACCCGCTTTATGCCAGCGCCGTGAAGATCGTGGAAATCAGGCCAAGGACCATCAGCACGACCAGAACAAGCGCCATAATGCGCACACCGTTTTTATTCATCATTCTCCTCCTTCGACAGGATCTTTCGGATGCTCTTTTCCGCCTTGTTCCGGGGCAGCATCAGTTCGTGTCCGCAGCCGCAGCAGCGGAGTTTGATGTCCATCCCCACCCGCAGGATCTCCCATTGCACAGCGCCGCAGGGATGCGGTTTTTTCAGTTCCACCATATCGTGGAGATGCAGGTCCATATGATCCTCCTGTCAATCCGCCCATTTGGGCTGCATATAGTAAATTGAGATCAAAGCCGTAAAAACGGCAGATAGGATGCGATAAATTATGCCGGAAAACCGCTTGTTTTTGCCGGAGGGGCTTCGCCCTCCCGCACATCACACCATCGAAAGTCTGCGCCTTGCCGCAGAAAACGGCGCCATCCTTGAAGCACCCGTAGGGCGCTGCGATCCGGGCCGCAACCTGCACCTCTCGCTAAGCGGGATAGCAGGCACCATTGACCGCAGCGAGGTTGTAGCCCCGTGGATCAGCGGCGCAGATCGGGAAATATCAATTTTATCAAGGGTTGGAAAGTATACTTGCTTTACAGTAAAATCTGTGTCTTCCGATGAAAAAGGCGCTCCGGTCGCCATTCTCAGCCGCCAAAAGGCGCAGGAGGCGGCGATGGCTTTCTTTCTGAACACCTGAAACCC
>SVKT01000043.1 GCA_015068335.1 Oscillospiraceae bacterium | reverse complement strand
CGCCGAATCTTCCGCATAACTGTAAACATAGGAGACGGTGTCAAAATAGGAAAAATACGCCTTCCCCTGCGGGTCGCGCTTGGCCTCCGGCTTGCCGCAGGCCGCCATTGAAACGGTCAGGACAAGCACGCAGCAAAGCGCCAGCGCCTTTTTTCCCATTTTCACAGACACTCATCTCCTATGTCTTACAGAATCATATTAAATGTAGGTTGCCCGAAATCAGCGAGCGTACTCGGCAGCGGCGGCGATGGTGCCGGACATACCGGTGAACTGGATGGTGCAGCCGGCTTTCAGCAGGTCCTCGTCCACGGTGATGAAGTGGCCGTTGACTTCCTGGGTCTCCATAGCCTTCAAGTCAGCAGCGGTCTTGCCCACGGCGTAGTCGGAGAAGGCCTTGGACTGGGCATCCCATTCCAGCATCACGCCGTCGCCGTTGTTGTCGACCTTGCCTTCCATACCGTAGGCAGAACCCAGTTCGCGCTTGGTGCCGGCGAAGGCAGCCTCGACGATGTCACCGGCGGTGTTGATGGCGATCTTGGGCTGGATGGCGTCGGTCAGAGCGGCCAGGATCTTGCCGTCAGCGCCGATCACGGCAGCGCCGAAGTCGGTGTACATCTGGACGGAGCCGTCCTTGTCGGCGGCAGCAGCGGTGGAACTTTCAGCGGTGGTAGCGGCAGAAACGCCCAGAGTGAAGGCGTCAGCGGTCTTGAAGGTGGTGCCCTTGGCGTCCTCGCAGGCCTTGGCAACGGCTTCCATATGATCGGTGATCTGGATGGTGCAGCCGGCTTTCAGCAGGTCCTCGTTCACGGCGATCTTGTGGCCGTTGGCCTCCTGCAATTCCAGGGCGCGGACCTCAGCGGCGGTCTTGCCCACCACGAAGGCCTCGAAAGCCTTGGTCTGGGCGTCCCATTCCAGCATCACGCCGTCGCCGTTGTTGTCGACCTTGCCTTCCATACCGTAGGCGGAACCCAGTTCCATCTTGGTCTGGAAGGTCTTGGCGGTGTCGACCACGCCGCCTTCGACAGCCATCTTGTTCTGGGCCACGTCGATGCGGCAGGCAACGATCTTGCCGTCAGCGTCGGTCACGACGGCAGCAACGGTAGCGTCGACCTGGGCATTGCCGGTCTTGGAGGACTCGGTGTTGACCACAACGCCCATACCCAGTTTGTACTCGACTTCAACAGCGGTGTTGTCGTCGCCGGGCTTCTGATCGTCGGCGGGCTTTTCGCCGCAGGCGGCCAGAGACAGGACCATAGCGGTCATCAGGAGAAATGCGATGAGTTTCTTCATAATTCAATCCCTCTTTTGTTTTATTTTTTGGCTTTGGACGGTGGTTTCGCGGTGCTCGTTCCCTCCGGCAGACCGACTTCTTCTGCCGCCCGGGATCAGCCCCGTCGTCACGCCGGCCTTCGCCAGGTTTAATGGGGGCAGTTTTTGTGCCGAAAGGGTTCGTTTTCTTCCATTTTTCTGCAAAAACAAGCCATTTTCTCTCTGTTTGATGCGCGATTTCTCGCTTTTCAAAACAGATGCACACAATAACCGGAACGATTATATCACTTTCGACAAAAAATATCAACGGGCGTTTTCGTTTTTTTATCTCTTTTTGTCACAACGCGGCATTCCTGTTTTTCCCAAACTGCGAAAACCGGCCTTTGCTAACCATCGGTTGACATCTTTTTACTGCCGGTTGGTGGCACGCCCACCGCCCTTTGTGCTATACTTGCGGTAAAAGGAGGGCTGCCTATGACCGTTGGTCAGCGCATTGCACAAAAGAGAAAAGAATCCGGACTGAGTCAGGAAGCGCTGGGTGACGCGCTTGGTGTTTCCCGTCAGTCCATTTATAAATGGGAGTCCGGCGCCGCTCTGCCGGAGATCGACAAACTGATCGCCCTGGCAGAGTTGTTTCGTGTATCCGTAGGCTGGCTGCTGGGCGTGGAGGATGTTCCCCCCGCCCCAGAGGAGCCCCCGGAACATCGCGACGAACTTTCGCAGGCCCAGTTGAAAATGGTGGAGGAGATCGTAGACCGCTATCTTGCCGCCCAGCCCAAGCCGCCCAAACGGAAGAAGTGGCCAATGGTACTGGCGGCGGTGGTGCTGCTTGCAGTGGGCGCAAATCTGTTCAGCCGGCTGGATACTTTGAGCGACCAGTACCGCAATCTGCAAAGTTCCGTCAGCGGCATCAACCACAATGTCACATCCCAGATCAGCGGGATCTCCAACCGCGTGGAAAAGATCCTGAAAGAACAGAACCACCTGGCCGCGGAATACGACGCGGACCTGATCGGCAGCGATCTGCACCAAAATACCGTCACCTTCTCCGCCCACGCCGTGCCCAAGACCTACACAGAAGGGATGACGGCCGCCTTTGTGGCGGACAGCGGCACCGGCCCCACGGAAATCCCCGCCACCCTCGGTCCGGGCCGCAGTTTTTCCGGCGAGATCACCACCGAACTGACGGACAGCATCTCCCTCTCCGTGGTCTTTATCGGCGCGGACGGCACCCGGGAGACCCAGGTGCTGTACACCTTCACCGGACTTTTCACGGAAAGTTTCCCGGCAGTGAACATCAATGACTTCCTCATCGGCACCCGTATGCCCGAGGACAGTCTGGAACTGCACACCGAATATGCCACCGTCCGCATTTTCGACCAGGTCAAGGCTCTGCCCGGCGCACCGGAGGTAACGGTCACCGAGATCCAATTGGGAGTCTTCCTCAACAAAACGCTGCTGGGCTGGGCCACACCCGCCCAGCGGCCGGCAAACTTCCACGGCAGTTATTATGACGATGCCGCCTTCTACACGCTTCCCGCTATGACGGTCAAGGGTCTGACGGAGGGCGACACCCTGTATGTTGCCGCCCTGGTGACGGACTCCTGCGGGCGGCAGTGGATGGCCTGCGACATCCCCTACGTGGTCGAGGCAGACAGAACAAGAGACGAACTCTACCTCACCTACCCCGCTGTGGTCGATTTCGATCCCGATCCCGCCACCTGGAACTTTGAATGAGAACGCCCCCGCCGGAACATCCCGGCGGGGGTTCTGCGTTCTCCGGTTTTCCGGCGGGGAATAAAAAAACACCCTGCGGAAACTCCGCAGGGTGTTCTGGGTTCATTAGCCGATGACGGGGACCAGGGCGTCGAAGTCCATACCGAAGTGGGCAGCGATGCCGCGCAGTTCCTCCATCGTGGCGTCGCTGGCGGGGATGCCGTTCTTCAACTTGTCCGCACGGGACTCCATCTCCATCTCGCCGGGAGTGAAGATGCGCTCGCGGCCGTCAGCCTTGGGAGACTCGCGCAGTTCCTGCAACAGGGTGGACAGGTCGGCCTTCTGCTTGGCCTTGTCGCCGAACATACCGTAGTCGATGGCGAAGAAACTCTGAGAGGTGTCGCCGCTGCCGTTGCGTGCCACGTGGTTGGAGGTGTGGCCGCCGGCGATGATGGAGGACATAATCTCCACCAGCAGCATCGTGCCGTAGCCCTTGTGAGAGCCGGTGACAGGGCCGCTGCCGCCCAGAGGCAGGATGCCGCCGCCGGCCTTGTTCTTGATGTTTTCCAGGACGCGGGCAGCGTCGGTGGTGTCGTTGCCGTTTTCATCCACGGCCCAGCCCAGAGGCATAGGCTTGCCCTGCTTGGCGTAGACTTCCAGTTTGCCGCGGGGCACCACGGTGGTGGCCACGTCGTACATCAGGGGGATGGGATCAGCGGGCATAGAGAATGCGATGGGGTTGGTGCCCAGCATAGCCTTCTTGCCGAAGGTGGGAACGCTGATGGCCTCGGTGTTGGTGAAGCACAGGCCGATCATCTCTTCCTTGGCAGCCATATTGGTGTAGTAGCCGCCCACGCCGAAGTGGTTGGTGTTGTGGACAACAGCCGCGCCGAAGCCGGTCTGCTTGGCCTTGGCGATGGCCTGCTCCATAGCGAACACGGCGGTGATCTGGCCCATAGCGCCGTTGGCGTTGATGACGGCGGACACGGGAGTCTCAAACTCGACCACGGGGGTGGCGGTGGGATCGATGGCGCCGGAGAGGATGCCGTTGTGATAACGGATCAGGCGCTGAATGCCGTGGGATTCCAGACCTTGCAGGTCAGCGGTCAGGACCACATCGGCGATGTCCTTCGCCTGCTTGCCGGTGAAACCGTACTTCTCCATAACGGTCTCAATAAAAGCACGCAGTTGGGGTTCAGAAAGACGCTGATAAGCCATAATATCTATCTCCTTCGTATTACACGATATATTCTGGCAAAATACGCCAGTACATACTGCCTAGATTATAGCACACGCAAACAAAATGGCAAGCCTTTCCCCCGCGGTTTTAGACTGCATTTTTTCGCGAGGTTTCAATTTTTTCACAGCGGCCGGGGCAAACTGCGCCCCCGCGCCCACCTCCCGCCGCGTCAGGACGCCAAAGGTGCAAAAAAGTTGTTATGTAAACCTTTGAGCAAACCAGCCCGCCCCGCAGAGGCGGCAGGCTGTTTTGATTCCTATATCAGCCAAAAGGGGTATTATATTATACTTTATTACGCGCCCAAATTACCCGGCAGCCGCCGAAGCGGTCTCGCCGCCCTTCGGCAGTTCCCGCAGCAGGCCCACCACCACGAGCCGTGCGTCGTCATAGTCGTAGACGCAGGTGGACAGCGTCACCATTTTATCTTCCGGCAGCGGCTGAATCCCGGAGAGGAAACTGGATGTGGTATAGGCTTTCTGCAAGACCGCGTCCCGCTCCGCCCGGGTTTCGGGAATGGTATAGGCGATGGAATCCGCCGGGGTGACATAGGCGCTGATGAGTTTGAGCGCGTAGGTCTTCTCCGGCGTCAGAAGGTACATCACGGGATGCGCCTCATAATAGTCCGGCTTCTGATAGTCCAGCAGCGTGCCGAACATTGAGCCGTTTTTCATATTGTGGCCGTAGATAATAGTGTTCCAGTCGGAAAAATCCGCCCGGTTCCGGCAGTCCATAAACAGCGTGCCGCTCTTATTGTATTTGCCGTCCAGCAGCCGATACATATAATATTCGTTGTCCTCGCCCTGCACGATGGGATAGTTAATGGGCGTCCCTTCACAGTAGAGCCAGGCCACCACATCCGGGCACTCCGCCGCCAGCGCATCAAAGGACACGGAAATGGGGATGCTTTCCCCCTCCCCCGCCTCCGCGGCAGGCGTCTGTTCCGCCGCGCCGGGCTCCACGGGTGCTGTGTAGCGGTCTGCCAGGTCCTCGTAGGTCTTTGTGCCCACGCGATACTCCTGCCAGATGCCGTAAAGTTTCCACGCGGCAAACAGCATCATTCCCAGAAACAGCAGGAAAAACGCTGTTCGCCAGATCCCTTGTTTCTTCATCCTTCCTCCGCCTTTTCCGCCGTTGTTCCGTCCGTCTGGTGCAAAGACACCTGCCCCGGTGTCAAAACAGCCCGCCCGATGGATGGGCGGGCCGCTCGATGGGGCTTGGTCACTCGTTCTCTTTTTTCCGCTTTTTGAATGCGGTCATGATCGTGCCCGCAAAGCCGATGGCAAACAGCGCGGCAAAGGGCCAGATCATCGTATTATCGCCCGTTTTGGGAGGCTTCGGGTCATCCGGATCGTCCGGGTCCACGGGGTCTACCGGGTCGACCGGATCCACGGGATCCACAGGATCGTCCGGGTCGTCGGGATCGTCCGGATCGATGGGGTCGTCGGGATCGTCCGGATCGTCGGGATCGTCCGGATCGTCCGGATCGTCCGGGTCATCCGGATCGTCGGGATCGTCGGGATCGTCCGGGTCATCCGGGTCGACGGGCGGCAGGATCGGATCCTCCGGGGTTTTTTCAGCATCCTCGAAGATAAAGATCCAGTCCACTTCGCCGATGCGCCCGGCAAACTCGTTGGTCATCTCGATGTCCACGGAAAGTTCCACCGTCAAAAGAAGGGTGTCGCCGCAGGCAAGGTCGCCCAGCCACAGGTTATCGCCCCGGCTGTCTTCCAGGGAGGTCGGCTTGCCGGTGTAGATCAACTCTTTCCACACGCCCTCGCCTTTCCAGACCTTCAAGTTTAGTTGTTCCAGGAATTGATGCATATATTCCAGTTCGGAGAGGGTATCTTTTCGCCCGTCGGCCTGCAACTGTGCCAGCACGGCAGGACTGATGGGATTATCGTTCTCGTCGTGGAGCAGAGCCCCAGCCAAATGGAAATAGAAGGGCACCAGTCATTTTCATTTGTAATCAAAATGCTCTGGGTAAGCGTGTCGCCGGGCATCACATTTTTGAAGTTTTCAAACAGGTCCGTCTCCGTGTAGAAACTGCCCGGGGCAAATTCCACATAGCCCGTGCCTCCGTCCGAATGGGCGCGGAGCGTAATGCTTGCCGCCATTGCAGGCGTGATGCAGACTGCGGACAGAAGGAGACCCAGAAGGATGGCCGAAATCGCGTTTCTCGTTTTCTTCATACGGTTCTCTCCCTTACTCGTTGTTCGCAGCGGAAACCGTTCCGTTCGCAATGTCCACACCCCACGCCCGCGCAATGGGCTTGTTGTCCTTGCTGTCCGTGCCGTCGGCCTGGATGGCCTGGGCAAGGACTTCCACAGCGAGCGTGTATCCTTCTTCGGGCGCTTCGGTATGGACGGTCAGGCCGGAGAGGAGTACAGCCGTGGAGGCGTTGGCCTGCACCGGTTGGCAGTAATAGAAGGTGCCCTCATATTCCTCCCACGCGCTTTCCGGGCCAAAGAGGGTGAAGGAGTAGTCCTCGCCCGCCTTCGGCGCGCTGCCGTAGATAGCAACGGGGACGCCGTTCTCTTCCTTGACCCAGTTTGCTATGACCTTCGCCCGAATGTAGGCGGCTCTGGTATCGCTGGTGTTTTGGATCGAGACCTCGTCGTTCTCGATCACAACCTTGGTGGCGATCTCCTCCAATTGGAACTCGTTTTCAAGTTCGCCGGTCTCCTGAATCAGAAAGGCGATCGTTCCGCCCACGGTCACCGTAAGCAAAAGCGCAAGGGAGACCATCAGCCAGAGGGTTTTCTTATGGATGGTTGCGGGTTTGACTCGCTTTCCCCGATACATCGCTGTTGGCCTCCTTTCTTATACGCTTTCTTCGTCTTCGCCGTCAGGCTTCTTTTTAACAATTGTCTCTTTCCAGAGCATACCGTAGTCGCAGCCGTCCATCCAGTAAGGATCGGTCCGGGTGCTGGTAAACGTCACCGTTCCGGAAGCGTCTTCCTCTACCTGCGCCGCGGCACTGCCGACAGCCGCCGTGTTGTAGCGCCAGGCCCAGCCGTTGTCCGCGGTCACGGTGTAGGCGCCCACGGGCACGTGCTCGATGGTCAGCGTGCCGTTTCGCTGGATGACAACGTCCAGTTCCGGCACTTCCATCTCCGTCAGGAGGGTTTGCACCAGGGGGCTGTTGACAGCGAACGTAGCGCCGTCCTTGTTTTGAATGCTTTCCGTGCCGACGCGCAGCGCAGAGGGCGTACCGGCAACGTGGAATACGAAGGTCTGGCCGGGATCATACTCGTTCCCCTCGCCGCCCACGGTGTTCGTGATCGTCAGATCGCCGTACACCGCCTCGTACTTCGGGATCAGGGTAATGGTGCCGAAGGTGGTCGCGGTCAGTTCCAGATGCAGTTCAGCGCCGTCGCGGTAGACCAATTGCGTGTAGTCCAGCGTGGCGTAACCCTTTTCGTTATCAGGCGTGCCAGGCAGATACTGGGGCTCATAATCCTCGCCCCAGTTGGCGTTCTGGCCTTCGTTCTGATAGATGTACCAGCCCACGATTTTGAGGCCGGGATACTGATCGGCCGTCACGCTGGGGCTGATGGTCATCACACTCGTGCGGTCATACGGCAGGGACGTGCATTCCAGCGTCACACCGTCCACGCAGTCGATCTGACCCGTGGTGGAGACCCACAGGGCGTAGATCTCCATATGGTCGTCTGCCGTACCGTCGGAGAGAGCAGTCTCTGCTCCGGTATCCTCGACTGCTACCGCATCGCCCGCAACCTTGTAATCCGCCGTGCTGCGGATAATGCTGTCAGGATCGCCTACCCAGCCGATAAACTGGTATGCCACGGGAGCGGCAGGCGTCCAGAAGGATGCGGGCAGCGCGATGTTCGCACCGGCCGGGGCAACGCCCTCATACAGAGAGTAATTTCTTTCGTTGTTGTTGGCAGTTCTGACATCATCGTTGTTGCGATGGTAACTTAACTTGACGTCGCCGGTCCCAACATTCAGCGTGCCTTCCACGACCACAACTGCTTCCAGATTGGGCTTCGTGGCGGTTTCAATGGTGTCCGCCACGGCGGCGCCCAGGGTAAGGGAGCCTTTGTAAACATAGGCGTTGTGACCCATAGTCTTGCCAGTGGCCGTATTGCCGGTCATACTGCCGCCGGTCATATTGACGGCGGTGTTGGTGCCTGTGGCGTAGATGCCGCCGCCGTTGCCCGCCGCCGTGTTTCCGGTCAGCGCAGAGCCATCCAGAACGGTGACCGTGGAAGTGCCGACCAACTGTATGGCACCGCCGGAGCCGTCGGGAGATTCGTTTTCGTTCAGCGCGGTATTTTCCAGCGTGGCGTTGCTGCTGTCAAGGTACAGCGCGCCGCCGCCGTTTTCGGCGCTATTGAAAGAACCAGTGCTGTCTTCAATCTGTACAGTTTCGACGGTAGTGCAGCAGATGGCGCCGCCATTGCCGCCGACTCCACTATTATCATCTCTTTCAACCTCATTGTAGGAGGCGGTGACGCCGTCCAGCGTGAAGGTCGTAACGCCATAGCAGTAGATGGCACCGCCGTTTCGGGCGCTGTTGCCATCACCTTCTGCGCCGCCGAAGACCGCATTGTCTGCAACGGCAAGCGTCTGCGTGCCGCTGACGTAGAGCGCGCCGCCGTTGGTATACGCGCTGTTGTCCGCAAACGTGCCGCCGGAAACGGTGAGCGCGGTGGCAGAAGCGCAATACACTGCGCCGCCCGCGCCGTTGGTCGTCTCGTTGGCTGCCGCATAGCAATCCGTCAGGGTCGCCGTGCCGCCGGTGAGGTACAGACCGCCGCCGCCCGAGGTGGACGTGTTGTCAGCCAGGGTAACGTTGGTCAGGTTCGCCGTTGCCGTGGCGCCGGTAAGATACAGGCCGCCGCCGGTGGCTGCGCTGTTGGCGGAGAAGATGGTGGCGGAATCTGCGTTACCCAGATGGACGGTGGTGGTTCCGGCGGTGACACCGGCGATATACGCGCCGCCGCCGCTGGTGCCGGCAGTGTTGTTAGCAATACTTGTGGCCTTGCTGCAATCACCGAAGTAGATGGTGGTGGTATCGGCGATGTACGCGCCGCCGCCGCTGCCGTCGGCAGAGTTGTAGGACAGCGCCGCGTCGGAGGCCGCACTGGTCAGCAGATACAGGTCTTTCGTGCCGCCGGTGATGTAAATGCCGCCGCCGTTGACACTTGCGTAGTTGTGGGAGATCTCCTTGGAATACAGGTCGACTCTTTTCACGCGGTCGCAGTAGAGAGCACCGCCGTTTCGGGCGCTGTTTCCGTTATTTTCACCACCCAGCGTCACCGCGTTGCCCACGGTGATCTGGTTGCAGACGGAGAAGTACAGCGCGCCGCCATTGGTCAGGGCGGTGTTATCTGCATAACTGTCATTGCCCTGAATGTTCACGCTGTTGATGAGGTAGCAGTTGATCGCGCCGCCTGCGCCGTTGGAGACCGTGTTGCCCACCATAGAGCAGCCGTCTGCGTACACATAGCCGCGCAGGGTGTCATTTTCGGTAATGTCGTTTCGGCCGACATACACCGCGCCGCCGCCCAGAACGGAGGTGTTGTTGAAGAAGTCGGCTTCCCACATACTGACGCCGGCGTTAGCGCCTTCGGCATTGCCGGCGCCGACGTTAAAGGCGCAGATGGCGCCGCCCTCTTCCCCGGCGGTGTTTTCTTCAAATGTGGCCCAGTTCACCAGAATACAGGGCGCCGTGTTCACGCAGATGGCGCCGCCGTCAGTCGCGGCTGTGTTATTGGTAAATGTCGGGCCGAGTTCGTAGGTGGGATCGGTAGAGGTCCGGCTGCCGCCGATGGTCACGACGGTTTCCGTCATAGAACTGTACACCGCAATGGCACCGCCCTGGCCGCCGTCACCGCCCGCCACCGCCTGGTTTCCGGTGAAGGTGCCGTCAATGATGTTGGCCGTTGCGTCCTTGGTGGTGTTCCGGTCATCATAAGTGACATTTTCAGCGGTCAGTTTGGCGTCGTAGTAGCCGCCGGGCTGCTCTGTCGCACCGGTCGGAACTTCGGTCACGGTATAGGGCCGCTTATCCTCCGTCTTGCCGCCGGAGTCGTCTTCCGCGCCTGCGGTACGGTCCGTGGTGGGCGTCACGTAGATGGCGCCGCCGCGGCCGGAGGAGTTGTTGGAGAAGGTCACGTTTTCGTCATCCACGACCAGAATGATGCCGCGGATATACACCGCGCCGCCCAGACCGATACTGTGGATGCCACCGTCACCGGCGGCGTTGCCGTTCAGCGTGGTGCTGCCGGTGATGGTCACGGTGGTGTCATTGTCGCGGGAGTTCAGGATGCCGCCGTAGACGGCGCCGCCGTAGTATCTGGCGGTGTTGCCGCTGATGGTGACATTCT
>SVKT01000042.1 GCA_015068335.1 Oscillospiraceae bacterium | reverse complement strand
CAGATGATGGTCTCGTCAACGGCGGAGTCCAGCATGCCCTTGGAACCCAGGTCGCGGGTGTACATCAGCTCTTCCTTGTTGTACAGGTTGCGCAGAACGAAGTCATGCCAGCCGTGATAGCCGCCCTGGAACTTGATGATCTTGTTGCGGCCGGTAGCGGCACGGGACAGACGGATGGCGTGGTAGGTAGCCTCGGAGCCGCAGGTGGAGAACAGGGCTCTGTCGGCGCAGGGGAAGTTCTCCACGATCTTCTCGGCCAGCGCCACTTCGTACTCGGTGGTGCCCAGACCGATCAGGTCGCAATCCTTGATGGCGTCGATGACGGCGTTGTCGACCTCATCGTAGCGGTGACCCAGGATGCAGGCGGCCCATGCGGCGTTCAGGTCGACATACTTGTTGCCGTCCATATCCCACAGGTAAGCGCCCTTGGCGGTCTTCCAGCCGAAGCAGGGCTCGATCTTACGAACGGAGGAGTTGACGCCGCCGGGAATGACTTTTCTTGCTCTCTCCATGAGATCCATGCTCAAAGACATAGTTATTTCCTCATTTCTTTAAAATTTTGTTTTATGGCGAAGCGTGGGGTACACGCGTCGGCTTACGGAATGTCAGTGCGGGGGTCAGGTTTCTTTGAAGCGGGTGGTGGGGAACCCGTGCACGCCGGGCTCTGCCACATATACGCCGCCGCCGGGCTCACCGCTGATGGAAGCGGTGGTGATGTACAGCTTGTCGAAGTTCTTGCCGCCGAAGGTGCAGCAGGTCACATGCTCCACGGGGAGGGAGATGCGGGCGATCTGCTCGCCGGTGCGGGGATCGTAGCAGGCCACGCAGTAGTTGCCCCACTCGGCGATCCAGAGGTTGCCGTTTTCGTCGATGGCCATACCGTCGGGCAGGATGCCGGACTTGGCCTTCTCGGTGAAGTCCACGGCCTGACGGCGGTTGGAGGCGGCACCGGTGGCGGGGTCGTAGTCAAAGGCGGAAATGACGCTGGGGGAGAAGTCCAGCGTGTCCACGTGGTACATCGTCTTGCCGTCCAGGCTCCAGGCCAGACCGTTGGAGCAGCCCAGGCCGTCGCACAAAACCTGATAGCTGTCCCGGCCGTCCACGGAAACCAGACAGCCCTTTTCGGAGTCGTTGGGTTCCACGGAGGTGCCCAGAACGAATCTGCCGAAGGGGTCGCACTTGCCGTCGTTATACCGGGTGTCGGGGGGACGGAGACCCTCCGCGGGTTTGCAGTAAGGGATGCAGCGGGGACCGTCCAGAATGTAGATGCCGTCATTCAGACCAGCCACGATCCGGCCCTTGTCTGTCAGGGCAAAGCAGCCCAGATTCCGTCCAATGTGCAGATAGTTGTGCTCGCCGGTCTCCAGATCCATAAAGTGGAGGCGTCCCGTGGTGATGTCGGTCCAATACAGGCCGTGGCAGGTCTCATCGTAGACCGGGCCCTCACCCAAAACGCACTTGGAGTCGGCGAGAAGCGTTGCCTGAATCTCTTTCATGTTGCACACCTCGTCCAAAGCAAAAATGTTTCAAATGTGCCATTTCCGGCGCATTCTTACACAGCTTAAAAGTAGCACCGCTTCAGGCGCTTTGCAAGAGGCACCTTTTTTCAAAAGATGCAAATTTTCACCTGCGGCCGCCGCCGAAAAAATTTGCACCCTTTGGAAAAACAAAGGGAAAGCGGGCGCTTTTTGTGACTTACGCGTGCGGCACATATCTCGCCCGGCCGGCGCATAGGATGGAGCAACAAAGGGCAGGGAGTGAGGGTGCTTGAAAGAAAATATGGAGGAGCGGGCAGAACGCCTGGCTCTTTACATCATAGAGAACCGGACGACCGTCCGTGCCGCCGCCCGGAAATTCGGCATCAGCAAGTCCACGGTACACAAAGATATTTCCGAGCGGCTGCCGCAGTTCAACCGCCCCCTGTATTTGCAGGCCAAGGCGGTTCTGGACGTGAACAAGGCACAGCGGCACATCCGCGGCGGCATCGCCACCCGCAACAAATACCGCGGGACCTGAACGGCGCAGGGGGATCTCCCTGCGCTGTTCGGGCGCAAAGGAGGAAGATGGCGAAGCGCGGCGAATTGCCTCTTGTGTTTTGCAGGGACGGGCTATATAATGAAGCAAGTGTTATGTAAATCACCTGTTTGAAGGAGTGCTGCGTTATGGCCGGTTCCCGTCTTCGCCCCCGGCAGCGAAAACTCACCAACTTCCAGATCCTTTTGGTCGTCGTGGCGGCAGTTCTGGCACTGCTGCTGCTGGGCTGGGTTCTCTTGTTTCGCGCGCCGGAGCAGAAACCGCAACTGCCCCAGGATGCGTTGGAGGATGTGATCGGCTCCGCCGACCTGACCGAGGAGGAGATGGCTGCCCTGCGCTCCCACTATGAGCGCAAAAAGGACTTCTACACCATCCTTGTTTCCGGCGTGGACAGCAGCGCCGGCGGCAGCGACACCAACATTCTGGTGGCCGTGGATGCGGGCGGCAACTGCATCTATGGCGTCAGCATTCCCCGCGATACCAAGACCATCATCAACGGCAAGGCACGAAAGATCAACGCCGCGTATGCCGTGGGCGGGATGGATCTGCTGGCGGACGTGGTGTCCGAGCAACTGGGCATCCCGGTGGACTATACCGTGCAGGTGGATCTGAAAGGCTTCGAGGCGCTGGTGGATGAGATCGGCGGCGTGGACTTCAACATCCCCGTGGATATGGATTACGACGACCCCTATCAGGACCTGTCCATCCACTTTGAAAAGGGTCTGCGTCACCTGAACGGCGAGGAGGCGCTGAAAGTGGTGCGCTTCCGGCACAACAACGACGGCACCGGCTACGGCAGCGAGGACATCGGCCGGATGCGGACCCAGCAGAACTTCCTGAAAGCGGTGGCAAAGCAGACGCTGACGGTGTCGAATCTGGGTAAGATGGACGAATTTGTAAAAATCTTTCAGACGTATGTGAAAACCGACCTCACGCTGGGCAATCTGGCGTGGCTGGGCAAGGAGGCCGTCAGCATCGGCGCGGAGAATCTGGAATTTTCCACACTGCCCGGCACGTGGAAAAGCCCCTATATCTACCTCGATCGTGAGAAAACTCTGCAACTGATCAACGAGCATCTGAACCCCTACGTGGAAGACCGGAGGATGGAGGACTTGAAACTCCCCTCCTGATGAAAGGAAAAAGCGATGAAGAAACGCATCTCCTGCCTGCTTCTGATGCTGTGCCTCCTGTTCCCCGTGCGGGCGATGGCGGCGGAGGAAGCGGCGGCGCCCTTTACGCGGACGAAGACCTATGACGGGCGGTTCGCGGACGTGGCGGAAGGTTCGGCTTTTTACGAAAATGTGGCCGCGCTCTACGAGTATGGCCTGACCGTGGGCAGAACGGAGAACCGCTACGCCCCCAAGGACAGTATGACGGTGGGGCAGACGGTGATTTTTGCCGGCCGCGTCCGCAGTCTGTATGAAAACGGCGACCCCGAGCAGGGCGCGGCGGCGTTCCGGGCGGCGGGTCTGCCCACTGCGATCCCCTATCTGCACTACCTGCAAAGCGAAGGCGTGCTGGGGACGGAACTGGGCAGCGGCTCTCTGGGTGTGCCGGCTACCCGGGCACAGGTGGCGCACATTCTGGCAAACCTGTTGCCGGAATCGTTCCTGCCCTTTATCAATGACGGCACGGTGGCCCAGGGATACACCCGCGGCACGTACATCACCGACGTCACGGCGGCCACCCCCTATGAGCAGGATATTTTGAAACTGTACCGCTGCGGCATCCTGCAAGGTGCGGACGAAACCGGTTCTTTCTTCCCGGATTCCCACATCACCCGGGGCGCGGCGGCCGCAATGCTCACCCGGATGATGGATCCGGCGCTGCGGATCACGCTGGACTGGGATATCCCCGGGACTGCATCTGCCGCCGGTATGACCTACGGGCAGTTGGTGCCGCCGGGTCAGGCGATCCCGGCACCGAAAACGGAGGTGGAGATGGATCTGGCCGTGCGCCATATGTTCTCCCGCGGGGAGAATTTTATGGACCTGACCTATGACGGCCTGACCGCCGAATCTGCCCGGACGTATATGGAACTGGCGCTCCGTGTGGTGCGGAACTACTGCGAGCAGGGCTATAACTACGTGAACTGCACCTATACCTACGGCGGCGGGATGCGGCTGAAATTCGGCACCACTGCGGCGGACGACGCGGAGGCGCTCCGGGCCGCGGCGCTTGCCCGGGCCATCGAGGTGCACGACCGTCTGTGGGCGGAGGGGAAACTGACCGCCGCTATGACCCAGACGGAAAAGGCCCGCGTGTATTTCGACTGGATCTGCGCCAACACTGTTTACGATTACAACGCCGACGGCGACTCTGTCAGCCACCTGCCCTACGGCCTGTTTGAAACCGGCACGGCGGTGTGTGACGGTTATACCGGCGCATACAACCTCCTGCTGCGGATGGAGGGAATCCCCTGTTCGGCGCAGGGCAACGAAACGCACCTCTGGACGGTGGCAACGCTGGACGGCGTCTCCTGCCACATCGACGTCACCTGGGGCGATACGGGGTCAGAGCCGGATCATACCCGCTTCGCGATGACCGCCGAGGAATCCTACCGTCTGCACCCGTGGTAACAAGCGTATCTTTGAAAGGCCCGTGACGGTTGTCACGGGCCTTTTTTCAAAGCCCTTCCGCTACCCGCCGGCGGTGCGGTGACCCGATCCCGGATGTAAACGATTGCGCCGGTTTTTGCCCAAAATCCGGCGGGGAAAAGGCGTGGTTGTGTGCAAAGGAACAGATGGAATCAGATTGACAACAGATTCAAGGGCCAGTATAATTATGGGGGTAAAACAGCGCATATGCGGCCCTGAAAGGCAAAGGCCGTCCGTGCGCAAACCATATATAAGCAAAGGAGTTGAAGGTGTATTATGAAATACGATCACATTGTACAGTATCCTGATGCGTACAGCCACTGCATCGGCTGTTCCAGTTGTGAACTGTTCTGCGCGCTGGTCCACGACGGCGTGACCGGCCCCTGCCACGGCGGCATCAAGGTGGAGATCGGCAAACTCGACCACCTCAAACACACCGTTTACGTTTGCCAGCACTGCGAGGATCATCCCTGCTACGAGAAATGTCCCAAGAAGGACAAGGCGATGTGCGTGGATGAAAACGGCATTGTTTACATCAACGAGGATGAGTGCATCGGCTGCGGCTTGTGTGCCAAGAACTGCAAGTTCACCCCCACCCGCATCACGATGGACAAGAAGGCCCGCAAGGCCCGCAAGTGCGACCTGTGCCGCACCCGCGAGGGCGGCCCCCAGTGCATCAAGGAGTGCCCTGTGGTGTGCCTGGGCCTTGCTTCCGATCCTCTGCCCTACGATCCTGAAACGCTGGGAGGTGCCAAGTAATGTCCAAGAAGATCTTTTTTGACAAACTGCCCTCCTGCTACGCGGGCAAGATCCTGAAAATCGACCTGACCACCAAGACCACCTCCATCATCCCCACCGAAAAGTACGCCAACGACTATGTCGGCGGCCGTGCGATGGCAAACCGCCTGTACTGGGATGAGGCCAAGGGCGGCGTGCCCGCGCTGTCTGAGGAGAACTCCATCATCTATATGACCGGCCCTCTGGCCGGCACCGGCCTGCCCTACTCCGGCCGCGCCATTATGACCGGCATCTCCGCCAAGAACATTCCCGAGCAGTATACCCACGCTTGCAGCGGCGGCTACTTCGGTACTGTTCTGAAATGGGCGGGTTATGACGGCTTTATGATCACCGGCAAGGCCGACTCCCTGACCTATGTGGTCATCGACGACGACAAGATCTCCTTTGAGGACGCCAGCGAACTCAAAGGGATGTATGTCATCGACACCCAGGAAAAACTGATGGACAAGTACGGCAGAAAGTCCTCTGCGCTGGTCATCGGCCCCGCCGGTGAGAACCAGTGCCGCCACGCCTCCGTCGCCACCTATGCCGACAGCGCTTTTGCGATGCCCGGCTTCGGCGCCGTGTGGGGCTACAAGAACCTGAAAGCCGTGGTCGCCAGAGGCACCGGCACCATCGCCCCGATGGATCTGGAAAAGGTCTTGGAGATCCACGCCTGGCGCGACACCCCCGAAAAGGGCAAGCCCTATCCTCCCACGCACTGCGAGAGTTTTGCGGAGGACTCCGGTATTTACACCGCGTTCACCGAGCCCCATAACGAGGAGTTCAACTCCTGCAACCCCGGCTGCAACCACATCTGTATGCTCAGCCGCTGCGGCGTCACCGATCCTCTGGATCCCAACGGCCGCAAGGTCACGATGGTGGGCAAGTGTATGGATATGTTTGCCTCCATTATGAAGACCGACAACCGCTATCCCATCGGCGCCTACATCGACTTTGAGCGCCAGGCCGTGCCCGGTATGTACAAGTGGCAGGACCCCATCCTCTGCGACCCCGACGACCCCCAGAAGGATGAATACCTCAAATGCTATCCCGGCAACTTCCTGAATATGTGGGGCCCCAACTTCGAGTTCGGCAAGATGGTTATGTGGTGCTGCAACCAGTACGGTCTGGACAAGTGGGACGTGACCTTCTGGCTGTTCACCTGGCTGTATCAGTGCCAGGCCGAGGGCCTGTTCGACGAGGCCGGCATCGACTTCGGTATGAAGATCGACTTTGAGGATCCCAAGTTTGCAAAGCACATTATGGACTCTATGACCTACCGCACCGGCCCTATGGGCGACCTGCTGGCCGAAGGCGTGGGCCGTATGATCCGCGCTCTGGGCAAGGAGAAGTTCGGCGATACGCTGTGCCACGGCATCTTCAACAGAGATAACGAGGAGCGCTTCGTTCCCGTCAGTTGGGAGACCAGTTGGGGCGAATGCTCTCACTGGCAGGGCCGCGGCTTCCAGGGCTGCGAGAAGAATATCTGGGTCTCTATGAATATTCTTCATATGATCGGCTCCCGCGACGAGGCCAACGGCGCCCACTCTCACGACCACTACGAGAACTATTTGCAGTACAAGGACGATCCCTGCCATCATCCTCTGCTGGTGGACGCCACCGTCTACAACATCCGCAGAAACGAGATGAAGGACTCTCTGCTCCTGTGCGAGTTTAAGGATCCCGATCCCGGCCGTCCCGATATGGAACTGGATATGTACCGCGCCGCCACCGGCGCCAAGCACGCCACTGCCGAGGACATCGACCATCTGGCCGACCGCGGCAAGATCATCGAGCGCGCCATCTTTATGCGTGACCACGCCAGAACCCGCGATATGGAGATCGTGCAGGTCTATCCCTGGATGACCTATCCCGATCCCTTCGGCGATACCGTCACCTGGGACGAGTGGAACGATTTCGTGGATCTGTTCTATGCCGACCGCAAGTGGGATCTGGAAACCGGCTGGCCCACCCGCGAGGCGTGGGAGGACGTGGAACTGGACGACATTGCCGACTTCTTCGAGAAGGAAGGCAAGATCCCCACGGCCAACCCCAACTATGTAAGAAAGCCCAATCCCTTTGACCGATAACAAAGGAAAGAGGCGCTTCTGCCGGGCAGAAGCGCCTCCTTTTTCCACCATCACCCGAATCCGAAGGAGTTTCTATGGTCAACAACGCCTTTTCCGACCGCGCCTTATACAAGCCGGTGCCCTGCTGCCGCCATACGGGCACAGCGCGCGCCGACGTCGCGCCCTGCCTGACGGCGGAGCATATCCTGACCCTGTCCGCCGGCCAGACCCGGTTGCAGCGCTTTACCTGCTCTCCGGCACAGTTGGCGGAACTTTGTCTGGGCTGGCTCTGCGCGGAGGGATATATCACCGCCGCGGAAGATGCGGAGGAACTGCAAATCTCCGCCGACGGCAGTACCGCCGCGGTCGTTCTGAACGGCCTGCGCCAGCGTTCCGCCGCACCCTTTTCTGCCCTTGCGGATGTGGATGAGGCGCTTTGTGCCCGGGCGGCCGACATTCTGCTCAAAGGCGACAGCACCTACACCAAAACCCGGGGCACTCACGGCTGTGTCTATGCAGCCCCTGACGGAAGCAGCATCTTCTGCGAGGACATCGGCCGGAACAACGCGATGGACAAAGTGGTGGGAAGCCTGCTCCTGCAAGGGAAACCTGCGGGGGAAGGCCTGCTGTTTTCCAGCGGACGGGTCACGGCAGACATCGTGCGCAAGGCGGTGCGCGCCGGGATCCCCGTGCTGGTCACCAAAGCCACGGTCACCGCGGACGCCGTTGCCGCTGCCGCGCAGTACCGCCTGCGGCTGGCCTTTTTTGCGGACGGCGAGACTTATGTCCTGCCGGCCGACTGACCTGACCGCCGCAGAATTTCGGATGCCGCAGAAAGAACGAGGTATCGTATGAAAATCCCTGTCTTTACCCTTGCCGCCTACTCCGGCGTGGGAAAAACGACCTATCTGGAAAAACTGATCCCGTGCCTGAACGCGGCGGGGGTGCGGGTGGCGGTCATCAAGCACGACTGCCACGGCATCGCGCTGGACGCCGATGGCAAAGACACCGACCGGCTGGCCAGAGCGGGCGCCGACCCGGTGGCCATTGCCTCCAAGGCGGGATTCGCCTGCTTTCGCAGCGGCGAACTGGATCTGGCCGCCTGCCTGTCCTATATCCGGGACGTGGATCTGATCCTGACCGAGGGCTTCAAGCAGGAGGCCTGTCCCAAGATCGCCCTCTACCGCAAGGCGTCCGGCCAGCCTCTGGCCGTGGAGCCGGCGCGCTGTGCTGCCATTGTGACGGACACGCCGCTGGAAGCGGACTGCCCCCAGTTTCCGCTGGACGACCCGCAGCCGCTGGCGGACTATCTGGTCAACGCCCTGCACGCCGCCCCCAAAACCGCGCCCCGAAAGGGCGGGCTTTCGGTGGAGGATGCCGCTGCGCTGGCGCTGAAACACACCCGGACGCTGGAAGAAGTGATGCTGCCGCTGCCCCGGGCGCTGGGCTGCGCGGCGGCACGGGACGTCTTTGCCCCTGTGATGCAGCCGCCCTTTGCCCGCTCTCCGCTGGACGGGTATGCGGTGCGTGCGGCGGACATCGCCGGAGCCAGCGCCGACACGCCGGTGACCCTTACCGTGGTAGACCGCATTGTGGCCGGCGACAATGCCGCCGTGCCGGTGGAGGCGGGACAGGCTGTCCGCTTGATGACGGGCTGTATGATCCCCCCGGGCGCCGACCACATCGTCCGGCAGGAGGACACGAATCTGGGCGGGAAGACCGTGAAGATCTTTCGCTCCGGCGCGGCATACACCAACTATTGCCACGCCGGCGAAGATTATCGGCAGGGCGAAGTGCTGCTGCCGGCAGGCGTGAAACTGGACGCCGCAGCCCTTGCGGTGGCGGCAGGCGCGGGACTTACGGCGCTGCCGGTCATTCCCCGGGCAAAGGTGGCGCTCCTTGCCACCGGCAACGAATTGCAGTTGCCGGGCGAACCCCTGAGACCCGGCTGCATCTATGATTCCAACACGGCTTATCTGACCGCGCGGCTGACCCGGTTGGGCGCGGAGGTGACGGAGAGTCGCCTGATGGGCGACGACCGGCAGGGCATCGCGGATGCGCTGCGCGCCTGCCTGGGCAGCGCGGACATCGTGATCTCCACCGGCGGCGTGTCCGTGGGTGAGATGGATCTGATGGAGCGGGCGGTGCTGGACGTCGGCGCGGAGATTTTGTTCCACGGCGTGGATGTGAAACCCGGTATGCCCACAATGCTCTCTGTGAAGGACGGAACGCTGATCCTGTCCCTCTCCGGCAATCCCTTTGCCGCGGCAGTCCCCTTTGAACTGCTGCTGCGCCCCGTGCTGGCAAAACTGTGCGCAGACCCTTCGCTGGACCTGCGCTGTGAAATGGCGACGGCGGCCAACGGCTTCGGCAAGGCCAGTCCCACTCGCCGCTTCCTGCGGGGCGTTGTGGATGAAGCGGGGCTGGTGCACATCCCTGCCGCCCAGGCCAACGGCCAGATGCGCAGTATGATCGGCTGCAACTGCCTGATCGACATTCCCGGCGGCAGCGGAGAGATCCGCCCCGGCGAGCGCCTGCGCATCCTGCGTCTGTGAGGAAAGAAAAAAGAAACCACGCAGCCACAAGGCTGCGTGGTTTTTTGGCGGAGAAGGAGGGATTCGAACCCTCGAGACCCTTTAGGAGCCTACATGATTTCCAATCATGCGCCCTCGACCAACTAGGCGACTTCTCCATAGCGATCAAGCGTTTCCGCGATGCAGTTTTTGGCGCCGTCAAAGGACAGCGTTGTTATTATAAGCACAGAATTTCAAAAAGTCAAGCCCTGTTTTTCGTTTTTTCATCAAAGAAGCAGGAAGACCTTCGCCTTCCTGCCTCTTTTGCGCTCAGCGCATCTCGGAAACGATGTTGTCCACGGCGTGATCCACGGCGACACCCAGTTTGTGGATGCTTCGTCCCACCTGCGTTTTCATAGGGTCTTTGCCGCAGGGCAGCATCATTCCCGCCACGGCGCCCGCCACCAGGCCGGCGCTCATACCGAACCAAAATCCGGCACACAATTTCATTCCAGTCACTCCTTTTCCGGCACAGCAACAGTATGCCCTGCGCGGCGGCAAAAAAACGCCGCCAAAGAAATTGCCAAAAAATACGCGCTGCGATATACTGATAAAAAACGAATGTGTGGAGGCGCTATGACGACGATCTATCTGATTCGCCACGCCGAGGCGGAGGGAAATCTCTACCGCATCGCGCAGGGGCAGGGGAACAGCAATCTGACCGACCGGGGCTG
>SVKT01000041.1 GCA_015068335.1 Oscillospiraceae bacterium | reverse complement strand
TCGGTTCGTCGAAGGAGGTTAATGTGAGAACCGACATTCGCAGAATTGCATTTGCCTACCTGCGACTTTCTAACGAAGAGGCTGCCGAGGGAGAATCCTCCAGCATCAAAAACCAGAGAATGATCATCCAGGATTACTGTGACCGGAATGAGATTTTTCTGGCCCGCGTTTTTGTCGATGACGGTTGGTCTGGTGGTAACTTCGACCGTCCAGCATTCCAAGAGATGATTGCGCTGTTAGAGCAAGGGAAAGCAAATATTGTCATTACCAAAGACCTTTCGCGACTCGGCAGAGATATGCGAGAGGCAAGTTATTATGCTGAGCAGTATTTCCCTGAACGGGGTATTCGGTATCTGACTGTAGCTGATAACTTCGACACAGAACAAGAGAACATCATGGCTCCGTTCCAGTTCGCTATGAACGAGGTCTATCTTCGAGATGGCTCGAGAAAGGTTAAAGAGGTCTTGAAGGCCAAGAGAGAAAAAGGGCTGTACTGTGCCTGTGCTCCATATGGCTATGTAAAGGACGCTCGTAACAAAAACCGCCTTGTACCAGATGAGGCAACTGCACCTGTGGTTCAAAGAATCTTTGAGGCAGCAGCACGAGGAGATTCGAGCAGGAAGATTGCTCTAGACCTTAATGAAGATGGAGTGATTCCACCCTTGAAGTATAAGGTTCTCTATCAAGGAAACTTTTCCGAAGATGGAGCAGCCCGAGCGTCGGATTTGTGGAACTATACGACCGTCAAGCGGATCCTGAAGAACTCTGTGTATCTCGGGCATACGCTTCTGGGCAAGACCAAGAAAGCCAGTGTCAAGTCGAAGAAAAAGCTGCAGGTACCCAAGGATCAATGGGCTGTTACGGAGGACACACATGATCCGTTGGTGACACAGGAACTCTTTGATCTGGCCCAGTTCAATCTGGGTCGAGGCTCCTTTGATTACCGACAGTATGATCATGTACGCCGCAGCATCTTCTCTGGGATCGCATTCTGTGCCAAGTGCGGCCATGCACTGTGCTCTTGTGGTACAGTCTACAAGGGAGAACGAGAGAAATACTGGTACCTGAGCTGTAACCGGCAGCGTCAAGATATTGCCGAGCCTTGTACCGGCGTTAGGATCAAGTACAGCGATATCGTCGAGGTGGTTCGCCAAGACTTGAACTCCCTGATCGACCTCAGTCCTGAAGAGAAAGAAGTCGTGGTCCGTGAAGCGATGCGCAGGGCCGGCGACGACAATCTCATTAAATCCCGCCAGATCCAACTGCAGAAAGCACAGACGCGTTTGACTACCATAGACAAAATCATCACCAAGCTCTATACTGATAATGCAGAGGGCAAGATTGATGACAATCGATTGGAGAGAATGCTGTCTGAGCTGCAGAGAGAGTCAGTTGGCTTAGAGAAAACCGTTGCAAGTTTAAGCGGCATCGATCCGGTCAGTGAAACTCAGCAAAGTTATCGAGCATTTTTTGATTTGGCAAGCAAGTACACTCACATAGAGGAGCTGGACAGGGACACTCTGGTCACCTTCGTCAAACGGATAGAGGTTGGCCCAAAGGTGCTTCCTGATGGTGCCGTTAAAGCCACTCATCGCAATCAGCCCTTTCAGCAGAGTGTCCGCATTTTCTATAAGTTTATTGGCGAGTTGGATGTCATCCCGATCAGGGATTTCCCAGCAGTGGCCGAATAATAGAGACACCTTGCCAGTCGTAGTATACCCTCCCTGTTATCCGCAGGATCTCTCGTATAAAGGCCGTCATACACTTTGATGTGATGGGAACATCCAGTTGCTTTGGTGTCCCTACAACATCTTAAAGAAGTGCAGAAGAGGCCGCTTTGAGATGCGGTGGGAACATCAAGGGAGGTGGGCGTCAACCTGAAAGAAGGCTACAACGGTCACCTGACCTCCCGCGAGGCCGGCTCTGTCGGCGGCCAGATGGTCAAGAAGATGATCGAGTCCTACGAGAAGAACCTGTAACTTCCCGCTGGAATCAAACAAGGGACGGCTCATACGAGCCGTCCCTTGTCGTTTCTGTGATGTAGGTGCGTCCTGCCAAAGAAGCGCAAAAAAAGAGACGACCACGGCGAAAGCCGAGAACCCGTCGCCGGGAGCCGACAGAAGCACCGTGCCCTTCTCTGCATTTAATATACATCAAAGAGGCGGGAATGTCAATCAGACCCCGTTTCCACCCCCGGCGACAGAGCCGCTCTCTCCGATTCCCAGCGCCTTCATACATAGAATACCGGCAGGCGGCAAATACTGCTCCAATGGGAGGGACTGCCGATGATGACCGCTTTTGCACGCACTGTGATCCTTTATTTTCTCATTATGGTGGGGCTTCGCCTGATGGGAAAACGCCAGATCGGCGAACTGGAACCCAGCGAACTGGTGCTTGCTCTGATGCTCTCCGACCTCGCCACCGTCCCTATGCAGGATTTCGGGACGCCGCTGCTGGCGGGGGTCATCCCCATCGTGACGCTGTTGGCGCTGTCGATGCTGCTCAGCCAGATCTCCCTTCACAGCCTGCGGTTCCGCGCGCTGGTCTGCGGAACGCCCTCTGTGCTGATCCACAACGGCGAACTTCTGCAAGCAGCGATGCGGAAAAACCGCTATACGCTGGACGAACTGCTGGAAGAACTGCGGGAACAGGGATACTTCAACATTCAGGACGTAAAATTTGCCATACTGGAAAACTCCGGGCGGCTGTCCATTCTGCCGTGGAGCCGCTGTCAGCCCCCCACCGCCGAGGACCTGCACATCAAGATACAGGACACCGCCGTGCCGCCCGCCGTGCTCATCAGCGACGGCAGAGTGCTGCAACAGACGCTGGCCGCCTGCGGCAAGGATATGGCGTGGCTGCAAAAGACGCTGGCCAAACAAAAACTCTCCTCCCCCCGGGACGTATTTCTCCTCACCCTGGACGGACAGGGGAAGGTCTTATGCATCAGGAAGGAGGAACGTCTATGACCAGGCGCATCCTCCCACCGCTGGTGATTTTGATCCTCATCTTTGCTCTGGCATTGGAAAACGGCCGCTATATGGGCGCGGAAACCGACCGCTGGCAGGCGCAACTGCACGAGGCAGAAGCCTTTTCCCGGGCGGAGGACTGGACTTCCGCCGCGGAGACACTGGAAGCGTCCTACCGGGATTGGTCCCGGCGGCAGGTGTATCTCCACATCGTCACGGAGCACGACGCGCTGGATGACGCGGAAGCGATGTATCGGCGGGCGATGGCCTTTGCCTCCGTGCAGGAGGACAGCGAGTTCCGCGCCGAACTGGCCGACCTGCGCACGCAGTTGCGGCTTCTGGCGGAAATGGAGCGGGTGTCCCTGAAAAACATCCTCTGACGGCGCCCATAATGAAAAAGAGTGCGTTGGTATACACCAACGCACTTTTTTGGGGGGATCCCCGCTTATTTCTCTTTCAGCAGTTTGTTCAGTTCCGCCATAAAGGTATCGATGTCCTTAAACTGGCGGTAAACGGAGGCGAAGCGGACATAGGCCACCTGATCCACCGTGCGCAGACGATCCATCACACGCTCGCCGATGGCTTCCGTGCTGATCTCGCGCTCCATAGAGTTCTGCAAATCCTGCTCGATCTCCTCGGCGATACGTTCCAGTTCTGCCAGCGCCACAGGCCGCTTCTCGCAGGCGCGGATCATACCGCCCAGGACCTTGCGGCGGTCGAAACTCTGGCGGCTGCCGTCCTTTTTCACCACGACCATAGGCAGGCTTTCCACCGTTTCATAGGTAGTGAATCGCTTTGTGCAGGAAAGACACTCTCTCCGGCGGCGGATGCTGGTCCCCTCCTCTGCGGGACGGGAGTCGATGACCTTGCTTTCGCTGTAACCACAAAACGGGCATTTCATAACCTTGGGTCCTCCTACTGTCTGCCGCGCAATCCGGGCAGAGTTCTCTTTTGTGCGGATGGCGGCACACCCCCCGCCGATCCCTGTGGGCAGGCACATTCTTCCTCCTGCGCCAGTTCTTGTATGCATTATAACACACAGCCGCTAGATTTGGTATACAAAAAACACAAGTTTTTTTAATTTTTTTCCTGCATTACCGGCTGCTCGCCGGCATCGAAGCAATAAACGGCATACCGTTTGCCCCCGATGCGGCAGATCCTGGCAAAGCAAAACATCGCCGCCAACGGGAATGGACGGGACGGATCATAGGGGATGGCCACCCGGCAGGCCGAAGTCCGGCCGCAAAGAACGCCCTGAGCGCCCCGCAACTGGCGGCGAATCCACGGCGTGCGAAACAGGCACTCGGGCTGACAGGCTGGCTGCCACTCCACTTCCGCCGCCTCTCCCACCGCCCGCACCTCTCCCCGCAGGATCCGTCCGACGGGTGCGGTCATCCTTGTGGAAAAGCGGCGGCAAAGCACCAGTTCCCCGTTGGACGGCGCAAGGACACCCAGCCGCAGGTCTCCCCGCTCCCCCACCGCCCAGGCGCACCAAAGCCCCTCCCCGCTCTCCCGGCAATTGACGGAAAAGCAGGTATACAGCGCCTCCCGCTCCACCGTCAGTTCTCCTGCCGCACTGCCGTTTCGCAGCAACGGAACCTTGTCCACGCCATCGCCCCCCCTCACAAAAAAACTGCCTGTGCCACTCTATGCACAGGCAGGTTTCAATATGCGGTTCATTCGATGGTGTAGGTTCCCCGCACCAGCAGCACGGCATTGTCCGCCGCAGAGGTCACGGCGCGACCCGCAACGGTCATCATATACAGATGGTTCACCACCAGCGCGCCGCCGTTGCCCAGGACCTCGGAGGTGGTCTGATCCACCAGGCCGGGATAAGAATCGGCTACGCAGGTGACGTCGCCGCCGCGCAGCAGCACCTCGCAGCCCATATCGCCGGTAAGGGTCTGTCCCTGATTCAGTCGGACCACGGCAAAGGTGCCATTGGAGAGGATCGTTCCTTCCAGTTCGGACTTTTCACTCAGTTTCTGAACGACCTGATCGTTGCGCTGGGCGATCTTCTCGTCCACGCGGCCCAGCAGTTCATTCATAAAATTCTGGGAAAGGTAACTCAGCGTCACCAGCGGATCCTCATTGGTGCCGGGGGCTGCCGCCACGGACACTGTCAGCGTCATCACAGCGGAGATCAGCAGCAAAACCGCCATCCGCAGCATCCATCTGTTCTTTTTCATATATGTACCTCCATCTCTTTCGTACTCCGGGAAACCGACCTTTCGGAAAGGAGACTCCTCCTTTCCGAAAGGCACGCTCATCACACCAACTGGTCGTGAGGCAAGCCCAGGCTGACCGCTATGGCCAGATCCACCTTGTTCATCACACGCTCTTCCACGTGACCCATCCGCTCCCGCAGCCGCTTTTTGTCCAGCGTCCGCACCTGTTCCAGCAGGACGATGGAATCCCGGCTCAGTCCGCAACTCTGATCCACCGGAAGGTCGATATGTGTCGGCAGCCTGGCCTTGCCCGTCTGGGAAGTGATGGCCGCCGCGATCACGGTGGGGCTGTAACGGTTGCCGGTGTCGTTCTGGATGATCAGAACCGGCCGGACACCGCCCTGCTCGCTTCCCACCACCGGGGAGAGATCGGCATAGTAAATATCGCCGCGCTTGACACTCGTATCCACAAAGTTCACACTCCGCCGAAAGAAGTACCCGCCACCGAATGCATTTCGGTGAGGCCACTTTCATTCTCCCACGCAGTTTCGGAATTTATACGCGCCGCACCGACGCGCCGCAAAATTCCGGCGTCCCTGCCCCGCGCTATCCTATGCCCGGTTCAGGAGAAGTGTGCTTGTTTCAGAATCATTGCAGCAGACGCAGGCTGCGCTCCACCACAGTTCCGTCTTCCAGGTATTCTCTGGGGACCCGCTTGCTGACCGCACAAAACAGTTCGTAAGGGATCGTGCCCAGCGTTTCCGCCAGCAGATCGGCAGGCTGATGGGGGCCGAACAGTTCCACGGCGTCGCCCACGTGCACATCCGGCAGAGCGCTGAGATCCACGATCGTCATATCCATACAGATCCGCCCACGGACAGGCGCGGGGCCAAAGTCCGTCTGCACGGACATCCGTCCGGACAGGCCGCGGAACAGCCCGTCCGCATAGCCGATGGGCAGCACGCCCACACGGGTCTTGTCCACCGTGCGGTACGTCCGGCCGTAACTCAGATCCGTTCCGGGGTCGAACACCTTGATGGTGGAAACGGAGGAGCGCAGCGCCATCACAGGCCGCAGCCCCAGCCGCTCCCGATCCGCGCCCGCACCGTAAAGTGCGATGCCGGGGCGGATCATATCCAGATACATCTCGGGATAACGGGCCAGCGCACCGCTGTTGGCGCAGTGCCGGACAGAGAACCGCACACCGGCTGCCTCCAATCGTTCCAGCACCGCGGAAAACAGGGCAAACTGCTCCCGGGTATAGCCTTCGCTTTCCTCTCCGTCTTCATCGGCGGCGGAGAAGTGGGTGAAGATGCCCTCCGCCTTCAAGTTGGGCAGCGCGCAGGACTTTGCAATAGACTGCACACCGCCTTCAAAATGCCGTCCGGCCACCAGAAACCCCAGACGGGACATTCCGGTATCCACCTTGATGTGGACTTTCAGCACGCCGCCGGCCACTGCCGCCGCCGCGTCGTATTCCTCCGCCTTTGCAAGGGCGGAAACGGTCTGGGTGATGTCATAGCGCAGCAGTTGCGGCACCATCTCCGGCGGGGTATGCCCCAAAATCAGGATGGGTGCACGGATCCCGCCGCAGCGCAGTTCCCGTGCCTCGTCCAGACTGGACACCGCCAGATAATCGGCGCCCAGTTCCTCCAATTTGCGGGAGATCTGCAACGCGCCGTGGCCGTACGCATCCGCTTTGACCACGCCCAGATATTTCACATCCGGCCCCGCCAGTCGGCGGACCTGATGATAGTTGTGCGCCAGTGCGTCCAGGTCGATCTCCGCCCAGGTCCGCCGCAGGATGCCTTCTTCCATTCGTACAGTCTCCTTTGCCGGGAAACGATCTATTGGTTCATCTTATCATAAAATTCGAAACTCGTAAACTCCGCAGTTAAAATTATTTCATCCTCCACTGCGATCTCGCCGCGGAGAGGCCTTCCGTCCTCCGTCCGCAGCCAGAGGGTCGAGAGGATCTTGCCGCCTTGACTCCCGCTTTGATCCACGGTGAGGCGCAGGCAGGATACCTCCTGCCAGTTCTCCGCATTTTCCTCCAACAGCCAGCCGCTGCACAGCGCATCCATCAGCCGGATCAGGCAGACCGCGGGGCTGATCTCCTCCCCGCTCAGCCTTCCGGCGTTCAGGATCTCTCCCTCATATTCAAGGCTCTGCTCCGCGCCGCGAATCACCGCCCTGACGCCTGCGATGCTCTCCGGTGACAGCACCTCTACCGTGCAGTCGCCGTCGGGGATGTAGGTACAGCGCAGCGCCGCCGTCCACTCCGCGCCGGCCTGATCGCAGGAGACCTGCGCCTCCATCACACAGCCGGACATCTCCTGATAGGGTCTGCGCAACTGCGCCGCGGTCATTGGTTCCTCCGCGCTGCCGCAACCTGTCAGCAGCACAAAGAGGGCTATCATTGGTACGCACATCCATCTGCGCACCGAAACACCTCCGAAAATAATCAGGATCTCTGCAAGGTGAGAAACGCTTCGCCCAGCGCCGCCGTCACATCCTCCGGCGTCACAGCATAGGCACTCATTCGCTCGGCAGCCAGATCACCGGCACGCCCGTGAAGCCACACGCCCAGCGCCGCCGCCTGCACAGGAGCAGCCCCCTGCGCCAGCAAGGACGCAATGATGCCCGTCAGCACATCACCGCTGCCGCCCTTGGCAAGGGCGCTGTTGCCGGTGGTATTCACCAGAACCGTACCGTCCGGCGCGGCGGTAACGGTTCGATACCCTTTCAGCACCAGAATGCAGCCGTGTTCCACAGCAAAGTCCCGTGCCGCCCGGATACGGTCGCCGTGGGACAGATCGCCGCCCAGACGGGCAAATTCCCCGTCGTGAGGCGTGAGGATCGTGACCCGGTCCCGCCGCCGGTCCAACACATCTATATGCCCGGCCAGCGCGTTTATGCCGTCGGCGTCCAGCACCACCGCCCGTTCCGTTTCCAGCAGGCGGCAGACCAGAGCCTCCGTTTCCGCACCGCGCCCCAGTCCGGGCCCCAGCGCCAGCACATCGCAGGCAGACAGTTTCTCTTCGAGTTTCGGCAGAGCGGCAAGGTTCAGCATTCCGTCGGTATCCGGCAGAGGGAACGGCATCGCAGACACGCACTTCACGGCCTCGATGGCCCAAATCGCCTGCGGCACACCCAGCCAGACCAGACCGCAGCCGCTGCGCACCGCGGCCTGCGCCGTCAGATACGGCGCACCGGTATACCCCACCGCGCCGCCAACGATCAGCACCTTGCCGAAGTCGCCCTTATGGCCGTCCGGTTTCCGGGGCGGCAGCGCTTCCCGGGCAAACGCCGCATCCACGGTATGCAGATGCGAGCGCACGCCCTGTTTCAGGTCGGTGGGGATTCCGATGTCCCAAACCTGCACCTCTCCGGAGCAAAGCGCGCCGTCTCCCGCCGCCTGCCCCTCCTTCATAAATGTAAAGGTTACCGTCTTGTCAGCCCTTACGGCGCAGCCGAGGATACGCCCGCTGTCCGCTTCCACCCCGCTGGCGATGTCCGCCGAAACCACCGGTGCGGCACAATCGTTCATCAGCCGGATCGCAGCAGCATAACGGGACGCCGGATCGATGGGGCGGGACAATCCCACGCCGAACAGGGCGTCGATCAGCACGTGGCATCCTCGCACCCAGTCGATTTGTGCGGCATTTTCCGGTTCAAAGCGTTCCAGTTCCACGCCACACTGGGCCAGGCGGCGGGTCTCCTCCCTTGCGTCCGGCGTCAGTTTCTCCTCGCTGCCGGCCAGAAACACCCGGACGCAAACCCCTTTGCCGTGCAGCAGACGTGCCGCGGCGATGCCGTCGCCGCCGTTGTTTCCCGCACCGCCAAAGACCGCCGCACGGTATTCAGTCGGACGATCCGGCAGCAGTTCCAGCGCGGCTGCCGCCACGCCCTCCGCCGCCCGGTCCATCAGTTCGATGGAGGGGATGCCCCGTTCTTCGATGGCCTGCCTGTCCAGTTCCTTCATCTGTGCCGCCGTTGCCAGTTCCATAGCACGCTCCTCCTGTTGGCGTTCTTTCGATTACACACATTATAAGTTGGCGGCGTCTGCAAAGCAATCCACTTTTCCTTTCAAACCGGGCAAAAGTCTGCTATAATGGCTTTGCAACCGGAACGTTACATCGTTTTCTTCAAACGCAACACCAAAGGAATGGTCTTTACATCTCTGTCCCGATAAAATAAAAGCATCAAATACAGGAGGTTCATCCTATGGCATTGTCTGAAAATCTGCAATACCTCCGTGCCGGCGCCGGCATCACCCAGGAACAGTTGGCTGAGCAGTTGGAGGTCTCCCGCCAGAGCGTCAGCAAATGGGAAAGCGGCGCCAGTTTCCCCGAGATGGATACCCTGCTGCGCATCTGCGACCTGTACGACGTGGATCTTGATACCCTGCTGCGGGGCAGCGTGGAAGCGAGCAAGGTTTCTGACACGGCGCAGTATGACGCCTTTATGAACCGCGCCGCGCTGCGGGTCAGTCTGGGCGTGGGCGCCATCATCGCCGCTGTGGGTGTAATGATCCTGCTTGCAGCCTTCGGTGTCTCCGAAATGCTGGCCGCAGCCTTCCTGCTTCTGGTCATTGCCGTTTCCGTCGTGATCTTCGTGGCCAGCGGGATCGAAGACGATCACTTCCGGAAAAAGCACCCGGTAGTTGCCGATTTCTATTCCGACGCAGAACGGGAAACCTTCCACCGCAAGTTCATCTGGATGATCTCCGGCGGCGTGGGTGCGATCCTCTTCGGTATTGCACTTCTGGTTCTCTTCTTTGCCTTCTTCCCGGAGCAGGAGCCTTACGAATCCATCGCTGTCAGTCTGCTTCTGTTCATCATCGCCGGCGCAGTCACCGTTTTTGTCTACGGCGGTATGCAGGAAGACAAATACAAGATCTGGAAATACAACCGCGACAACAACCCCGACCCGGCAGCGAAAAAGAAGTTGGATCTGATCGGTACGGTCTGCGGCTGCATTATGCTGGCCGCCACGGCCATATATCTGCTCCGCGGCTTCACCGCTTCGGCCTGGGGCACCGCCTGGTGGGTCTTTCCCGTGGGAGGTGTGCTCTGCGGCGCGGTGAATGTCATTCTCGATCCCTACAAGGGCGAAAACGATTAAGGAAACCTATCCCCGAAACCGGCCTATTCGGTCAGTTTCGGGGATTTCCCCCTTGCTTTTCCTTTTTATTTATGATATAAAGAACAAAGTTATCGGCTATGAAGGAGAAAATAACCGCGAAACACCGCCAAGAGAGGTCTGGTCACCGGCTGAAAGCCAGACTGCGGAACGCCCGGTTTGGTTCGCTCCGGAGCAGTTATGGAGACATAACCGGCTGCCCTCCGTTACAGGGGCTGCAAGTGCGTGCCGCAAGGCGCGAATTTGGGTGGTACCGCGGAAGGACACAGCCTTTCGTCCCAACGAGGGACGGAGGGCGTTTTTTTATGCTCCCGTTCCAGACCGCCGCCCCTGACGCTGTGATCACAAAACATTGGATATAAGGAGCATCAACTATGAAAGCACAACTGGAAGCAATTCGCTCCGCCGCGTTGGAGGCCATCAACGCCTCCGCAAACGGCAGCGAACTGGACGCCGTGCGCGTGCAGTATCTGGGCAAGAAGGGTGAACTGACCGCCGTCCTCAAA
>SVKT01000040.1 GCA_015068335.1 Oscillospiraceae bacterium | reverse complement strand
GGAGGCGGGCCGCATCGTGGTGGTTTCCTCCACCCAGATCCCCCACATCATCCGCCGGGTGGTGGGGCAGGCGCTGGGGATCCCCTGGGGCAAGGTGCGTGTCATCAAGCCCTACATCGGCGGCGGCTTCGGCAACAAGCAGGACGCCCTGTACGAGCCTCTTTGTGCGTGGTGTACCACGCAGGTGGGCGGCCGGCTGGTGAAACTGGAATGCAGTCGAGAAGAGACCTTCGTTTCCAACCGCGTGCGCCACGCCATCCGCACCCACATCATCTCCTATGTCCGTCCCGACGGCACACTGGTGGCCCGGAAGTTTGAGGCTTTCTCCAATCAGGGCGCTTACGCTTCCCACGGACACGGCGTGGTGGCCAAGGGTATGGGCGCATTTCCGCAGTTGTATCCCTGCGACAATCTGGAATGTGACTGCTGGTCGGTGTTCACGAATCGTCCTGCCGCCGGCGCGATGCGCGGCTATGGCATCCCCCAGGCAATGTTTGCGGGGGAATCGCACATCGACGATATTTGCAAGGCCATCGGTATGGAGCCTCTGGCGTTCCGCAGAAAGAATCTGATGCCTGTGGGCTACAAGGACGCCTTCTCCAAGAATGAACTGTATTACGACAGTTTCAACCAGTGTATGGATCGCGGTATGGAACTGCTGGACTATGCACGCAAACGGGAGGAATACCAGAACCAGACGGGGCCCGTCCGCCGCGGCGTGGGGCTGGCGGTGTTCTGGTATAACACCGCGGTGTGGCCCATTTCGCTGGAATCTTCTTCCTGCCGTATGGTGCTGAATCAGGACGGTTCCCTCCAATTCCAGACCGGCGAAACGGAGATCGGTCAGGGCTGTGATACCGCCTACTCCCAGATGGTGGCGGATGCTGTGGGCATTCCGTTGAAGGATGTGCACGTAGTGTCCTCCCAGGATACGGATGTGACGCCCTTCGGTCTTGGCGCCTACGCCTCCCGCCAGACCTATATCGGCAGTTTCGCCATCGTGCAGACGGCACAGGCGCTGCGGGAGAGGATCCTGCAAATTGCCCACGAGCAGACCCGGATGCCGGTATCCAATCTGGATCTGGTGGACGGACAGATCGTCCGCAAGTCCGACGGCCGTGTGCTGAAATCGCTGGGTGAACTGGCCACGGAGAGCCTGTATTCCCTGGAATCCAGCCAGCACATCACAGCGGAGACCACCGCCCAGATCAAGACCAACGCCTATTCCTTCGGTTGCAGTCTTGCGGAGGTGGAAGTGGATATCCCTATGTGCAAGGTGAAACTGCTGAACCTTGTCAATGTTCACGACTGCGGTCGGCTCATCAATCCCGCACTGGCAGAGGCGCAGGTCCACGGCGGTATGTCGATGGGAATCGGCTACGGCCTCTCTGAGGAACTGAAATTCGATGAAAAGACCGGCAAACCGCTGAACAATAACCTGTTGGATTATAAATTGTCCACCTTTATGGACCATCCGGCGTTGCAGGCGGCTTTCGCGGAGAATCCCGAGCCCACCGCGCCCTTCGGTACCAAGGCATTGGGCGAGCCGCCGGCCTGTTCTCCGGCGCCTGCCATCCGCAACGCCATTTTGCACGCCACCGGCGTTGCGGTCGACAATTGTCCCATTACGCCTCACGTGCTTTACCGCGCCTTCAAAGAGGCGGGGCTCATTACTGACTGAAAGAGGAGGGAAGCGTTATGTATGACCTGAAAGCCTTGTATCAGGCTAAAACTGTGGCAGACGCTGTCAGCCTCCGTCTGGCACATCCCGAGGCCCACATCATTGCCGGTGGCAGCGACGTGCTGGTGCAGATGCGGGAAGGCAGGCGCGCCGGTGTGGAGTTGATCTCCATCTATGGCCTCGATGAACTGCGGGGCGTGAAGTTGGAGGAGGACGACACCATCCGCATCGGCTCCCTGACCAGTTTTTCCCACATTACCCGTGATCCCATCATTCAGAAGTACATCAATGTACTGGGCGAGGCTGTGGATCAGGTGGGTGGCCCCCAAATCCGCAACATCGGCACCATTGGCGGCAACACCTGCAACGGCGTGACCTCCGCCGATTCCGCCTCCACACTTCACGCGTGGGACGCTATCGTAGAGTTGACCGGGCCTAACGGTGTCCGCCGTTGTCCCATTCACGAGTTTTACATCAAAGCGGGCAAGGTGGACATCCGGGAGGGTGAGATCCAGACCGCTATCCTGATCCCGAAGGAGAGTTACGAAAACACCTTCGGTCATTACATCAAATACGCTATGCGCAACGCTATGGACATCGCCACGCTGGGCACTTCCGTCAATGTCCGCCTGTCTGCCGACAAAAAGACCGTGGAGCGCGTTCGTATCGCCTTCGGTGTGGCGGGACCTGTCCCCCTGCGGGCAAAGACTGCCGAGGCGCTGGTGACCGGAAAGACTGTCAGTATGGTTTTGGCGGAGGAATTTGCCCGCACGGTGAAGGAGGACATCAATCCCCGCGACTCCTGGCGCGCCGCCAAAGACTTCCGGATGCATATTGCCGTGGAGAGTGCAAAACGAGCCTTCGTTGAGTCTGTAAAACTTGCGGGAGGTGAACTGTAATGGAAAAACACATTACACAGTATCAGACCGTTCGGTTTACCCTGAATGGCCGTGAGGTGGAGCGCACCGTGGATGTGCGTGCCAGTCTGACGGATATGCTGCGCAACGATTACCGTATGACCTCCGTGAAGAAGGGCTGCGAGGTGGGTGAGTGCGGCGCCTGCACCGTCATCATCGACGGGGAGGCCTTCAACTCCTGCATTTACCTGGCAGTCTGGGCGGAAGGGAAGCACATCACCACCCTGGAAGGTCTGCTTGGCCCCAACGGCGAACTGTCCGATATCCAGCAGGCTTTTGTGGAGGAGGCGGCGATCCAGTGCGGTTTTTGCACCCCCGGATTTATCCTGACCGCGTGGGAGATCCTGGAAAGCGGAAAGGAATACACGGACGACGAGTTGCGCAAACTGCTCTCCGGCCATTTGTGCCGCTGCACCGGCTATGAGAACATCCTTCGCGCTGTGAAAAAGACAATGTACCGGCGTCTTGGCAAAGAACTGCCGCAATAAGCAACAAAGGGCGCTCACAGGAGTGCCCTTTTTCTCACCGAGGCATTCTTCCATTTGACGGTGCTTTCTGCCCGTGATATAATCATTTCAGGAAAGCGCCGTCAGGCTTTGCCTGATCCCGGCGTACCTTGCAAACTTGAAAAGGGGGGCTCTCCGTGAAAACTATCATTACCATCGGCCGGCAATTCGGCAGCGGCGGCAAGGAGATCGGCATTCGTGTTGCAAAGGAGTTGGGAATTCCTTTTTACGATAAAGAACTTTTGCAGGAAGCCGCGAAGAAAAGCGGCCTGTGCCAGCAGATTATGGAGAATTTTGACGAGCGCCCCAGAAGTGCGCTGTATGCCCTTGCTATGGACGCTTATATGCTTGGTCTGCCCAGCACCGGCGCAGGAGATTCTTTGGAGCAGCAGGTGTATCTGGCTACCTTTGACACCATCCGTCATATTGCGGAGCAGGGACCTTGCGTGATGATCGGCCGCTGCGCGGACTATGCGCTGGCGGAAAATCCCGATCATTTGAGCCTGTTTATTTATGCGCCTATGGACGTCCGGATCCAGCGGGTGGCCAAGCGGCAGAATCTGACGCCGGAAAAGGCACGCCAGTTGATCATTAAGACGGATAAGCGGCGCGCGGCCTATTATGAGTACTATGCCTCGAAAAAATGGGGCGCTGTGGAAAGTTATGACTTCTGTCTGGATTCCAGTTATCTGGGTCTTGGCAGAACGGTGGAACTGATCCAGGCTATGGTGGCCCACAAGGAACACCCCATCATCAGCCCCACGGAGTTCGACCCCACCCGCCCCAACGATTAACGCAAAAAAGAACGGGCTGACACAGCCCGTTCTTTTTGTTTTTAATGTTCCGGATGCTTGAAAAACGCAAAGGACTCCTCAAAGCGCGCCTGCGCAAAGGCATCTACCTCTGCCACGCAGGTGTTGTAGGTGTCCAGCAACTGCTCGGCCTCGGGAGTCAATACCGCGCCGCCGCCGTGCTGTCCGCCGATGGTGGATTGGAGCATTTTGCAGCCGAAGACATCCTCCGCTGTGCGGATGATGCGCCAGGCCTTGGAATAGGCCATTTCCATAGAAGCGGCGGCCGCCCGCAGGGATTTGTGGATCCGCACGCGTTCCAGAAGGGTGGCGATACCGGGGCCGAAGCAGCGGCGGTCATCCCCGGAATACAGGCGCAGGATCAGTTTGAGATGAAGTTCCTTATCCATCGATCTTCCCTCCGAAGCGGCGCCGAAAGCGATTTTCGGTGCCGTTGTTTTTTTCAGTGTATCACATTTCTGCGGATTTGCAAACAGCGGAAACTGTGCTACAATGGATTTATCGAAAAATTCCGGACAGATCAGGAGGGGACCGTATGGAAAAAATCAGATTGGGAAAGACAGAATTGCTGGTGTCCCGCACCTCTTTCGGTGCGCTGCCCATTCAGCGCATCTCAAAAGAAGCCGCAGCCAGACTGGTGCGCCGCGCTTTTGACGCCGGCGTGAACTATTTCGACACCGCCAACGCCTATACAGACAGCGAGGAGAAACTGGGCGCTGCGCTGCACGATGTGCGGAAGGATGTTATCATCTCCACCAAGAGTGCCGGAAAGGACAAGCAGACGGTGCTGGCCCATATCGAGCAAAGCCTGCGCAATCTGCAAACGGACTATATTGATCTGTTCCAGTTCCACAATCCTGCGGAACTTCCCGATCCCGAAGACCCGGAGGGCGCCTACGCCGCAGCGGTGGAGATGCAGAAAAAGGGTTATATCCGCCATATCGGTATCACGAACCATCGTCCGAAACTGGCGATGGAGGCGGTGGCGTCCGGCAACTTTGAAACGCTGCAATTCCCGTTCTGCTATCTGGCCGCAGATACGGATTTTGCCATTGTGGAGGCCTGCCGCAAGGCGGATATGGGCTACATCGCTATGAAGGGCCTCTCCGGCGGACTGTTGAACAACGCCGAGGCCTGTTATGCCTTTATGCGGGAGTATCCCCACGTGGTGCCTATCTGGGGAATTCAGCACGAGTGGGAACTGGACGAGTGGCTGGAACTGGACCGCCGCGACCCCCGTATGACACCGGAATTGCAGGCTGTCATCGAGAAGGATCGCAAGGAACTGGCCGGCAACTTCTGCCGCAGTTGCGGCTATTGCCTGCCCTGCACCGCGGGGATCGACATTCCCCAGGCAGCCCGGATGAATGCGCTGCTGCGCCGCTCGCCGTACCAGCAGTATATGACGGATACCTGGTACGCCAAGATGCACAAGATCGAGATGTGTATCCACTGCGACGCCTGCAAGTCCCGCTGCCCTTACGGACTGGATACGCCGGCGCTGCTGCGTCTGATGCTGGAAGATTACGACGCGTTTTACGCAGAGCATCACAACGACCGATAAGGAGAGGGAAGAATGCTGTTCAAAAACGAGGAATCCAGCCTGAAACTGGAAGTTGTCAATTATGAGTTCCCGCCCGACGGGGGCGACCCCGGCAGCGACGACCGCAACTGGCTGGTGCTGCGCGCTACCTGGGTCAACGAAGATGGGCTGGTCATCAAGGATTCCAACAGTTGTCTGCTGACCTACGAATTGCAGGAGATGACAGCGGGGCTGAAAGTGGTGAAGGCGGGCTTGAAGCAGCGCTATGAAAGCGAATTTGCCGAACCGTACTTTATGCTCTCCGCCGATGCGGTGGAGGACGGCTTCCGCTTCTTCGTGTCCTTCACGCTGCCCAACACGATGGAGGACGAAGATGTGGCGGAACTGTATGCCCATATGACGGCGGAGGAAATGACCGCTCTGATCGCGGAACTGGACGCCCTTTGTCGCAAGTTCCCCGACCGCACCTGAAATGATGAGAGAAGAACGAAACCACGCCGCACGATCCGTGCGGCGTGGTTTGGCTTTCGATTATTTCTCAAATTGAACGGGCTTGACGTCTTTGCCTGCGAAAACATTGGGGCCGGGATCGGAGAGGGAGAAATACATTTTCGCGGCTTTTGTGGTGCCGAAGTCCCGGTTGGAGCCGGAATTCTGCACTTCGTTGAAGGCGTCCCGGAACATCTGGTTGTGGGCTTCTTCCCGGTTGAGGAGGAAGTCAATGGTCTCCCGCACCTTCTTGTCGTTGATCTGTCGATAGAGATATTCATATACCACTTTGGCGCGCTGCTCGGAGGCGATGTTGCTGAGCAGGTCGGCGCACAGATCGCCGGTGACGGTGACATAGTCGCCGGTCCAGGAGTAGCCGGAGGCGTTGATGAGCCCGGGATTCAGGCCCAGGATCACGTGGGTCTGGATCTCGCCGGCAGGAACCGCGGCGGCGTCCACATCGTGCCCGTTGAGCAGATTGATGGTTTGCGCCACCATTTCCATATGAGAGAGTTCCTCGGCGGCAATGTCCAGAAACAGGTCTTTGATCTTGGGATCTTTGATGCGGAAACTTTGGGACATATACTGCATAGCGGCTTTCAGTTCGCCGTTGCCGCCGCCCAGTTGTTCCTGCAACAGTGCGGCGTACTGGGGATTGGGCTTTTCGATCTCGACGGGATGAAACAGCAGTTTTTCGTGTTTGAACATAGCGGACCACTCCTTTTTGTGCAGATAGAGGGAGTGTGTCCATTTTTTTGAAGCCTATGCGCTTAGGTGTGCGCAGAAAAAAGGACGCTGCGGAAACAGCGTCCTTTGAGGAAAATCAGGTTCAGAGAAACATTACCACAATGCCGACAAGGATGGCAAAAACGCCGCCGATCCGTTCGATCATCAGGGCGGTATCCGAGGGTTCTGCGTCCTTATAGCGCCAGCCCCATTCCAGATACCAGGCGGCGGTGGGGTTCCAGGCGCTGAACAGGCCGATGGCGATGAAGAGCAGACCGAACAGCGGATAGCCGCCGCTGCTGCGAGTTTCCTTCGGCGGTTCAAAGGAGATGACGTCGCAGAGTGTGTCGCCGTCAACGTAGCGATCCGGGTCATAGTCATCGCTCCACCCGCCCGTACCGACATTTCCGCTCCAGGTGAAATAGTAGGTGGCGCCGTTGGGGTAGGTGATGGTGATCCCCCGGGTGTTTTCGCTGCCGGTGACCTTGTAATGGTAGACGTCCTCGCCTTTGGTAATGGTTCCGGCTTCTCTGTCCACAGTAAACCCATCTTTTTCGTATGTGGACTCCTCCCGGGAAACCTCTGATGAGGCGCAGGCAGTCAGAGAGAATATCACAAGAATCGTCAGAAGCAGATGACAAACACGCTTCAATGGCAACACCTCCTTTTTATAGAGAATACCATAGAGATAACGGAAAATCGTTACAAATTAAAAACAAAAAGCACCCTTTCGGGTGCTTTTTGTCTGATTCAAGATTACAGGGTGTTGGCCTCGTCGACCACCTTGCGGATGGCGGCGGCGGCATCGTCGGGCAGTTTGTTGAAGCCGCCCTCGGCATCTTGCAGGCCTTCCACATAGTTCAGACGATCCTGCATACGGGCTTTCAACTGTGCAACATAATCGGCGTCGGACAGATCGGGCACGAAGCCTTCCTGCTCGAAGATTTCGATGTCGGAGAAGGGGCCCCAGGGCTTGAAGTCGGCCTTGGACTCCACCACGGATTCCAGGACGCCCAGAGTGATCTCCTTGGTGACCTTCTTGCCCATAAAGTCGCCGGTGTTGATAATGTAGCAGGCGACGTTCTTCTCGGCGACCAACTTCTTGAACTTCTCATAGTCGTTGACCAGAGGATAGGTACGGAAGGGGTTGGCGTAGGGCTCCACGACCAGAGCATTGGGATCGACGCCTTCCTTCAAACGCTCGGCAGAGGAGCGCTTGGTGGCCAGCGTGGCGCCCATAACAGAGGCCAGAGCGGCGCCTTTCAGGCGGACGATGGGAGGAATGGTGGGATCCTTCATAATCCAGAAGATGGCGTTGACGGGGGACTCGATCTTGTCAACGCGGTTGGGGGACCACAGTTTGCTCTTGATGGCGCGGCCGTTGCCGTTGCGGACGTCCTCGGTGACCAGAACGACCTTGCCGTCCTCGTCCAGAGTGGCGGAGCAGTTCTGGGCGGTCAGCAGATACTTGTTATCGGGGGAATCCACGGGATAGTCCGCGGTCTTGTCGAAATAGGTGGGCTCCAAAGCAACGGAGGAGCAGGTGTCGGAGTTGATGATGAAGGCGTCGTCGTGCAGCACCTTGATGGCGGGATACTTGTCGCCGTGCTTGGCGTGGGTCAGGGTGGACTTGCCGGAGCCGGACAGGCCGAACACGGCTGCCACGTACTTGCTGCCGTCTTCCAGGGTGTACTCCTTCTGGCCGCCGTGGCAGGAGGCATAGCCGTTGCGGTTGGCGATGGCCCAGGCCAGGGTCAGGGTGCCCTTCTTATGCTCGCCGAAGTAGCGCATACCCAGAATGGCGGCGCAGTTAGTTTCGGTGTTGAAGTAGCACAGGCACTTGGGGTCGCAGATGTCTTCTCTTCCGGGAGCGCCGGTCCACTGGGGATCGGAGAAGATGTAAATGTCGGCTTCCTTGCCGTCGCCCACGGGCTTGGATCTCTTGTACATCTTGACGTACTCGTCAGACTGGTACTGGAAGTTCAGCATCCAGTTGTACAGCAGGTTTTCCTCGCCTTCGGGGATCAGCAGATGGGCCTTGACCATAAATTCCTCGTCCAGACCGATATAGGTCTCGGCGTGGTACATCGTCTTCCAGCGGGTGTCGTACACGGCATCCATCACGATCTTATCCAGTTCGGCGGTGTTGACGCCGGGCTTGCCGGTGATGCGGCGGGCAACGGCATAACGGCCAGTGATGGAACCGTCGTTGAACAGCAGGACCTTGGCGTCGGGTTCCAGACCGAACTCTTCACCGCGGTAAACGGGCATATCGGTCACAACGGTGCCGGGGGAGTTCTTGGCCAGTTCATAGGCTTCTTTCAGAGTATTGACCTTGATCACATTGTTGCCGTAGAAGGGGGCCTCAATGATAGAGCGGGTCTTGGAAAAACCGACCTGACCGGGGCCAATTTCGGTTCTGGAATAGTAGGCTTTCGTAGACATACAGGGAACCTCCTTAAATTTATGCTGGGACACTACTGTCATCGTACCCCATCGTTTTTGAAAATGCAACACGTAAACGTTTAGCGTTTCAAGGATTCGGAAAGACGGGCAAAATCTTCCAGCGTTAACCGCTCGCCGCGGATATCCGCAGGCAGTCCGCAGGCGCAAATGGCGTCCTGAATCGCTTCCTTACTGTATGCGGGAAGGGCGGCGGAGAGACTGTTTGCAAGGGTTTTTCTGCGCAGCAGGAACGCGCCCCGCACCACTTTGAAGAAGAACGCCTCATCTTCCACGGCGACGGCGGGCTTTTCCCGGCGCACACAGCGCAGCACGGCGGAGGTCACCTTGGGGGCGGGGAGGAACTTTTCCCGGGGAACATCAAACAGATATTCCGTTTCCATATGATATTGCAGGAACAGAGAGAAGGAACCGCCGTCGGGAGAGCCCTGGGGGGCGGAGAGCCGCTGCGCGACCTCTTTTTGAATCAGCACGGTGATGGTTTCAAAGCAGGGAGTCTCGACGAGTTTTTCCAGAATGGGGGAGGTGATGTTGTAGGGCAGATTGGCGCACACGATGGGTGTGAGACCCTGGAATTTTTCGGCGGCCAGCGCCCCGAGATCCAGTTTCATAGCGTCGCCGGAAACGATCTCCACATTGCTGTACGGAGCCATCGTTTCGGCCAGCACGGGCAGGAGGGATTTGTCCAGTTCCACGGAAACCACCTTGCCTGCGCGCTGGGCCAACTGGCAGGTGAGGGGGCCGATGCCCGGGCCGATTTCCAGCACGCCGCAGGTACTGTCTGCCTGTGAGGCGGCTGCGATGTTGTAGGGGGTCTCCGGGTCGATCAGGAAGTTCTGCCCCATAGATTTGGAGAAGTGGAATCCGTGTCTGCCCAGCAGGTCGCGGATGGTATTCTGGTCACAGAGATTCATAGCGATACCGCCTTTCAAGGATTATGGTGATTATAACAGAAACGCCGTGCTTTGCAAACCCTGTTTGGCGGAAAAAACGCCCCCGGTACGATGGGTACCGGGGGCGCGGACTGCACGATGGATTTACTTCAAAATATAGACGGTGCAACTTCTTCTGCCGAAGTTGATACACTCGCGGAACGAGTTGTAGAACAGGTCGATCTTGTCGCCTCTGATGCTGTATCCCGTGTCCTCGGCAACGCTGCATCCGTAGACGATGCCGTCGTTGGTCACGACATACAGGCGGGTGCCCAAGGGGATATAGCGGGGGTCAACGGCCACGGAACCGACGTGAACCACCGTGCCGCTGGCGGTGATGGTGCCGACGCCGTCGTGACCGGTGGTGTAGGCGGTGGCGGTCATAGAGCGGGCGGAGGAGAAGTTCATCGTAGCGCCGGATCTGAACACCAGCGTGCCGCTGCCATCCTCGTTTTTGCGGACCTCTGCGATCCTGTCATCACGGGAGACGGAGGAAACGGCGGTGCCGTATTCCACGATTTGGTCGACGGCAGTGTTTTCGGTTTCCTCATAGAATTCGCGGGAGACCTTCCCGCCGTTGGACCAGACAACTTCATAGACCAGCGTGCGTACGCCGGCGGCGCCTTCCTGCGCCACCTGTTCCGTTCCCTGGGGGAGTTGGTCGTTGGGGACGCGGATGGTCTCGAAGTCGGACGCTTCCTTATCGGTTTCGTAATAAACGATCTCGGTGGCGATGGTGATGTCAACGGCGGAATCCGTTGTGAGATCCACGGCAACCGTTTCAAACAGCGTGGGAACAGCACCCAACCGGGTCAGCAGCGCGGAAATGGACTCGCTTCCGGTGAGGCAGGTGTAGGTGTTGCCGTTTCTCCGGACCGTTGCCG
>SVKT01000039.1 GCA_015068335.1 Oscillospiraceae bacterium | reverse complement strand
TTGGGCAGACCAAAGGAGATATTGGACACGCCCAGCACCGTTTGCAGACCCAGTTCCTCCCGCACGGCGCGCACGGCTTTCAAGGTCTCCGCCGCCTGCTCCTGCTGGGCGGACACGGTGAGGGTCAGACAGTCGATGAACACATCCTCCTTAGGGATGCCGTAGGAAAGTGCCGCGTCCAGAATGCGCCGGGCGATGGTCACCCGTTCCTCCGCCGTCTGGGGGATGCCGTTCTTATCCAGCGTCAGACCCACCACGGCGGCGCCGTATTTCTTCACGATGGGCAGGATGCGTTCCAGCACCTCCCCCTCGCCGTTGACGGAGTTGACGATGGCCTTGCCGTTATACACCCGCAGACCCGCCTCCAAAGCGGCGGGGTCCGAGGAGTCCAGTTGCAGGGGCAGAGAAACCGCGCTTTGCAGTTTCTTTACCACTCGCGGCAGCATATCCACTTCATCCACGCCCGGATATCCCACATTCACGTCCAGAATGTCCGCTCCTGCGTCTTCCTGCGCCACCGCCACGTCCAGAATGTAATCCAGATCCTGTTCCAGCAGCGCCTGCTGGAACCGCTTTTTGCCCGTGGGATTGACCCGCTCGCCGATGATGCGCACGCCGTCCAGACGGCAGGGCGTCACCGCGGTGCAGGCAAAGCCCACAGCGTCATAACGGCGCGGAGCGGGGGTCTTGCCCGCCAGCGCGGCGCAGAGGGCGCGGATGTAGTCCGGAGACGTGCCGCAGCAGCCGCCGAAGATGGTGACGCCGGCTTCCAGACAGGGCAGCAGCGCCCGGGCAAAAGTCTCGGGGTCCATATCGTAATGGCCGTCCACCGGGTCGGGCAGGCCGGCATTGGGCTTGGCGATGACGGGCAGGCGGGTATTTTCGCACACCTCCCGCAGCAGCGGAGCGAGCAGGTCGGGCCCCAGAGAGCAGTTCAGGCCGATGGCGTCCGCCCCCAGCCCTTCCAGCGTCCGGGCCATAGAGGCCACGGTGCAGCCGGTGAAAGTGCGGCCGCCCGGCTCAAAGGACATCGTGACAAACACCGGCAGGTCGGTATGCTCCTTGGCCGCCAGCAGCGCCGCTCTGGCCTCGCAGAGATCCGTCATCGTTTCGATGACGATCAGGTCGGCGCCGGCTTTCGCGCCTGCCTCCATCATCTCGCGGAAGAGGTCATACGCCCGCTCAAAGGACAGACTGCCCATCGGTTCCAGCAGTTCGCCCAGCGGGCCGACGTCCAGCGCCACCAGCGTTTCCGTGCCTGCGGCGGCCTCTCTGGCAACGGACACCGCCGCCGTGACGATCTCCTCCACGCCGTATCCCGTGTGGCGCAGTTTCAGCGCGTTGGCGCCGAAGGTATTGGCGTAGATCACCTGACTGCCCGCGGCAATATAGTCCCGATAGACGGAACGCAGCAGGGCGGGGTCGGTCAGGTTCAGCAGTTCCGGCTGACCGCCGGGGGGCAGGCCCCGCTGCTGCAAGACCGTTCCCATCGCACCGTCCAGGATCAGGACGGGAAATCGTTTCAGAATATCACAGGCCACAATGGTTTCCTCCCTTACGAAGTGTACAGCGCTCTCGCAGCGGACAGTGGGCGCAGCCACGGATGCGCGCCGGCTGGGGGCGCTCCGCGATGCCGATGACCGCCGTGACGGACTTTACCGGATTGAGCAGCAAACTGTCCGTCACGTGGAGACCCAGCCGCCGCCGGGCATCCAGCACGGCGCAGATGTCCCGCTGCAATTCCAGCGGCAAATCGCCGTAGCCGGGGCTGAACCGGTCGGTCAAAAAACTGCCGGGCAGCCGGGCGGCAAGTTGCCGCTCCGCCTCGTCGCATCCCGCTTCCACCAGCGCGCTGCCGCAGGCGTCCAGCATCACCGCCCGGGACATATCCCGGGCCTGCTCGGCAAGGAGCAGCGCGTCGAACCGGCTGCCCACGGTGCAGGCCAGCAGCGCCGCCCGGGTGCAGTCTTTCAGCACGGTCTCCGCCAGTTCGCCCGGCAGCAGCATCTCCGCGCCACGGAGGAACAGCCCCTCCTGCCGCCGCTCCAAATCGAACACGCGGTAAACAAAGGCGGGCTGCACCGCCGCTTCCAGCGATCGGGCAACGGCTTCCACCGCAAGGCACAGTTCCTCCGTCGCCCCCGCGCCCGCGCCCAGACAGCGCAGCGCTTCTTCCCGGTCCAGCAGCATACAACCCCTCCTTTCCCTCTGGTTTCTCTCTTGTATCATACCGCATTTCCCGGGGGTTGTACAGGTCAAAATCGCCCCCTTTTCCCCTATAAACAGCAAAAAAGACCGGCGCCGGGCTCTGGCCCAACGCCGGTTTGCTATGGAGTTCAGTCAGTCCTTCCGTTGCCGGTTCTGGCGAAGTAGGTGCTCTCGTCCCGGACGCACACCACATAGTCCGGCCGGTATTCCTCGATATACGCCCGCAAGGATTTGGCCGTGTAGTAGCGGTAGTCCAGCGTGCGGGTCTCGTTGAAATTCGCCCAGAGGACGCTTTCCAGCGGGTTGGTGAAGGAGTCGCCGTAGATGAGGATGCTGGGCAGGTCGGGGCGGTTGGTCTGAATAACGGTCTCCGCCACGTCGCCGCCCATATAGACGGAATAGGTCGTCACTTCCTCCTCCGTATACGGCAGCGCGTTGATGCTGTTTTTCGGCACGCCGTTATCATAGCGGGTAAAGGCGATTTCCGTCTTGGGGGTATACAGCGTCACCGCGTCCGCAGAATCCCAGAGGCCGTACAGTTTCCGGTTGGAGGAGCCGAGGAAGGGATTTTTCAGCGTGGTTTTGGTGAAGTCCTCCTCGGTGAGGTAGTCCAGTTCACCGCCGGACTGGGCGCTGAGTTGCTCCATCAGCGTCAGGTAGGTGAAAAACGCGCCCTCGCCGGAGGAGTGGTGGTCGGAATCGTAATAGTATTCCTCCGGCTGACCCGCCGCCTGAAACGCCGCGTACATATTCAGAAACGGCACGCCCTGGGTCTCCATCGCCGCGCCGAAAATGTCGCGGATGCCGGTGGTGTGCCAGAGGCGGCTGTCCATATAGGCGGGGTACTCGTCGGCGAAATAGGTGGTTTGCTGGGGCAGGCCCAGATAGCAGAACTGCCCGCCGTAGGCGGTGATCATCCCGTTCAGGGACGCGTACTGCGCCGCGATGGCCTCCGCCTCCGGTTTGAGATAGTCCAGTCCCCAGCGGAGGAAGCCGAAGGAGTCCAGCAGTTTGTCGCTGTTGACGATGATGTTGTTGACCGTGACCCGGCCCAGCAGCAGTTCCGCGATGGCGTTCACCTTCAAAATGCGGTCGCGCTGGAAGATGTGGTCCTTGTACACGGTTTCCAGTTCCGAGAAATACGTGCCGTCCAGCACTGCTTCCCGGCTCAGTTCAGGGAATTTCGCCAACCCCCGCTGCTCATAGTAGGACACCGATTTGTGGGGTCCGATCAGCGTGAGGAGCGGCACCAGCACCAGCGCCAGCGCGCAGAGGCTCAAAAACACGATCTGTGCCTTCCGTTTCATACAGACCCCCCTTTCAGAACTGGAAGTAGATAAAGGGATTGAAGCCGGAACTGACCAGCCGCACGCAGGACCAGCCCGCCAGCACCAGCGCCAGCAACGGCATCACCACATACAGCACCGCAGCCGCGGTCTTTCCCCCGTTTTTTTCGCACCGCGCCAGCAGCGTGGGCACCACGGGGCAGGACAGCACGCAGGCCACCAGCAGTTCCCAGCGGTATTGCAGCAGCAGATAGGTCACCTGCTCGCTCCACAGCCCCGCCGGCGCGCCGCCGAACATTCCTTGCAGGAAGCGCAGCACCTCGTCCACGCCGGCGGCGCGGAAGACCAGCCAGCCCAGCAGCACCGCCAGCAGCGTGTAGACGTGCTGCACCACGGCAGGGGTGCGGGCGATGGCCTTGCCCCACAGGAACTTCTCGCCCAGCAGAAGCAAGCCGTAGTACAATCCCCAGAGGATGAACGTCCACGCCGCGCCGTGCCACAGGCCCGTCAGCATCCAGACAACGAGAATGTTGCGCACGTGCTTCCACGCGCTCACGCGGTTGCCGCCCAGAGGCAGGTACAGATAGTCCCGGAACCAGGTGCCCAGGGACATATGCCATCTGCGCCAGAACTCCGTGATGGACTTGGAGATATACGGATAGTTGAAGTTTTCAAGGAAGTGGAAACCGAACACGCGGCCCAGACCGATGGCCATATCGGAGTAGCCGGAGAAGTCGAAGTAGATCTGGAAGGTGTAGGCGATCACGCCCAGCCACGCAAGGGCGGTGGACATCATCACCGGATTCTGGGAGAAGACCGCGTCCGCCAGCGCGCCGGCCTGATTGGCGATGAGCACCTTCTTGGCAAGGCCGAAGCAGAAGCGCTGCACGCCGAAGAAAACGTCGTCCAGCGTCTCTTTGCGGGTGGACAGTTCCTCACAGACCGTGGTGTATCGCACGATGGGGCCCGCCACCAACTGGGGGAACAGGGCGATATACAGCGCCACCTCCGAGAGTTTTCGGCTGGGCGCGGCGTTGCCCATATAGACGTCCAGCACGTAACTGAGACCCTGGAAGGTGTAGAAGGAGATGCCGATGGGCAGCACGATCTCCACCGGCACCACGGCGGGGATGAATTTCGAGAGGATGGTGGTGGCAAAGCCCAGATACTTGAACACGAACAAAAGAGCCAGATTGCAGGTCACCGCCAGCACCAGAAACACCTTGCGTCGCGGCTTGTCCGGTGCTACACGGCTGCCGAGAAAAAAGTTCAGTCCGATGGACGCCAGCAGCAGCGGCATCAGGCTCCATCCGCCCCAACTGTAAAACAGCAGGCTGAACGCCAGCAGGATGCCGTTTCTCACCCCCCGCCGCCGGGCAAGGCCGAAATAGCACACCAGCAGCGCCGGCAGAAAGGCAAATATATAGATCAAACTGCTGAATACCATATCAAAACTCCATCGTTACCAGAATTTCCATATGCTTGGCATAATACGCCATATTACATAGATTATAGCAGTTCCCCGCCCTGTTATCAACGATATTCGCATCTCGATCCCGTGAAAAAAGAGGCGCGGCAAATCCGCAGCGTCCGGCCGGCGGATACACCTCGCCGCACACGCAAAAAAGCCGGAGCAGGAAAACTGCTCCGGCTCTTTTCTGTTTTTCGCGCAGCGCGGTTTTACGGCGCTCCACCGGAGATCTTACTTCTCGTTCTTGTAGATCTCCTTGAAATACTTATAGGTATCCACCTTCAACTCGCCGCAGGCAGCCTCGTCGCAGGCGATGATGCCATCGGGATGCAACTGCAAAGCGGAGATGGTCCAGGCGTGATCAACGCCGCCCTCCACGCAGTGGCGCAGCGCACGAGCCTTGTTGTGACCGCTGATCAGCAGCAGCACCTGCTTGGAGTCGCAGACGGTGCCAACGCCCACAGACAGAGCCGTCTTGGGGACTTTGTTGGGATCGTTATCGAAAAAGCGGGAGTTGGCAATGAGGGTATCCTCCGTCAGGGCACGGATACCGGTGCGGGAGGTCAGAGAGGTAAAGGGCTCGTTAAACGCGATATGGCCATCCACACCGCTGCCGCCCATAAAGAGGTCGATACCGCCATAGGCCGCGATCTTCTCCTCGTAGCGGCGGCACTCTGCTTCCAGATCGTCGGCCATACCGTCGAGGATGTTGATATTTTCGGCGGGGATATCGATGTGGTTGAAGAAATTGTCGTGCATAAAGTACCAGTAACTCTGGTCGTGCTCACGGGGCAGGCCCACATATTCGTCCATATTGAAGGTCACCACATTCTTAAAGGACACTTTGCCGGCCTTGTTCATCTCGCTCAGGCGCTTGTAAACGCCCAGAGGAGAGGAGCCGGTAGGCAGACCCAGAACAAAGGGACGGTCTTCCTTGTGGTTGTTGATGGCATCAGCGATATGCTGCGCTGCCCACGCAGACATTCCATCGTAGTTGTCTTTGATGATCACTTTCATAATTTATCATACCCCCATTGGTGAAATAGAAACGATGTATCATACGTTCGCTACGCTCCTATGATACAGCACGTTGTAGTATTTGTCTATCTCTCTGAAAAAATTTATTGGTATACCTTTTCGTATATTTTCAGATGCACCGCAAGCCGATGCGTCGCGCAAAAGCAAAAGCCCGCGGTCTCCGGTTTTTACCGGCACACAAAGAACACGACCACGCCGGCAAGGCCCACCAGCAGCATACATCCCCCGCCGATGCGGCAACTGATACGATACCATTTCGACGGCTCCGACGGCGCATAGGACTTCCAGTGTTCGGTCAGTTCAAACCACGTGTCGGGAAACGCAAACATCAGGACGCCGACCAAAAGGACAAAAATGCTCATAAGCAATATCATTGTGATCCCCTCCGGTTCGTTTTTTCCAGTATAGCATTCCGCCCGCCCCCAAGTAAAGACCGCGCAGCGCAAAAAGAGGGAGCCGGTTGACCGGCTCCCTCCTGGGAGGTTTGAGGTTTATGGACTGGGCCTGCGCTTACTTGAAGTAACGGTTCAGCAGGCCTTCCAGAGCCTTGCCGTGACGGGCCTCGTCGCGGGCCATCTCGTGGACGGTGTCGTGGATGGCGTCCAGGTTGTTCATCTTGGCGACCTTGGCCAGTTCGAACTTACCGTTGGTAGCGCCGTACTCGCAGTCCACACGCCAGGCCAGGTTGTCCTTGGTGGTGGCGCGCATCTGGGGTTCCAGATCCTCGCCCAGCAGTTCGGCGAACTTGGCAGCGTGCTCAGCCTCTTCCCAGGCAGCCTTCTCCCAGTACAGGCCGATCTCGGGATAGCCCTCGCGGTGGGCGATGCGGGCCATACACAGGTACATACCGACCTCGGAGCACTCGCCGTTGAAGTTGGCCATCAACTGGTCGAAGATGTACTTCTTGTCTTCCTCGGAGATGTCGGGATTGTTCTTCACGGTCTTGGCGTAGATGCCGTACTCGTGCTCGGCAGCCAGTTTCATCTCACCCTTGACTTCGTTGAACTTCTCGGCAGGCACCTTGCAGACAGGGCACTTTTCGGGGGGGACGTCACCCTCGTGAACATAACCGCAAACAGAGCAGACCCACTTCTTCATAATTGTATCCTCCTAAAATTAAAATTTGAAATTTATATTCGATCCAGTTCCCTCTTGGGATGGTTTTAGTATAACAGCATATTCGAATATAGTTAGTCGCTTATGCAACAAACTAAAAATTTTTTTAAAAATTTTCGGCGGATTTTTGCGGAGGATCGGCTGGCGGATGCCGGGGCGGCGCAACGGTGGCGGTTTGCGGCGGGAGAACTGTGAGAAACGAGGATCGCCCCCAAAAGAAAAACAGCCGCCACTTTCGTGGCGGCTGTTTGGGATAGCGATTACTGCTGCTCGGCCAGTGCCTTGGCCTCGGCGATGGCCTTCTCCTGTGCTGCGGGGGGGCAATCCTCGTAGCGGACAAAGTTGAAGGTGAAACTGCCGCGGGACTGGGTCATAGCGCGCAGTTCGATGGCGTAAGAGCCCATCTCGCCCATAGGAACTTCGGCGGCGATGACGGTCTCACCGGTGCCGGTGGGGTCCATACCCATCACGCGGCCGCGGCGCTTGGACAGGTCGCCCATCACGTCGCCCACGTAATCGTCGGGCACGGTGACTTTCAGTTCGCCCACGGGTTCCAGCAGGCAGGGGTTGGCCTCGGGCAGAGCGGCCTTGAAGGCCAACTGCGCGGCGGTCTTGAAGGCGATTTCGGAGGAGTCCACGGGGTGGTAGGAGCCATCGTACAGGACGGCTTTCAGGTTCACCACGGGATAGCCGGCCAGAGGACCGTGGACGCAGGCCTCGCGCAGGCCCTTTTCAACGGCGGGGAAGAAGTTGCGGGGCACGGAGCCGCCGAACACTTCCTCGGCGAAGACCATCTCTTCCTCTTCGCAGGGCTCGAAGCGGATCCACACGTCACCGAACTGGCCGCTGCCGCCGGTCTGCTTCTTATGACGGCCCTGCTTCTGCACGACCTTGCGGATCTTCTCGCGATAGGCCACGCGGGTGGGCTGCAATTCGGCTTCCACGTTGAAGCGGCTCTTCAACTTGGCCACCAGAACGTCGACCTGCATATCGCCGGCGCCGGAGAGCACCATCTGGTGGGTCTCGGCGTTGTTGAACACGGAGAAGGAGGGATCTTCCTCGTTCAGGCGGGCCAGGCCCTGGGCGATCTTGTCTTCCTGGCCGCGGGTCTTGGGCACGATGGCCACAGAGTAGCAGGGCTCTGCGAAGGGGATCTGTTTCAGGGCCACGACCTTACGGGCGTCGCACAGGGTGTCGCCGGTCTTGACCTTGTCCATCTTGGCGATGACGCCGATGTCGCCGCAGCCCAGTTCCTTGACCTCGGTGGTCTTCTTGCCGCACATCGTGTACAGGCGGCCCAGTTTTTCGGTGTTGCCGGTGCGGGCGTTGACCATAGGCAGGTCGGGGGTGATGCTGCCGGAGAGGACCTTCACGAAGGAGTACTTGCCGTACTGGTCGGAAACGGTCTTGAAGACGAAAGCGGTGGGCACGCCGCCGGGAGAAACCACGAACTCCTCAGAGGTGCCGTCGGCCTTGGTGGCCTTGTGATAGTTGCCCTCGGTGGGGTTGGGCAGCAGGTCCACCATATAGTCCATCAGCATCAGGCTGCCCATACAGTTGACAGCGCTGCCGCAGAACACGGGGAACATACTCAGGTCGCGGACGCCCTGACGCAGGCCCTGGATCATTTCGGCGTAGGTGAAGTCCTCACCGCCGAAGAACTTGTCCATAAACTCCTCGGAGGTCTCGGCCACGGACTCTTTCAGCGCATCGTTGAATTCCTCGACGACGGACTGCTTGTCGGCGGGCAGTTCGATCTCCACGCGTTTGAGGTTCTGCATCTCGTAGGCGCGCTTGTTCAGCACGTCGATGATGCCGGTGACCTTCTTATCGGCGTTCCAGATGGGCACGACCAGGGGAGCGATCTTGTTGCCGAAGCGCTCACGCAGCGCCTCGAAGGTGGCGTTGTAGTCGCTGTTTTCCTCGTCGGTCTTGGAGATGTAGATGAAGCGGGGCATATTGCGCTCTTCGCAGTACTTCCAGGCCTTTTCCAGACCAACGGAAATGCCGTCCTTGGCAGAGCAGACAATGATCGCGGCGTCGGAGGCGCGCAGGGCTTCCATCACTTCGCCGGCGAAATCGAAGGCACCCGGAGTATCCAGCACATTGAGGCGGCAGCCGGTGAAATCCACGGGGGCAACGGAGGTGCCCAGAGAGATCTGGCGCTTGACCTCCTCGGCGTCATAGTCGCAGACGGTGTTGCCGGAGGCAGCACGGCCCATACGATCGATAGCGCCCGTCACGAAGAGCAGGCTCTCTGCCAGAGCGGTCTTGCCGCTGCCGCTGTGGCCCAGCAGGCAGACGTTGCGGATGTTCTGTACGGAATTGCTCATAGTTTTTACACTCCTTATGTTGATGCTGTCTAGCGGTCAAGGGGCCCGCAGGGACCGGGATCGCCTGCCGGAACCGCCAAAATACCCTAATGTAAGAATTATACATCCTTTGGGCGGTTAATACAACTAATTTTTAGTCTGGCTCGGCTTTTTGGGCAGGAAGGCAAAATTCGCCCCCGTTTTTTAGCAAAGGATGCAAAAAACGGGGTGCGGATCGCTCCGCAGCCCCGTCTTTTTTCAATATCGGCCCACCCGGTCCGCCATCAGCAGCACCGGCAGCACCCACAAAAGCAGGAACACTTCCAGCGCCAGCGGCGTCAGCAGTGTAAATGCCTGCAAGGACAGCAGATACGCCGCCAGCAGCGTGCCCGCCGCGCTGCCGATCAGGCTCAGCACCACGGAGCGCCGCACGGCCCTGCACAGTTTCCGGCTGCCGGCCGCCGTCTCGGCGTAGGGCAGCAGACCCTCACGCTGCAACAGCGCCCGGGGCAGATCCCGATCCTGCTCCACCTCGCTCAGCGCCACGCGCCCGGTGAGGTTGGGGTACTCCACCTTCACGCCCTTGCTGAACTTTCTCCGCAGCAGCACGGGGGTGATGTTGGGGTCCCGGGAGGCCAGAATGGGTACGATGCGGATCCGCCGCATCATCCGCAGAGCGAAATCCACATTTTCCGCCGGCTGGTACTTCACGGCAAACACCGCCACCAACTGGCGGTCCACCGCCAGGAAAATGCCGGTTTTCAGGTTGATGTCGCTGGGCAGGCGCACGTCCATCTTCCGCACAAAGGAGGCCGTGCCCATCAGGATGGACTCGCCCCGGATGGTGCCGCCCCAGCCGCCTTCCTCGTAGAAGTTGAAACTGTGGACGGTCTCGTACTCGGCGCTCTCGCCCCGGAGGAAGCGGTCGAACAACCGCTCCAAACCGCTGCCCGCGGCCCGCGCCATCGTGGCGGCGTAGGACGCCACCTTCCGCATCTCCTCGCCGTAGACCTTCACGCCGTTGAGGCGGACGGTGCCGGGCGGGAACAGGTCCATATCCGTGAGGATCATACTTTTCCGGCGGCTGATCTTCTCCGCGCCGGACCAGCCGGCCACGGCGCAGCCGGCCTTTTGCAGGTGCTTGGCCAGTTTCGCCCAGGGCAGGCCCCAGCAAAGGGGCAGGGCAAAGGTGGCGCCCGCCAGCAGCGTGGCGGACCAGTGGAGCAGGAAGTCGGCGCCCCGCCCCTTGCCCAAAGATGTAAGTCCCGCAAACACGAGGGACGCCGTCAGCACCACCGGCAGCAGGATGGTCTGCGCCACGGTGGAGAAATCATCCCGCATCGCAATGGTATAGAACCCCCGCACGCAGCCCCGCTGCTTGCAGGCGCCCTGGGGCGTATCCGTCACCAGATAGGGCGGTTCCTCATCCACCGCCGCCGTGCGGAAGGTATCGTACATACCGCGGCTCTCCCGGCAGATGCCCCACTGGGCAAACACCAGAGCAAAACAGGCCACCGCCGCGTAGGGCTGCACGGCAGTCCGCTCCGCCGAGAGCAGGCAGACCAC
>SVKT01000038.1 GCA_015068335.1 Oscillospiraceae bacterium | reverse complement strand
CCGCCGGGGGATGAAGTGCATCATCGACGTGGTCTATAACCACACCTCCCCGGACTCCGTGCTGACGCAGGAGCATCCGGAGTTCTTCTACCGCAAGAGCGACGGCGCGATGGGCAACCGGGTGGGTGACTGGACCGACGTGGTGGATCTGGACTACGGCTGCCCGGAACTGTGGGACTATCAGATCGAGTCGCTGGTGGGGTGGGCCCGCATCGTGGACGGCTTCCGCTGCGACGTGGCCTCTATGGTCCCTGTGGACTTCTGGTGCAAGGCCAGAGAAGCCGTGGAGCAGGTGCGGCCGGACTGCATCTGGCTGGCGGAGACCGTCCACAGCGGATTCTCTCAGATGAACCGGAAGTACGGACTGTACTCCGCCAACGACTATGAGATGTTCCGCGCCTTCGATATGGAGTACGATTACGACATCCGGGAGGTCTTTGACCGCTACCTGAAAGGGGAGTGCAATCTCTCCAACTACATCGATGTGCTGAATTTCCAGGAGTGCGCCTACCCCGAAAATTACATCAAGATGCGCTGTCTGGAAAACCACGACCAGCCCCGCATCTGCTCCTTTGTGAAGGACGAAAAGGCGCTGCGGAACTTCACCGCCTTCCTTTACTTCCTCAAAGGCAGCACGCTGCTCTACGCGGGACAGGAGTTCTGCAACGACCATACCCCCAGCCTCTTTGAAAAGGAGGACATCCTGCGCACGGCAGAAACGGACATCACGCCGCTGCTGCGGAAGTTGTACGAGGTGAAAAAGACGGTGCTCTCCGCCCAGGACTATTTCAAGGGCAGCGCCGACGATGCAAACGATATTGCCGTGCTGGAACGGGATGACACCCGCACCCTGAAAGTGGGCGTGTTCAGCCTGAAAGGCAGAGCGGCGGAGGTGCAGGTATCCCTGCCCGATGGAACCTATACCAACCACCTTGACGGCGGCGCCGTGCAGGTGGAGGGCGGGAAACTGCTCTGCGCAGGGGAGCCTGTGGTGCTGTCCTGCGAACTGTAAAAGAAGGGGGAACTTGTATGAAACCCTATGTATTTGGCGCTGACATCGGCGGAACGTCCGTGAAACTGGGCTTTTTTTCCGCCGACGGAGCCCTGATCGAAAAGTGGGAGATCCCCACCCGCACGGAAAACGGCGGCGAGGCCATTCTGCCGGACGTGGCTGCCTCTGTGCGGGAGGCGATGGCACGCCACGGGATTGCCGGCGGGCAGGTGGAGGGCATCGGCATCGCCGTGCCCGGGCCTGTGGACGCGGCGGGCGTGGTGTATAAGTGCGTCAACCTGGGCTGGGGCGTGTTCAGCATCCGGGAGCGGATGCGCGAACTGCTGCCGGAGATCCCCGTCGTTGCCGCCGGCAACGACGCCAACGTGGCGGCGCTGGGTGAACTGTGGCAGGGCGGCGGCCGGGGATACCGGAGCGCCGTGATGATCACGCTGGGTACCGGCGTGGGTGGCGGCGTGGTGCTGGACGGTAAGATTGTGGCCGGCAAAAACGGCGGCGCCGGCGAGATCGGCCACATCACCGTGGAGCCGGAGGAAACGCTGGAATGCACCTGCGGCAAGCGGGGCTGTCTGGAACAGTATGCCTCTGCCCGGGGCGTGGCCGACCTGGCGAAGCGGATGCTGGCGGAGTGCAATACGCCCTCCGCGCTGCGGGATCTGGGCGACTTTACCGCCAAGGAACTGTGTGAGCAGGCGGAGCGGGGCGATGTGATGGCGCTGTCCGTTCTGGAACGCTTCGGCGACTATCTGGGCCGTGCGATGAGTTTCATCTCCTGCACCGTGGACCCGGACGTGTATATCATCGGCGGCGGTATGAGCCGGGCGGGGGAGATCGTTCTTGCCCCGGTGCGGAAGGCTTACCGTAAGTATGCCTTCCACGTTTCCGCCGGAACGGACGCGGTGATCGCAGACCTGGGCAACGACGCCGGCATCTACGGCTGCGCTAAAATGGTTCTTCCCGAATAAAAAATCCCCGGTTTCGAACAATCCGAAACCGGGGATTTTTTTGGAAAGGCACGCGGGATCAAAATGCGTCTGTGGGATCCACCGACAGCAGGCGGAAATGGCTCCGCTCCACCCGGATCAGCCCATCCCGCTGCATCTTGCTCAGTTCGTTGGACAGGGCGCTGCGGTCCACGCTGAGGTAGTCCGCCAGTTGTTGACGGTTGAAGGGGATGACAAACTCCCGGCTGCCCTGCTGCATCGACTGAAAGGACAGGTAGGACAGCAGCCGCCCCCGGATGGATTTGGAACTGGTGTGGAAGATGCGGCGGGAGAGGTTGAGGTTTTTCTGGGAGGCGATGGCAAGGAGATTCCGTACCAGTTTGTTGTGGAAGCCGCAGGCGTTGGAGCAGGGGTACAGCACCCGGCTCATATCCAGAAACAGGATCTCAGCAGGCTCGGTCGCCACAGCGCTGATCATCAGCGGCGCGCCGGGCACGCAGGCGTAGGTCTCCGCAAAGGCCTGACCGGGCTGCACGCGGTCGAGGATGCTTTTGTTGCCCCACACATCGTCGTTCTCCACGGAAACGCTGCCGGAGAGCACCAATCCCAGGTCGGAGACCGTGTCACCGGCGCGAAAAATCACTTCTCCCCGTCGGTATGATTTGGTTTCCGCCCGCAGGCAGAGAAGCATCTCTTTCAACTCCTCCGGGGTGATGCCGTGAAACAATACGGTTTTTGATAAAAAAAGATAATCCATAGGGCCTCCAATGTTGTTATAACAACATACTTGTTGCTTCGATTGTAGTATGATCGGCGTGTAAAGTCAAGGACGCAGGTCCGAACCCATCAAAAAAACGGATACAACAGGGAGAGATGAATATGTTGAGAAAAATCATTAAGATCGATGAAGAGCGCTGCAACGGCTGCGGCGCCTGTGCCGCCGCCTGTCACGAGGGCGCCATTGAAATGATCGGCGGCAAGGCCAAACTGACCCGGGAGGATTACTGCGACGGGCTGGGCGACTGTCTGCCCGCCTGTCCCGTGGATGCCATTCGCTTTGAGGTGCGGGAGGCACCCGCCTATGACGAGGCGGCCGTGGAACGGGCAAAGGCCGAAAAGGCCGCCCGGGCGGGCGGAACGCTCCCCTGCGGCTGTCCCGGCTCGCAGGCCAGAGCGCTGCACCGCCCGCAGGAGACGGCGAGCGCGGAAAGCGCCGTCAAGCCCCGGAGCCAACTGATGCAGTGGCCGGTGCAGATCAAACTGGTGCCGGTGAATGCGCCCTATTTTGAAGGCGCCAATCTGCTGATCGCCGCCGACTGCACGGCCTACGCCTATGCCAACTTCCATCAGGACTTTATCCGCAACCGCATCACGCTGATCGGCTGTCCCAAACTGGACGAGGGCGACTACGCGGAGAAACTGACCGCCATTATCGGAGGGAACGATATCAAGAGCGTCACCATCGTCCGGATGGAGGTGCCTTGCTGCGGCGGCATTGAAAACGCCGCAAAGCGGGCCATTCAGGCCAGCGGAAAGTTCCTGCCCTGGCGGGTGGTGACCGTCACCACGGACGGACGGCTGCTGGAAGGCTGACCGGATCGCAAGGGGAGCGTTTTTGTATGCCTCCTGAACTTGATAAGCGCCGGAGGGTGTGCTATAATGCATAGCCGGAAACAACCCCTTTTTGTGGGTGAAAAGAAAAGAGGATACAGTATGGTGATTTCAGATACAATTAAATATGTCGGCGTGAACGACCACGAAATCGACCTCTTTGAGGGACAGTACGTTGTTCCCAACGGTATGGCGTACAATTCCTATGCCATTCTGGATGAGAAGATCGCGATTATGGACTCCGTGGACGCCCACTTCACGCAGGAGTGGTTTGCCAACATCGACCAGGCGCTGGACGGCCGCAAGCCCGACTATCTGGTGGTGCAGCATATGGAGCCGGACCACTCCGGCAGCATCCACCGCTTTGTGGAGAACTATCCCGAGGCAAAGATCGTGGCCTCTGCCAGAGCCTTCGTGATGATGAAGAATTTCTTCGGCACGGACTTTGCAGACCGTCAGGTGGTGGTGGGCGAGAACGATACCCTGTGCCTGGGCAGCCGGACGCTGACCTTCATCACCGCGGCTATGGTCCACTGGCCCGAGGTCATTATGACCTACGACAGTCAGGACAAGGTGCTGTTTTCTGCGGACGGTTTCGGCAAGTTCGGCGCGCTGGATGTGGAAGAGGACTGGGCCTGCGAAGCCCGCCGCTATTACATCGGCATCGTGGGCAAGTACGGCGTGCCCGTGCAGGCCGTGCTGAAAAAGGCCGCCGGGCTGGACATTCAGACCATCTGCCCCCTCCACGGCCCCGTGCTGACGGAAAATCTCGGCTATTATCTTGACCTCTACAACATCTGGTCTTCCTACGCTGTGGAGGAAGAGGGCGTGGTCATCGCCTACACCTCTGTTTACGGCAACACGAAAAAGGCCGTGGAACTGCTGGCAGAGCAACTTCGCGCAAAGGGCGTCAAGGTCGTGGTCAACGATCTGGCCCGGTGCGATATGGCCGAGGCGGTGGAGGATGCCTTCCGTTACAGCAAACTGGTGCTGGCCACCACGACCTATAACGGCGACATTTTCCCCTTTATGCGCACGTTTATCGACCACCTGACCGAGCGGAATTACAGCAACCGCACCGTTGCCTTCATCGAGAACGGCAGTTGGGCGCCTGCCGCTGCCCGGATTATGAAGGGGATGCTGGAAAAGAGCAAAAACCTGACCTACACCGCCGCCGGCGTGAAGATCGTTTCCGCGCTGAACGAGGCGAGCACCGCCCAACTGACCGCTCTGGCGGAGGAACTGTGCGGCGAAGCCGCAGCGGCACAGCCCGCCGCCGAAGTCGGAAAGAAGTTTGTCTGCAAGATCTGCGGCTATGTTTACGAGGGGGAAACGCTTCCTGCGGATTTTATCTGCCCCCTGTGTAAGCGCGGCGTTGAGGAATTTGAAGAAGTAAAATAAACGCATCATAGAAGAAGCACAATGATGAAGGAGGAGTCTATATGAACGAATTGAAGTTTTACGTTTGCGAGCATTGCGGCAATATCATCGAGAAGATCCACGATGCGGGCGTTCCCGTGATGTGCTGCGGTCAGAAGATGACCCAGATGATCCCCGGTACAGTGGAAGCCAGCGCCGAAAAGCACATCCCCGCCGTTACGGTGGAGGGCGATGTGGTCAAGGTGCAGGTGGGCTCTGTACTGCATCCTATGCTGGAAGAGCATCATATCGCGTGGATCTGCCTGCACACCACTTCCGGCGTGCAGCGCCGGATGCTCCTTCCCGGTGCGGAGCCTGCCGCTGTGTTTGCTCTCGCTGATGGGGAGAAGCCCGTGGCGGTGTACGAATACTGCAACCTCCACGGCCTGTGGAAGGCTGACATTTGATCGGCATCAACACCACGCCGCCTGTACTGTTCGGTACAGGCGGCTTTTTTTCGCCCGCCGGGGAGAAAAAATGCTGCGGATCGGGGGGCGGTTTGGCGGCATAAGCGGGGAGATATAAGGAATAAAAATAGTGGCATTCAGCAAAAATACAGATAAAAGCACAAGTTTTTTTCAAATATGGATTTACAAGCGGAAAAATTCTTGCTATTCTAACATAGTTGAAGAGTTATTTTTCAACTTGCGTTTTTATGCTTCATCCAATTTGTCTGTTGATACAAAAAGGAGTGTTCTTATGAGCCGTATGGTCGGCACTGTTTCCCGGGGTGTTCGCGCCCCCATCATCCGTCAGGGCGACAATCTGGCGGAGATCGTTACCAATTGTGTGCTGGATGCCGCCGCAGACGACGGTTTTGCCGTGCGTGACCGCGACATCGTTGCAATGACGGAGGCCATCGTGGCCCGCGCCCAGGGCAACTATGCCTCTGTGGCCGACATTGCCGAGGACGTCCGCACCAAACTGGGCGGCGAAACCATTGGCGTTATTTTCCCCATCCTCAGCCGCAACCGCTTTGCCATCTGCCTGCGCGGCATCGCTATGGGCGCCAGGAAGGTCGTTTTGATGCTCAGTTATCCCTCCGACGAGGTGGGCAACCATCTGGTCAGCCTGGATGCGCTGGACGAAAAGGGCGTGGACCCCTATAAGGACGTCCTCTCTCTGGAAAAGTATCGTGAACTGTTCGGCTACGAGAAGCATCCCTTCACCGGCGTGGACTACGTGGAGTACTACGAGAGCCTGATCCGGGAAGCCGGCGCCGAGGTGGAGATCATCTTCGCCAACGATCCCCGCGCCGTGCTGGACTACACCAAGAACGTCATCAACTGTGACATCCATACCCGTGCCCGCACCAAGCGCCTGCTGAAAGCCGCCGGCGCCCAGCGTGTGTTCGGTCTGGACGAGATCCTGACCGCCCCCGTGAACGGCAGCGGCTACAACGAAAAGTACGGTCTGCTGGGCACCAACAAGTCCACCGAGGACCAGGTCAAACTGTTCCCCCGCGACTGCCAGGATCTGGTGGAAGACATCCAGAAGCGCATTCTGGACGCCACCGGCAAACACGTGGAGGTTATGGTCTACGGCGACGGCGCCTTCAAGGATCCCGTCGGCAAGATCTGGGAACTGGCCGACCCTGTGGTCTCTCCCGCCTACACCGCCGGTCTGGAAGGCACGCCCAACGAACTGAAATTGAAGTATCTGGCAGATAACGACTACGCCGAATTGTCCGGCGACGCCCTGAAAGAAGCCATCAAGAGCAGAATTCAGGAGAAGGACGGCAGCCTGGTGGGCAATATGGTGTCCGAGGGTACCACCCCCCGCCGCCTGACCGACCTGATCGGCTCCCTGTGCGACCTGACCTCCGGTTCCGGCGACAAGGGTACGCCCATCGTCTATATCCAGGGCTACTTCGATAACTATACCACGGAATAAGAACCCATTCGGTGCCCCGCAACCGCTGCGGGGCACTTTTGCGGGATAGAGCGGGCAGAAAAAATTTTTTCGAAAGCGGGAACTTTTTTCTGCGCAGACCGTCTATCAATACTGTGCCCCTCAAAAACGTGAAAATTGGCGCCCCGAGCGCCTGAAATTGCAAAGGAGATACTTATTATGAAGAAGATTCTGACCCTGTTCCTGACTCTGGCTATGCTGCTGAGCCTGGCTGCCTGCGGCGCCAAGAAGGACGAAGACAAGACCCCCGCCGAGGACAACAAGCAGGAAGAGACCACCAACCCCGAGACTTCCGGCGATAAGACCGAAGTTTCCGTGGATCTGGATGTTTTCTATCAGGAACTCTATACCGAACTGTATCCCCAGGATGCAGACGGCTATCCTACCGGCCCCTCTGTTGGCGATATGGCCGAGATGACGGAGATGGTGGACGGTTTCTATCCCGGCCTGACCGCTCTGAGTCCCAAGCAGATGCACATCTATTTCCCCCAGATGAGCGGCGTTCCTTATGAGGTGGCTCTGATTGAGGCTGCTTCCGAGGAAGATGTGGAGGCTGTCAAGGCTGCGTTGCAGAACCGCATCAACACCGAGAAGGATAACCATATGAACTATCCCGCCGTGCAGGAAAACTGGGCCAACAATTCCCGCATCGTGTCCAACGGCGCTTATGTCCTGATGGCTGTTTCTTCCGACTGCGAGGCCTACGTGGACGCTTTCAACGCCCTGTTCGCCTGATTCCCCGAATCGATGCATAAAGAAAGAGGACTTCCGTTCGGAAGTCCTCTTTTTGTTTGCTGTCAGATCTTGACCAGTTCGTATGTCCGGCTGCCCAGCCCCAGTTTTTCGGCGTGTTCCAGACACACCTGCCAGTCGGTGACGGGATGGACGGCGTGAAAAACGTCGGCGTCGTTGCAGTCGCAGCCCTCGTCGAACAGGGCGGAGTTGGGGACTTTGGGCTGTGCCATCACGGCGTCGGCGCAGGCCTGATCCAGCGCCACGGGGTCGAAGGAGGCGAACATACCCACGTTGGGAACGATGGGCACGTCGTTTTCGGCGTGGCAGTCGCAGTTGGGGGAGACGTCCAGCACGAGAGAAACGTGGAAGCAGGGACGGCCGTCCACCACCGCCTTGCTGTATTCGGCGATCTTCTTGTTCAAAATGGCGGGTGCCTCATCCCACTTGGTCTGGATGGCGTCCTTGGGGCAGATGGCAAGGCAGCGGGCGCAGCCCACGCACTTATCCGTGTCGATGGAGAACTTGCCGTCCTCACCCCGGATGGGTGCGCCGTGGGCGCAGATCTTGGCGCAGGAGCCGCAGCCGATGCAGTTCTTGGCCTTGACGAAAGGCTTGCCGGCGTTGTGCTGCTCCATCTTGCCGGCGCGGCTGCCGCAGCCCATACCGATGTTTTTCAGGGCGCCGCCCATACCGGCCTGCTCGTGGCCCTTGAAGTGGCTGAGAGAGATGAACACGTCTGCGTCCATAATGGCGCGGCCGATCTTGGCGGAGGTCACATACTCGCCGCCCTCCACGGGAACTTCCACCTCGTCGTTGCCCTTGATGCCGTCGGCAATGATGATGTGGCAGCCGGTGTTGTAGGGGTTAAAGCCGTTCTGATAGGCGGATTCAATGTGATCCAGGGCGTTCTTGCGGCCGCCGATATACAGGGTGTTGCAGTCCGTCAGGAAGGGCTTGCCGCCCTTATCCTTGACCAGTTGGACCAGCACCTTTGCCCAGTTGGGGCGCAGGAAGGCCATATTGCCCGGCTCACCGAAGTGGGTCTTGATGGCCACGTACTTGCCTTCCAGATCCATATCGGCAAAGCCGGCGGTCATAATCAGGCGAGCCAGTTTCTGGGGGATGGTCTCCCGCCAGGAGGGGGCGCGGAAGTCTGCGAAGTAAACCTTGGATGTTTCTGCCATACGTTCTTCTCCTCTGTGTGATTTTATGATGAGGTCTTTCTTTGACGTTTATGAGCCGGCCTTACTCGTCCAGTTCCACGGAGATGTGATCCGTGCCGTGCTGGTTGAAATCGGCCATATAGCGGTCAATGCGCTCCATCAGCGTGCCGTAGTTTTCCGCAGTCAGGGGCAGACCGTCCAGATCCCGCAGGGCCATCTCCTCCGCCAGGATCTCGTAGAAGGCGATGTCCTCGTAACTTTCGATGACTTCGTGGATGCCGCCGTCGGCAAAGGCGCGGGATGGGATCAGTTCGCCCTGGTACAACTCCACCAGTTTGCGCATTTTGTGTTGCAGGCAGTGGGAGAAAACCAGACTCTCCACCTGATCGTATTCCTTGATGCGGTCATTCTCCCGGGTGGAGTTCATCACCCAGTTTCCTATGTATACCAGATCCAGCAGATAGCGGAACTGCTGCTCCGTCAATTCGATTTTCAAGAGCCCACCTCCCGGTCGTTACTTTCTGTATATGATGGATTATAGCAAAGGTGACGGGAAATTACCATACAAAAAACAGGGTAAAAAGACTAAAAACTGTCTTGCGGCAAAAGCGCTTGCATAGTATAATATATAATCCTAGTGTAATTTGGTGCGTTGTGCGCCGGGAAGGGGGAACTGGTATGGATAAACGGCCCATCGGCGTGTTCGATTCCGGCCTCGGCGGCTTGACGGCCGTGCGTTCCCTGCGGCAGATCCTGCCGGAGGAAAACCTGATCTATTTCGGCGATACCGCCCGCGTTCCCTACGGCGGGCGTTCCAAGGAGACGCTGCTGAAATACGCCCGGCAGGATGTGCGCTTTCTGCGCTCCTTCGACCTGAAAGCCATCCTCATCGCCTGCGGCACGGTATCCACCACCTCGCTGGATACGCTGCGGCAGGAAAACGACCTGCCCATCGTCGGCGTGGTGGAGCCCACCTGCCGCCGCGCGGTGGAAGTGACTAAAAACAAGAAAGTCGGTATGATCGCCACCCTGGCCTCTGTCCGCTCCGGCGCCTACGAGGCGGCGCTGCGGCGGCTGGACGAGAGCGTGGAGGTGTTCTGCGCCCCCTGCCCGCTGTTTGTCCCGCTGGTGGAAAACGGCCGGTTCCGCCGGGGCGACGTGGTCATCGAAACGGTGGCCCGGGAATATCTGGAACCGTTGAAAGAGGCGGGCATCGACACCCTGATCCTCGGCTGCACCCACTATCCGCTGCTGACGGAGGTGGTGGCCGACGTGATGGGGCCGGAGGTGACACTGGTCTCCGCCGGCGAGGAGTCCGCCGTTGAACTGAAACGGCTGCTGCAAGACGGCGATCTCCGGGCAGACGGCGCGCAGAAGGGCGCGGCGGAGTTTTACGTCAGCGACCGACCGGAGGACTTTGAGCGCATCGCCTCGGTCTTTTTGCAGGAGGAACTGCGCAGCGGCGCACGGAGGATCGACATTGAGCGGTACTGAACAAAACAAACTGCCCGTGACGCTGTTCGTCCGGGGCGAGCAGTATTTTGACGATGTGGATCCGGACGCCACGGAACTGATGACCGACGGCACGATGGAACTGCGCGAGGATGCCATCGTGCTGGAATATCAGGAAATGGCGCTGACGGGGATGGAGGGAACGACCACCACCTTCGAGATCAAAGGCCCCCGGGTGACCCTGCGGCGCAGCGGCAGCGTGAACTCCCAGATGGTCTTTGAGGAGGGGCGGCAGCATTCCTCTTTGTACGAAACGCCCTTCGGCGCGCTGATGGTGGATATTCAAACCAGCCGCCTGCGGCACAATATCAGTGAGCGGGGCGGCGTGATGGAGATCCGCTATTCCATCGCCGTGGAGCATACCGTCACGGGACGGAACTGCTTCAAGATCCGCGTGAAGCGGAAAGATTGAGTGAGAAACATTACGAATGAGGAGATAGATGGGATGATCAATATGATTCAGAATGCGAAGGATCAGGTGGCGGCGCTGGCGATGGCGGCCTATAATGCCGCTGTGGCGGACGGTTCTCTGCCCGAGGCAGAGGTGAAGACCGCTCCCGTGGAGATCCCCAAGGACGCCGCCAACGGCGACTTCACCACCACCTTTGCGCTGGCCGCCTCCAAGGCGCTGCGCCAGCCCCCCCGCAACATTGCCCAGACCCTGCTGGACCATATGGCGCTGGAAGGCACCTATTTTGCCTCCGCTGAGATCGCCGGCCCCGGCTTTTTGAACTTCCGCCTGAACGACAGTTGGTACGAGGCCGTCTGCGCCGCCGTGGAAGCGGAGGGCGAGACTTACGGTACCAACGACGGATTGAAGGGGAAGAAGTATATGGTGGAGTTCGTCTCCGCCAACCCCACCGGCCCGATGCATATGGGCAACGCCCGCGGCGGCGTGCTGGGCGATACGCTGGCGGCCGTCCTGGCCCACTGCGGCGCCGAGGTGTCCCGCGAGTTCTATGTCAACGACGCCGGCAACCAGATTGATAAGTTTGCCCACTCCCTGGAAGCCCGCTATTTGCAGATCATCCAGGGCGAGGAGAACGTGCCCTTCCCCGAGGACGGCTATCAGGGCGGCGACATCCGGGATCTGGCACAGGCCTATTACGACCTCAACGGCGAAAAACTGCTGAACGCGTCCGAACAGGAGCGCCAGAATGAACTGGCGCAGTTCGGCCTCAGCCACAATCTGCCCAAGATGAAGACCGACTTGCAGCGCTACAAGATCAACTACGATGTGTGGTTCCTGGAATCCGACCTGCACAACAGCGGCTATGTGGCCGAAACCGTGGATATGCTCACCGCCAACGGCTGGACCTACGAAAAGGACGGCGCGTTGTGGCTGCGCACTGCCGACATTATGCGCCAGAACCTCATCAAGGCCGGTAAAAAGCAGGCCGATGTGGACAAACTGGACCTGAAAGACGACGTGCTGCGCCGCGCCAACGGGTTCTACACCTACTTCGCCGCCGACATTGCCTATCACCGCAACAAGTTTGCCGTTCGCGGCTTCGATAAGGTCATCAACATCTGGGGCGCCGACCACCACGGCCACGTGGCCCGTTTGAAGGGCGCGCTGGACGCGCTGGACCTCAACGGCACCGAGCGTCTGGACATCGTGCTGATGCAGTTGGTGAAACTGCTGCGCGACGGCGCACCCGTGCGTATGAGCAAGCGCACCGGCAAGGCCATCGCGCTGGCCGACCTGCTGGACGAGATCTCCGTGGATGCCGCCCGCTGGTACTTCAACGCCAAGCCCGACACCCAGAT
>SVKT01000037.1 GCA_015068335.1 Oscillospiraceae bacterium | reverse complement strand
CGCTGGGCAAGACCGTACAGGGGAGCGATGCCGATGCCGCCGCCGGCCAGCACGGAGTGCTCAGAGGCGAGGCTGATGTCAAAGCCGTTGCCAAGGCCGGAGAGAGTGTCCAGTTCCGTGCCGGGGACACAGCGCACCAGTTCTTTCGTGCCTTCGCCCACCACTTTCACCAGCAGCATCAGGGCGTCGTCCGTCCAGTTGCAGATGGAGATGGGGCGGCGCAGGAATTTGCCGGGCAGTTCCAGTTCCACGAACTGGCCCGGGGCGGTGATGGCGGAGGTGTCGCCGGAGAGGATCATTTCATAGGTATCCGCCGTCAGTTGGCGGGTGTGTTCTACGGTAAAGAGGGATTTTTTCATAAAAAGGCCTCCTGTGTTTTCAGGTCGTGGTGTACGATCTCGCCGCCGCAGACCGTCATAGCGATGGCGGCGGAAACGCCCCATCCGGCAAAGGGAGTGGCGCGGCCGAGAGACTTGAAGGTGGTGGGATCGATGACGTGGGGGCGGTTCAGGTCCAGCACCGTCAGGTCGGCGATCTGCCCTTCTTCCAGAGAGCCGCCGGGCAGACGGAAGATGCGACGGGGGTTGACGCACAGAGCGTTGAGAATGACTTCCAGCGGCACGATGCCGGTCTGCACCAGATTGGTATAGAGGATGGGGAAGGCGGTTTCCAGCCCCACGATGCCGTTGAAACTGGCGGCAAGGCCGCGGCTCTTTTCTTCGGCGGAATGGGGGGCGTGGTCGGTGGCGATGCAGTCCACCGTGCCGTCCAGAAGGCCTGCCACCAGCGCGTCCCGGTCAGAGGCGGAGCGGATGGGAGGATTCATTTTGAAGCGGCCGTCGTCCTGCAAGTCCTCATCGCACATAACGAGGTAGTGGGGGCCGGTTTCGCAGGTGACGGGAAGTCCCTCGGCTTTGGCCTTGCGGATCAGTTCCACGGTTTCCTTGGTGGAGATGTGACAGACGTGATACTGGCAGCCGGTTTCCCGCACCAGTTGGATGTCCCGCTCCACCTGCCGCCATTCGCTTTCGGGATCGTTGCCGATGAAGCCGTTGCGGCGGGCAAAGTCGCCGTCGTGGATCATCCAGCCTTTGGCCAGCAGGCTTTCGTCCTCGCTGTGGGCCACGATGGGCTTGTCCAGTGCTTTGGCGGCTTCCATAGCGGCGCGCATCATTTCACGGGACTGCACGCCGCGGCCGTCGTCGGAAAAACCGGCAACATCCGCCGCCATATCCGCAAGGTCGGCAAGGGTTTCGCCCCGCTCCCCTTTGGTGATGGCGCCGTAGGGATAGACGCGCACGTTGGCGGTCTTGCGGATCAGGTCCAACTGGGGTTTCAGGTTCTCTGCGCTGTCGGGCACCGGTTTCAGGTTGGGCATAGCGCACACGGCGGTGTATCCGCCGGCGGCTGCGGCCTTCGTGCCGGAGAAAATCGTTTCCTTATAAGAAAAACCAGGCTCACGAAGATGGACGTGGACATCAACGAAACCCGGAACGATCAGACAATTATGCAGTTCAATGACAGAAGCACCATCTTGCAGGGAGGAAACGGAAACAATGCGGCCCTGGTCGATGGCGAGGTCCATATTCACAAAACGGCCGTTCAGAAAAACGGCGCCGCCGGTCAGAAGCAGGCTCATAGACGGTTCTCCTTCTACGTACTTTTTCAATATATTATACTACCGAAAAACGCCTGCGTTGTCAACGGGATTCCCCGCCGCGCAGCAAGAAAAAGCGCCGCCTGAAAAGGCGGCGCTGAGTGGTATCGAGGGGGAAGGAAGCGGTTTATCGGAATGTGCCCCACAGGGCGCAAGTATCATCCCTCTTTTTGAAGCGGGGATAGGTCGTGCAGTCCGCATCCGCATCCTGCGCAGCGAAGAGTGCTGCGGACAGAAGGTCCAGCCCTTTCGTTTCTATGGCGGAAAGGAGCCCGGCGTAATCCTGATACAGTCCGAAGGTGTCGGTAAGTTGGGAAAAGCCATCACTGAATGCGGCTGCTGTTACAGGAGCGGTCAGAGGCCAACTGCGTTGCCGGGCGTGAGCCAGCCCGTCATCGGAAAGCAGGTCCAGTATCCAGTAACCACCGGGGCGGTTGCGCTTGCTTCGGTTTTCCAGCAACTGCTGGTTGCAGCGCCGTTTGGCTTCCTGCATAGAGATCCCTTCCTCTGCGTGAAGTCGGGCCATTTCACGGATCACGCCGTCGTCCAGCGCGGGCAGGGCCGTATCTGTGGAGGAGAATATACTGCCGTCCGGCAGAGCCGCCACGCCCACACAGTCGCCAAGACCGAAGAATTCCAGCATACCGTCGCGCACACGGAACAGCGCCAGTCCCGCCGAGGGAGCATCCTCGGGATGGTGGATCCCATTTTTTCGACAGGCAGTCAGATATTCCTCCCGCAGAGGGGCAAGGACTTCTGTCAGAAGATCGGCTGTGGGACGGGGATCGCCGGCGTCCAGCAGGGCGCACAACCCGACCTTTACCCGCTGTACCATCCACGCTGCATCGGAGTTCCGGTCTATGACATTGATGCCGCTCAGGCAGGAGGCACCGTCCATAGCAAAGCAGTAACAACTGCCGAAGGCAACAGTGTCTTCGTTGGGGAGAGAGGGATTTCCGGGAAGGCAGAACTGTTGTGCTAGTTCAAACAAAATGCGATTCCTCCAATCACAGCGGCAAAGCCCATCAGCAATACAAGAATGTTGCGCAGAGCCTTCTTTCCGGATGCTCCGTGCAGGATGATGCCGAATGCCGCAAACACGCCCATCAAGGCGCCCATCAGAACCACGATCAGACCTGCGGCGCTTTTAATAGACTGCTCCGCGATGGCGCCGCTGATGGTCAGGCTGCCGATGGTGAAACTGACGATACCGGAAAACAGACCGAGAAATTCCATATTTTTGACCAGGGTTTGTTTCTCCTGATCTTCCAGAGCAGATTTGTACTGTTCCAGATGCTCCTGCATAGCCGATTCCATAGAAACCAGTTCCTTCCGGGCACGGAACTGCTGGCTGAATGTCAGGTAACGACCCACGCGGATGGCGTAATCAGAACGCTGGCTGTTTTCCTTGTCAATGGCGATGCTCAGTTTGTTGAGTGCGGCATCATAATCACCGTCTGCCGCCAGCAGACGGGCATACGTACAATAAAATTTGGCATAGTCCGGATCAACGCGCAGTGTTTCTTCTATCGCAGCCAGAGCGCCGGTGAGCCAATTGATGTGATCTGTTTCCTGAATGCGGGCCATAAGAGCAGGCGTATTTTCATAAGCCAGGGCCACGGTTTCCGCAAAGGCATGAAGCCCGCCTACATTATGACGCAGGGCAGTGGAATTTTTCCTTGCCAGTTGCAGCAGATCACGAATGCTGAATTCGTTCCACTGTGTTTCGCGGAAGTTTTCCAGTTGACCCATCTGGCTGAGGAGCAGCATATGGTTATAAAAAATATGTCCGCCGAAACGATCCTGCCAATCTTGAAGCCAGCGTTCTTCCGCAGAAAAGTTTTTCATACGGCGTTCGTAATTCACCAGCACACAGAAAGCCGCAAAAGCAAGCTGCTCCTCGGCGGCGTTGGCTGTTCCGGCTTTGACCGGAGCGAGGAACTGCGGCAGCTCGTTTTGGATGATGCTCTCATCCCAATCCACAGAAAAGCCTACCACATCGACCTCAAATTTTCGCTCGGATTCTTCCGGCAGCGCGGAAAGCAGGGCGATAATTTCATCCCGTGTCAGCAGTTGTTTGCCTTTCTTTTCGGCGGCCTGATTCTGACGATATACGTCAAGAGCCAGTGCCTGTACTTCCTGCCGGGTCAGATTCGCTGTTTCCATAAATGCTGCCTCCTTTGCCAGAATGTAAAAATTATAGCAGTTTTTGTCGAATGGGGCAACTGATTTTTCTGTGGGATGAGAAAGACAAGAAAGTTGAGAAAATTCGGGGGAGTTGTTTGGCGTTGTTTCTCAAACAGAAACGCCCCGTCCGCTTTATCGGACGGGGCGTCAAATATCGAAGATCGCCGTATGTCTGTGTGAGATAACTGTAATGTAAGTGGAACGATCAGCCTTTCAGGCTCTCTGCCCAGACGGCGTATTTGGCGGTCTTTTCCGCGCAGGCCTCGCCGGTCTCGGCGCTGGTGAGCACATAGACCTTGACCTTGGGCTCGGTGCCGGAGGGCCGGACGATCAGGCTGGTGCCGTCGGCCAGTTCGTAGCGCAGCACGTTGGAGTCGGTCAGTTCCATTGTGGTCTTTTCACCGGTGGCGACGTTGACCACACTGCCGTCCTTGTAGTCCTTCTGTTCGCGGACAGCCACGCCGGCGATCTCCACGGGGGGATTTTCCCGCAGGTCGGCCATCAACTGGGCCATCTTTTTCAGGCCGTCCAGACCGGGCATCACCAGATTCATCGTCTTTTCGGCGTAGAAACCGTATTTCTTGTACAGGCTCATCAGGGCGTCATAGAGGGTCATACCCTGATCGGCGTACCAGGCGGCCATCTCCGTCAGGATGAGGGAGGCGGTGACGGCGTCCTTGTCGCGGACGAAGTCGCCGAACATATAGCCGTTGGACTCTTCAAAGGCCATCAGCACCGTGCCCTCACCGGCGGCTTCCAGTTGATCCTTCTTCTGGGCCAGGAACTTGAAGCCGGTAAAGGTGTCGTAGCAGGCCAGGCCGTTGGCCTCGGCGATGGTGCGGACCATCTCGGTGGAGACCAGAGATTTGAGGAGGACGCCGTTTGCAGGCATCTTTCCCGCGCGCTTCCAGGCGTCGATGATGTAGGCGGCCAGCAGGATGCCGATCTGGTTGCCGGAGAGCACCTGATACACATCGTCACCGGTGCGCACCATAATGCCCACGCGGTCGGCGTCGGGGTCGGAGCCGAGGATGAAGTCGGCGTTCTCTCGCTTGGCGATCTCCACGGCCAGATAGAAGCCCTCGGGATTTTCGGGGTTGGGAGAGACCACGGTGGGGAAGTCGCCGTCGATCACCATCTGCTCGGGCACGCAGATGACGTGTTTCAGGCCCAGTCGTTTCAGCACCTCGGGGATGAGTTGGTAGCCGGTGCCGTGGAAGGGGGTGAAGACCATCTTGAAGTCGTCGGCCACCTTTTCCACCACGGCCTTGTCGTTGACCTGCGCCATCACGTTGGCCAGGAAAGCCTCGTCGGTCTCGGCGCCCAGCAGAACGATTTTTCCCTCGGCGACGGCGGTATCATAGTCTGTGGACTTGACGCAGGCAAACACGTCCAGTTCCTTCATCTTGCGGGCCACTTCGTCGGCGTGGACGGGAGGCAACTGGGCGCCGTCCTCCCAGTACACCTTGTAGCCGTTGTATTCCTTGGGGTTGTGGCTGGCGGTGACGTTGATGCCGGCAATGCAGCCGTATTCACGCACGGCGAAGGACAGTTCGGGGGTGGGACGCAGGGCGGCGAACAGGCGGACGGGGATGCCGTTGCCGGCCAGCACGCAGGCGGCCTCCCGGGCAAAGAGGTCGGAGTTATTGCGGCAGTCGAAGCAGACGGCCACGCCGCGCTGCACGGCCTCGCTTCCCTCTTCCAGGATCACTTCCGCAAAGGCCTGGGTGGCGTGGCGGATCACGTGGATGTTCATCCGGTACAGGCCGACGCCCATCGTGCCGCGCAGACCTGCGGTGCCGAAGGACAACTGGTCAAAGAAGCGGGACTCGATCTCCTTGGCATCGCTGCGGATGGCGTCCAGTTCTGCTTTTTCGGCGGCGGACAGAGCGGGGCTTGCCAGCCACTTTTCATATTCGCGCATAAAATCCATTTGCAGATCCTCCTGTTATATTGAAATCATTTATGATATTTGCTTCCTGCGTTGATCTGATAGCCCCGGTAGACCTGTTCCAGCAGCATAACCCGGGCCAGATGGTGGGGGAACGTCATCGGGGAAAGGGACAGTTTCACGGCTGCCAGCGCCTTGACGGAGGGATGCAGGCCGAAGGAGCCGCCAATGAGAAAGACGAGCCGGCCTTCTCCAAAAGTGGAATTTTTCTCCATCAGGGCAGCCAGTTCCTCACTGGAATACAGGCGGCCCTCCACGCACATCGCCACAATGGCGGCAGAGGCGGGCAGTTTGGCGCGGATGGCGGCAGCCTCTCTGGCGAGAGCCGCTTCGATCTGGGCGGCGGAGGGGTCATCCGGAAGGCGTTCTTCCGGCAGTTCGATGATGTCCAGATCGCAGAAACGGGAGAGCCGCTTGACATACTCGGCGGCGGCGTCGATATAGAATTTTTCCTTCATCTTGCCAACGCAGATGATGCTTACTTTCTGCATACGCCTCTCCTCGTCACGTAATAGGGCGGACTGATACGCTCTCTTGGCGCCACCGAGAGGGCAGGGGAAAATCCGGCGGCGGAGAGCGCCCGTTCCACGGCGTTTTGCGCCATAGCGGGAGTGTTGTTTTCCTGACTCAAATGTGCAAGCACAAGGGCGGATGCGCCGGCCTCCGCCAGGGTCACGGCAAAGCGGGCGGCATCTTCGTTGCGCAGGTGTCCCTCGCTGCCGAGGACGCGCTGTTTCAGATGATAGGGGTAAGGACCGCTGCGCAGCGATTCTTCGTCGTAGTTGGCTTCCAGCACCGCCAGATCCACGCCGGGAAGGACCCGGGCGGCCTCCTCCGTGACATAGCCGGTGTCCGTCAGCAAGCCTACGCTGCCTTCCTCCGTATCAAAGCGGAAGCCGCAGGCGCCGATAATGTCGTGGGAGATGGGGAAGGGGGTGATGCGGACGGCGCCGATGCGGTTCTCTTCGCACAGCGCCAGAGGAGAAAGCCGGCCGAAGAATCCGGCGATCCGGTAGTCCAACTGGCGGCAGGTCGGTGCTGTGGCCAGCACCGGGCAGTTTGTGCGTTTAAGCAGCGTTTGCAGCCCTGCGATGTGGTCGGTATGAGCGTGGGTGATGAGGACAGCGTCCAGTTCCTCCGGGGAAAGCCCCAGACTCCGCAGTGCGGCTGTGATGCGGCGGCAGGAGATGCCGGCGTCCACCAGCAGGCGGGTCTGGCCGCAGGTGAGCAGCAGCGCGTTTCCGGAGGAGCCGCTGGCCAGTGTATGTACGGTGGTCAAACAAATCCCTCTCTTATCGCGTCGGAAAAACGTCCGCAAGGGAGGCCGTCGACGAAAGTCGCCATCCTCCATCGCGGACGTTCAGCGGTGTTATTAAAGATCAGCCGATGCTGGCGGCGAGAGCATCGTCGTCGGGGAAATCCTCGGAGTGGATGCGGGCGCCCAGCGCCTGCAACTTGGAGATGATGTTCTCGTAGCCGCGCTCGATATAGTGGATGCCGGAGATCTCGCTTTGTCCCTGTGCGGCCAGAGCGGCGATGACCATAGCGGCGCCTGCGCGCAGGTCGTAGGCCTGAACGGGTGCGCCGGTCAGGCGGTCAACGCCCTCCACCACGGCGGTGCGTTCGTCCACCTGAATGTTGGCGCCCATACGGCACAGTTCATCCACATAGCGGTAGCGGCTGGCCCAGACGCCCTCGGTAACCAGAGAGGTGCCCTGTGCCAGAGCAAGCACGGTGGTGATCTGGGGCTGCATATCAGTGGGGAAGCCGGGATAGGGCATCGTCTTGACGTTGACCTTGCGCAGTGCGCCGGTGCGGCGGACCAGCAGGGTGTCCTCGTGCTCTTCTACTTCCACGCCCATCTCCACCAATTTGGCGGTGATGCAGTCCATATGCTTGGGAATGATGTTTTTCACCAGGATCTGTCCGCCGGTGGCGGCCACGGCGGCCATATAGGTGCCGGCCTCGATCTGGTCGGGGATGATGGCGTAGGTGCCGCCGTTGAGGCGATCCACGCCACGGATCTTGATGGTGTCGGTACCGGCGCCGCGGATATTGGCGCCCATAGAGTTGAGGAAGTTGGCCAGATCTACGATGTGAGGCTCTTTTGCCGCGTTCTCAATGACGGTATCGCCCTCGGCCATTGCGGCGGCCATCATAATGTTCATCGTGGCACCCACAGAGACCACGTCCAGATAGACGGTGGCGCCCTTCAATCGGCCGGTGTCCGTAGAGGCCATAACATAGCCGCCCTCGGCAACGACCTTTGCGCCCAGCGCAGTGAAGCCCTTGACGTGCTGGTCAATGGGGCGCACGCCGCCGAAATTACAGCCGCCGGGCATCGCAACATCAGCCTGACCAAAACGGGCGAGCAGCGCGCCGATGAGGTAGTAGGAAGCGCGGATCTTGCTGCACAGATCCATAGAAGTGCGGGTGGAGTGGATCTTGCGGCTGTCGATCTCCACGGTGTGGCGATTGATGGTGCGGATATTGGCGCCCAACTGTTCCAGGATCCGCAGACACATCGTCACGTCGGAGATCTGGGGCAGGTTCTCGATGCGGCAGACTCCGTCCACCATCAATGCGGCGGGGATGATGGCGACGGCAGCGTTTTTGGCGCCGCTGATCTCCACTTCTCCGAACAGGGGTTTTCCGCCCTGTACAATATATTTCGTCAAAATCTTGACCCTCTTTTCAAGACAATTATTCTTTGGTAACGGCAGGGCGCGGGACTAAAAACAGTTTACCCGTTTCCCGCTGCATCATACCTGCCGGAAACAACGCAATAACGGACAGGAACGCCTGCCCGACAAACTTTCACGTGAGTATCATAACACACCTGGTGCGGAAAAGCAAACCTTTCCTGTCGTTTCCAAAGAAAAACATAGGAGATCAGCCTGTGCTGACGGTGCCGGAAACGCAGTCCACATAGTATTTTGCAATATCCGTTTCGATGCACCACGCGGGCGACAGGGAAAGGGACACCGCGCTGCTTTGCAGTTCATAGCAAAGGGCGATGGCGGTGACTGCGGAGGCCGATGCACCGCTTTCCCGGCGGTACTGCTGGAAGGTGATGAGTGCGGCGGGGGCGGAAAGCGGCTCCTTCTGGAAGGGCACGGCGGTGCCGGCGGCGGGCAGCAGCGTTCCGATGACGGAGGTCAGAGCCCCTTCGGTGATGGAAAAGGAGACGGTGCAGTTATACACGGAAAGTCCGTTGTGGACGGCCACAGCCACGGCCATCCCGCTGCCTTGCGCATCCAGCGTAAAGACGGGGGCTTCGTAGGAAAAGGTACGGCAGAACTCGCGGCAGAGCGTTTCGGCGTCGCCCCGGGCGGGGATGCCGGTGATGGCAAAACTACCGCCGGAACGGAATTGCGCGGAACTTCCGGCACCTCTGGTGTAGACGGCGCGGAGACCGTCGCTTTCATCATCCTGCACCAGTGCGTCGCCCAGGAAAAAGGCGGCGACTGCCTGTTCCCGGACGAGATCTCGGGTAAAGGACAGTTCGGCGGGAGGAGTGGCGGAGGAGAAGGCGTTCTCGTAGAGGATCATATCGTCTTCGGCGAAGAGGGCGGTGAGTTGATCCACCGTCCGGCTGTGGGCAGAACGAACCGCGGCTTCCCGAATGAGCAGGGCGCTCAGAAGAAAGCCGTTGAGCAGCAGCAGGATGATGATGATAATGTTTTTCAGCCGATGACGATCCATAGATTCACTACCTGTCAGCGAGATTCGTCCAGCAGCCAGCCTGCGCTGACCGTGCCGGAACCGGTGTCGGCATAGCCGATGGAAAGGTCGGAGAGGGGTTCTTTTTCCGCGAGGGCCAGCATCTGCTGCAAGGGCAGAAGCAGGGAAGTGCCTCCGGCGGAGGTGTACTGCCGCAGACGCAGCGTCAGTTCCGATACGGTGCTTCCGGTAAGGGTCACGGTGGCGGCGCTGTCCCCGTCGGAAAAGCGGATGGGAACGCCGTATGCCTGATAGTCAAAGGTCAGGACGGCGGTATTCTGCGTTTGGTCGATGCGGTTCAGACACAGGGAGGCCTCGCCGGCAGTGCTGCCCAGCAGCGACCGGAGCAGAGTGGCCGTGCCCGTGACGCACTCGGTAAGGGTCGGCTCTGCGCCGGCGGTGTCGATGCGCAGTTCTGCATAGTCGGTGTTGTCCTGATAATAAACGGTGCCGTCGGGGCGCAGATGCAGCGTGCGGCCGTTTTCTTCGATAAATTCCGTGCCGCCGGCGTCGGTGTAGCGGAACTTGGTGTTGGGGTTGAAGTGGAGGGCAGAGAGCAGTTGTGCATTTTCCGAGGCGTAGGGGATGGTGCTGCTCAAAAGGGGCAGGGCGGGTACGGCGTCCGGCAGCAGCGCACAGGGCGCGAGGGTTTGGGCGGCCGGGACGGTGTCGGCGAGATCCATAGCAAAGCGGGCGTTGCCCAGTTCGTAATCGTTCAGGACATCTTCCAACTCCTGCACGGAAAGGGCGGTGCTGCATTTCAGATAGCGGGCGTCACCATCCCAGAAAAACAGTTCCACGCCGCTCTCTGCGGCGGAGAGGATCACCTGTCTGGCAGGGGCGGAGAGATTGCTGGCGGCGTCGATCATACCCGCCAGCACCGGCAGCGGCAGGGCGGTGCGGAAATCGTAAAAGACCGAAGCGGTCTGTGCCGCGTCCAGAAAGGCCTGCTCGTTGACGGAGGAGGTGGCCTCGGCTGTCTGCAACGCGGCGCCGAGAAGTTGCGCCAGCGGCTTGAACGCCTCGTCGGCAGTGGTGGCGGCCACGGAACCGTACCGTCCGTAGACGCCGGTGACGGCTACCTGCACCGGCGCGGACAGAGTGGTAGAGGCAGGCGTCTCCTGCGTCGACTGTGCCGCCGGCGCGGAAAAAAGGTCAAAGAAGCCGGAGTTGGCGCCCAGGTGATAAAACTGGCTTTGAACGAACAGCACCACGGCGGAAAGGGACAGCAGCGTAATGGCGATGTTCTGCCAAAAGTCGCGGCGGTTCTGCGACGATTCGTTCATACTGTCCCTCCTTTCCGGGTGTGGTAAAAATCAGTTGTTGGGCTGGGGCGGGTTGATGGGCAGCGTCAGGCGGATCGTGGTGCCCTTGCCCTCGTGGGGGGCCAGCGCCAGCGTGCCGCTGTGGCGCAGAACGATCTCCCGGGCGATGGAGAGGCCCAGACCGGTGCCGCCGGACTCTCTGGAACGGGCTTTGTCCACGCGGTAGAAGCGGTCGAAAATGCGTTCCCGATCCTTTTCGGGGATGCCGATGCCGGTGTCGGAGACTTCCATCCAGACGAACTCTTCTTCCGAGCCGGCGGTGACGGTGATGCTGCCGCCGTCGGGCGTATACTTGATGGCGTTGCCGATGATGTTCATCATAACCTGTTCCAGCCGGCTGCGGTCGCCGGTGACCAGCGGGAGATCCGCCGGTGCGTCGCAGGAGAACTGCTGTCCTCTTTGCTGCGCGTTCAGTGCGTTGGCGCGCACCACGCTTGCAATGGCGTCCCCGAAGGGAAAGCGGGAGAAGCGCAGTTCGGCGTTGCCGGAATCCAGACGGGAGAGGGTCAGCAGGTCCTGTACGATGTGGGTCATACGGTCCGTTTCGGTGATGATGATGTCCAGGAAGCCGTTGGCCATATCCTGGGGGATGTCCCCGCCGCTGTCCCGGAGGGTCTCGGCGTAACTGCGGACGTTGGTCAGGGGCGTGCGGAGTTCGTGGGATACGTTGGCGACGAACTCCTTGCGGCGCTCCTCGCTGCGGTGCTGCTCCGTCACGTCGTGGAGCATAATGATGACGCCGCCCTGCTGGGCGCTGGAAAAGGGAGCCAGGTACAGTTCCAGCGTCCGCTCGCCCACGGACAGGACGTCTTCCACGTAGTTGGGGCGGTGCAGCGCCAGGATCTGCTCAAAGGGATGCAGATCGCCCAGCAGTTCCTCGTAGGTGCAGTCGGGCGCCACCGTCCGCTGCAACAGTTCGTTGGCTGCGGGATTGCAGTGGATCAGGCGGCCGTCGTGGTCAAAGGCCACCACGCCGTCCGTCATATGGAGGAAGAGCGTGTCCAGTTTGTTGCGCTCGTTTTCCATAGCCGTCAGGGTGGATTGCAGCACGCCGGCCATCTCGTTGAAGGTGCCGGTCAGGATGCCGATCTCGTCCGTGGACTCCACCGGCAGCGCGCTGTCAAATTCACCTGCGGCCACGCGTTCTGCGCCGGCGGTCAGTTTTTCAATGGGGTCGACCATCGTCTTGGACAGCAGGAAACTGAGCAGAATGGAGATCAGCAGGCCGATGACCAGCGCCTGCACAATGATGAAAAACAACTGGTCATTCAGACCGGAGACCGTGTCCTTGTTGTCCAGGATATAGATGATGAATGCGTTGTCGCCGCCCATAATGGGGATGGCTACATCCATATAGTCCGAGGCGATGTCGCTGCGGTCTCCCACCAGCGTTTCATCGCCCTGCACCACGGCGTTTCGCGCGGTCAGCAAATTGGCGCTCTGCTCACGGGGCAGGGAGGCGGCGTCCGCGGAGCCCACAAGATAGGCACCGGTGGCGCCGTCCAGCACGAAAAAGTTTCGGGTGCGGTAGTCGATGCCCAGATTGCCGGCGTTGGAGTCCAGCATATTGCGG